>PADE01000026.1 GCA_002702965.1 Planctomycetaceae bacterium
TCGTCGAGAATGTCCGCTGGATCGAAAGTCAGCAGATCGTGGCCGGCGCCAAGGCCGGTGCGTGGCACTACGGCCAGCGAGGCGGCGGTGGCGACCCATCCAATTCCCAGTTTGCGCTGTTGGCACTTCACGAGGCGGAGCGGATCGGCGCCGTGATTCAGCCAGCGATCTGGGAGCGAGCGTTGAAATATTGGCTGGGGCAGCAACGGGCGGATGGCGCCTGGGGGTATTCTTCAAACTGGCCCCCCTCCGGGAGTATGACATGCGCTGGCATCGGTTCGCTGTTGATTTGCTACGGGAACCAGAGCAATCCCGACGCGCGGGTGATCGGTGACAAAGTCGAGTGTTGCGCTGAACAAGAAGATCACGAGGCGATCGAGCGGGGCTTGAAGTGGCTGGGGGACAAGTTTTCGGTGCACTACAACCCCGGAGCTAGAGAGAAAGGCGTGAACCGCGCCTGGCTGTTGTATTATCTATACGGGGTGGAACGCGTGGGCCGGCTGTCCGGAAACCGTTTCATCGGGCGCCACGATTGGTTTCGCGCGGGTGCCGAGAAACTGGTTGCGGTACAGAACGAGCTGACCGGACAGTGGAAGGGACTGGATCGAGCCGAATCACAAGGTCCGATCGGCACCTCGCTGGCGCTGCTGTTCCTGTCCAAGGGGCGCCGACCGCTAGTCGTATCCAAGTTGCGTTACGGGGAGGGAATCAACTGGGATCGCCACCGGGCGGGTATCGCCAACCTCACCCGTCGGGTTGAATCGCGTTGGAAACGCGAATTGACCTGGCAGACGATCGATACCGAGGTCGCTTCGCTTCAGGACTTGATGCAATCCCCGGTGTTGTTTCTTAGCGGTCGAGACGCGCTGCAGTTCACCAACGAGCAGAAGCTCAACTTACGTGACTATGTCAACCAAGGTGGCTTTCTGTTTGCCGAAGCGTGTTGTCACGGTGAGGACTTTGACCGGTCGTTTCGAGCCTTGATGGATGAGCTCTTTCCCGAGAACCCGCTGACTCCGCTGGCGGTCGATCATCCCATCTGGTACGCCGATGTTCGCGTCGATCAGGTGCGCGAGTTGTACGGGGTCAATGCGTGTTGTCGCACCAGCGTGGTGTACTGTCCCGAGAGTCTGTCCTGTTACTGGGAATTGAGTCCCGGGGCCCGCGAGGTGGGGTANCCACAGCCCGTGCAGGATGAAATCGAGGCCTGCTTACGTATCGGAGAAAACGTGGTCGCGTATGCGACGAACCGCCAGCTCCGATCCAAGCTCGACCGTCCNCGGGNGGTGCGCAGTGACAGCGACCCGACAAACAAAGCCCGCGGGACGCTGTTGGTTCCNAAGCTGATGCACATCGGGGGTAGCGANGACGCGCCGCGGGCGCTAGGTAATCTGTTGCGGGAAGTTCGACAGCAGCGAAAGGTCCGCCGCGTCAGCCCCGACCCGCTGTTGTTGTCCCCGGGCGACCGGAAGTTATTCGATTATCCGATCGTCTTCATGCACGGTCGCCGCACCTTTCACTGGACGCCCCGCGAACGGCAGGCGTTGCGTCGTTTTCTCGAGCAAGGCGGGTATCTGTTCGCCGACGCAATCTGTGCCAGCGAACCGTTCGCGANCTCGTTTCGACGAGAGATGCGGGTCCTGTTTCCACAGCAGAGACTGCGTCGAATTTCGGTCGATCACCCACTCCTGACAGCGGAGTTCCGCGGCTACGACGTTCGCCAGGTGACCCTCCGCGATCCCCAGGTACGGGGCGCCGACGATCCGCTTCAAGCCCGGCTGAAAAAGACGTATCCGCTGCTCGAGGCGCTGGAGATCGACGGGCGAATCGCGGTTGTGTTCTCACCCTATGATATCAGCTGCGCGTTGGAGAATCAGACGTCGCTACAGTGTCGTGGATACGGACCGCAGGATGCTGCCCGAATTGGGATCAACATGTTGCTCTACGGGCTGTGGCATTGAATCGATGCGTCGCTGGACCACGGCGATTCTCAGGGCTTCGACCAGCTGTCTAGGACGGCTGGTGTGACGGGGCCCCAGTAGATGCGGATGTCTTCCAGTTGGCCTTTAAAGCCGTTGGCTTCCGAGTAACGTCCCACCAGTGACCCGCTGTCGGCACCGANGGACAACCCATCGGCGGGCCGAGCACCGATGAAGCCCATCNTGGTTGGTTCACCCCCGGGTTGGCCGTTGAGTCGGATCGAGGCTTTGCCGTCAGGGTCGACGGTGGCGGTCACATGTTGCCATTTGTCGAGCGAGATGGGAGGACCGGAGAGGGTCTTTAGTAGCCCTCCGCGACGGATGGCGAACTCGATCTGTCCCTGGTTGAGGTAGAGCGCATAGCCGAGGCTCCGACCCCCGAGGGCGAGTAAGACCCCGTTGCCGTTGGACGGCTTGAACCAGCCTCCGACGGTAAACGGTTTATAGGTGGGGTCCAGGTTTGCATCACTGGGCCGTCGAAGGGCGGGTTGGGATCCGTCGAGCTCAACGGCCGTTGCTTGGCGCCCGGGAACGAGCGTGCCGCTGTGCAGCCGGGTATCCCCGAGGTCGCCAAAGTCGAATCGCGCTGCGAGCTCTTGTTTTACGTTGCGAGCGCGCTGCGCGCCAAAATCAACGACGCTGCCGTCGTCGCGATAATGTTGGCGAAGGCGTTTTAGTTCGCGCTTCAGGCTCTCGACGGTTGCCCGGTAGGCCGGAGCATCGTACACGCTCATCAGTTCGTGCGGGTCCTTGGTTAGATCGTACAACTCCCATTCGTCGAGTTGATAAAAGTAGATCAACTTGAACCGGTCGGTTCGAACCCCGTAGTGACGGTGGACCATGTGCGGTCCCGGGTGTTCGTAATAGTGGTAGTAAATCGNACTCCGCCAGTTGTCCGGCTGCTTCCCAGAGAGGAGAGGAAGCAGGCTCTGGCCCTGCATCGCGTCGGGAATCTCCGCACCGGCGATGTCGAGGAAGGTCTCCGCAAAGTCGAGATTCATCGTCAGTTGGGTGCTGACCGATCCCGGCGGTGTACGGCCCGGCCAACGCATCAACAGAGGGGTCCGAAAGGACTCCTCATACATCCAACGCTTGTCGTACCAGCCGTGTTCGCCGAGATACCATCCCTGGTCTGAGGTGTAAATGACTAACGTGTTCTCCGCCAGTCCGGACTCGTCCAGGTAATCGAGAACGCGGCCAACATTTTCGTCTACGGCATCGACGCAGCGGAGGTAGTCTTTGACATAGCGTTGGTATTTCCAACGCACCAAATCCTCGCCTTCCAGTTTGGCGGCCGCTAACGCCTCATTCTTGGGGCCGTATGCACGGTCCCAGACCATCCGCTGTTGCGGTGTGAAGAACCCCCGTTGGCGCGACAGTTTCAGATCGTGCGGAGTGAGGTGTCGGGCGATCGTCATCTCCTGTTTCTGGGCGGCGGTACCACGCCCCCGGTAGTCGTCGAAAAGCGTTGGCGGTTCGGCGATGGTGACATCGTCATACGTGTTGAGATGTCGGGGTGCGGGTTGCCAGTTCCGATGTGGCGCCTTGTGTTGGTACATCAGGTAGAAGGGCCGTTCCTTGTTGCGGCCTTCTTTCAGCCACTTGAGCGCCAGATCGGTGATGATGTCTGTGGTGTACCCCTGGTGCTGGACATCGCGGTATCCCCGTGGTCCGGTCTGCCCCTGGTTGGTACGCATCTTGGGGTTGTAGTAAGGTCCCTGTCCGATCAAGCGATGGTAATAGTCAAAACCGGTCGGCTCGGTCCGCAGGTGCCATTTGCCGATGACCGCCGTCTGGTAGCCAGCCCGACGAAGCATCTTGGCGACGTGAGGTTGGTTCCCATTGAACGTCTGGCCATTGCGTGCAAATCCGTTCAGGTGGCTGTATTTACCGGTCAGTATCACCGCGCGGCACGGTCCACAGATTGAGTTGGTGACGAAGCACCGATCGAAGCGCATGCCCTGTTTGGCCAGACGGTCGAGGTTCGGGGTCTGATTGACACGGCTTCCATAGCAGCTCATGGCTTGGTATCCGTGGTCGTCGGACATGATAAACAGGATATTGGGTCGTGGCTGGTCGACCGCTGCGGAGATCTCCATTCCACCCACCGTGAGCACCGCCGCCGCTGCCCAGACGGCAGTCGTGGTCCGGAGCTGGGAAAATCGGTCGCGCGCGCGGACCGGCGACTTCTGTTGCGCGCGGAAACATCGAGCAGAGACGGACCCGGCGTGCATGGGGATGTCCTTTGCTGTTGACAAGAGGCTGCGAATTCTCGTCACAAGGTGCGGTGGAGAAGCGACGTGGTCCACCCGTTCATCTCGTCGGTCGATTAGTATCGCGCCTGCAGGGCCGACGGTCAATTCTGTCAACGCGTCCGGCCGTCGCGACAGTCGCTTTAGGACGCTTGGTACGACACGTCGACACGGAGCGCAACTAATTTAAGCGGAAGCTGGGCCGTGGCGCCCCGCTTGGCAATCGAGAATTGCCCTTGATTGAGGCCCTGTCGAGCTGACCGCGGTGAAAGTGTGACAGCGAACGGCGTGTCGGCGGACAATGGGATCTCGGTGGCGGCACCCCGATTCCAAACCAGTGACAGCGAATCCCCCTCCGCAGCGCCCTTCACGCTGCCCCGGACGACCAGCTTTCGCAGCTTGCCGGATGCCGTAGCCGCTTCGAGATCGTCACCGATGCGGATCGGAATCGAGGTGCTCGGATCGCCGCGTTGGCGGCCGAGCGCGGCGGGCAGGGGTGCCGGCGCGCTGGCTCGTTGATACTGCTCCCAGGCCGAGGTGCTGACTGCGAACGACTTGTCGAGATAACGCAGTTTCGATGCCGAGCCGATCTCGGCGAGGTGCTGCCCGAATGCGCGGGGTGACAGCCGTCCGTAACCGAGCGAACCGGGTGCAGGGATGTAGTGAAAATTCCAGAGGTAAATCCCGTCACTGCCCGCCGACCAGAAATTCGACGCCGCAGCGCGGAGGTTGTTTCCGCCCATCCGGTAGGCGGCCGGGCAGTTGATACAGGGGTAGACGGGCACATCGAAATGGTGCCCGAGTTTCACCAATTCGTCGGCGGGAGTTGAATAACAAACGTAGCCGCCCCCCGTCAGCAGCCGGTCGATAAGACGTTCGCGTAGCCAGGTTTCCAGGTCCAGTCCGATGCGTCTACAACTCTCTAGTGTTCCAGGAACGCGGACGCCCAGCAGCAGCGGTCGACCGCGGCGGCGGGCGACGGCGTCGAGGCGTTTCCGCGCCTGGCGGATCAGCTGGGTCATCAGTGGAGCCTGACGTGTCGCCTGCGCGGTTTGGAAATAAAATGGCATCCGAAAGAAATTCAGATCGACGCCGTCCAGGTTGTAGCGGCGGGCCGTGTTTTCGATCCACCACAGACGATCTTCCCGAACACGTGGATGCGCAAAATCCATGCCGGACCACATCGCCGCCGCTAGGCCATCGGGTGGGTGTCCGCGTTGGGACTCGTTTCCCAACAGCATCTCGGGGTGCGCCACCTTCAGCGGATAGACGAGTTTGGCGAACGGCATCCCGTAGCCGTCGTGCGCGTCATTCATTCGGATCGATCCGAAAACTTCGATCTGATGTTTACGACAATTTTCCGCAATGACGGTCGTCGGATCGTGCAAATTGTCCTGAAAGGGCCGGTCCTGCATNTGGGTTTGCCAGTAGCGGACGTTGGTTGNGCCGGAACGCGCGATGCCCCACATGATGNACCAGGCGAGGCTGCGGATGCCGGCCGCTCGGCAGTCGTTCATCCGCAAACGGAGAAACGCGTCGGCGCCTTGGCGTGTGTGTTCGTCGTAAACCAGGTCGCCATCATCGTCTAGTATGAGTGGACGCGGTCGCCAGGCGGCGACCTGTCGAGAGGCAAAGGACGCCGGGTCATCTCTCTGGCGGCCAAGCACAGCCGGCGGGGAAGCCAGCCCCACGGCCAGCAGCCCGCGGCGGGTCAACGGGCCATCTTGAGGAGATATTTTGGGCATGGTACCGATCCTCGTCTCAGCGGCGCGGCCAGCGAACTCCAGCGTGTCACCATCGGTCATCGGATTGGCACCCGGTGTGCCCCGCACAGCGTTGTTGCTCTTCTGTTCGGTTCGTCCGTGCGATCCGGCGCATGCGTGCTAAGCCAGTCAAGTCGATCGACTGGCCAAGTAAAGTCAATCCGTCAGGTCGCGGGCTCGATTGTACTGCAAAACGGGACCCGCTGGGCCGATGAAGATTCCTACCGGGCATGGAAGCCGGGCAATCGTCCCGCGTGATGGTTGTCTCCGACGGAGATGGTAACGTCGCCTTCCTTGAGAGCTTCCTGCCGTGAGTAGACCGACCCCAACTTATCTCAAATTGCATNACGAGGCCAAGCCGGCACCCGCACCCGCCCTGACCAGTTTGTCGAGTGTGGTCAGGCTGTGCGATCACTTCACATCCGCGCTAGGATGGCAACTCGAGTACCAGGTGGGACATGCCGAAGCGACACCGCCGCTATGGCAGCGGCCGGTGGTGGCCGATGGGTCCGATAGCAATGGAAGACTGGTCATCCGCGGCATGCGTTGCGAGCCGTCCGAAGAGCGTGAATCCCTAGAACACGTAGAACAGTTGGCTGAGTCGGTCGGAGAAGTACTCAGTGAGTTACACCGCACCCGCCGCGCACTCTGGATGCGGGAGGCTGAGTTGGCGGCCAGTGTGCCGGTGTCGCCACGCCCCGACGAACGCGAACACCTGGCCGAGACACTCCAGGCGGTGCTGCGGGCCGGCGCCCAGGCGGTCGATTGCCAAGCTGCTGCAGCCTATCTGTTAGATGAATCCACCAGCCTGCTGAAACTGAGGGCCGCCTGGGGTGAGATTCCCCAGGAGAGGTTGCTCGAGGTGGGGCGGCCGTTGCAGAATTCGGCCGCCGATTTGGAAGCGCTGGTCGGGCACGCAGTGGTGATTGAAGACACGGGCTTACTCAAACACTGGCACCCGCCCGAAGGAGAGGCGTTTGCCTCCGCGATCTGCGTACCGATCGCCAGTCCTTCGGCCCCTTTGGGAACGCTCTGGATGTTTTCTCGCCAGCCACGGGAATTCGACTCGGTGGCCAGCAATGTGGTTGAAATTACCGCCGGGCGGGTTGCGGCCGAACTCGACCGTTGGGTTCTATTGAACGAGGGAATCCGCACGAAACGGGTGGCCGGCGAAATGACCGATGGGGTCGCGTGGCAGATATCTCGGCTGCCCACGATTGCGCCCCCGCTGGAAGACTGGCAGGTGGCCGGCTGGACATCCCCGGCGGTCGGCNTGAATCGGGAATTCCACGACTGGTGCGTGGTGCCNGANGGGACGCTTTCGTTGACCGTTGGATCGGCCCACGGATCGGTCATCGAGGCGGGCCTAACCGCCGCGATGCTGCACACGGCGGTCAAGGATCACGGTTGCTATCGCCATCGTCCCATCGAGATGGTCGAACGCGTTAACCAGACCTGCTGGTCCTCTTCGGCAGGCGACCAACTCGCCAACCTGTTCTACGGGATGCTCGACCCGGAGACGGGTGAGTTGGAGTTCGCGTTGGCTGGCCAGGCGGCTGCATTCTTGCTCGACGTCAACGGTGCCCGACGCCTGACGCGTGACAGTCTCCCACTCGGGACCCAGCCGGAGAGTAGCTACCACTCGCAGGCACACAGCGTGCCGTGTGGGACCGCTCTGATCATCTTCAGCGAGGGCGCGGTGAAGACACTGGAGGCGCGCCAGCAGCCGCTCAACAACGGCCGCTTGATGCAGTGGCTGGGTGGCTGTCTGAACGCGCCGGTGGAGGTCCTGTTGGAGCGTCTGGCAGAGCGGGTGCGCGGTCCCGAGGAGGAGGGACGCGATCAAACCGTGCTGGTGGCACAACACATGGCTCGCTAGTGGCCCTCCCCCGCGAGGGAGTACGAGCGAATNCCGCGGGCGCGATCCCCGCGTCAACGGGCGAGAGGACGGGACGGCTCGCTAAGCTGGGACTCGTGTCGCGGCACCGACGGAACTGCTGGGCGCAATAGAAAAGCCTGGCTGCCAAGTGGCAGCCAGGCGAGATTAGCGGTCCAGGGCGGTGCCCGTTTAGTCGGGTACACCTACGGTCGTCGTGGTCGACCGTCGCTGTTTCGGTTGACTTCCAGCGCCGGCGACGAGTTGCTGGAAAATCGCTTCCAGTTTGTCGACGGATTGTCCCATTTCGTAGCCGTTACGGATAACGCCTTGGGCCGCCTTGCCGAGCTGTTCGCAGAGCGCGGGTTGACTTAGCAGTCTCGCCGTTTCAACGCCCAGGGTGACCATCTCACCGGCGTCGACCAGGACTCCTGTNTGGTTGTGACGGATGATTTCGGAGATTCCGCCGACATCGGTCGAAACGACAGGTAATTGACGGGCACACGCTTCTAGCAGGACGCCTGGAATNCCCTCAATATGACTCGATAGNAGCATCACATCGGCGCCGCCCGCGAGGTCAGCGGCCTGGGTTTGCGCTCCGAGTAGGTGAACCCGTGGGGAGACGTTCAGTTGCGCGGCGGTTGTCCCGATTTGATTGCGCAGAGGCCCGTCGCCCATCAATGCCAGATGACAATCGGGGTGTCGCTGGAGGACTTGGGAGAAGGCCCGTAGCAGTCCGACGTGGTTTTTTTCTGGCGCAAAATTGCCCACATGGACGAGTAGAGGGGATGCGGTCGNACAGCCAATCAACGNAGCCAGTTTCGCTCGCCACTCTGCTTTAGGAAAATGACGAGGGATCGTGACCCCCTGGTTCGTCACCACGATGTCGGTTTCTGGAACCCNGTAGGTTTCCGAGAAGTCAGCCCGACTGGCATCGCTGACCGAAATGACCTGCGCTACGTGACGCAGTAGCAGACGTCCCCACATCCGTTGCCCCGGCCGGGTCAACCAGCGGCTGGCCAGCCCCACATTGCGGTAGACCAGCGGCCAGCGGGCGCGTGATGTGATCTTGGTTAGGGCGGCGAACTTGAGCGCATTAAATGCGTTGGCCTGTACGATGTCGGGCCGAAAGGCGATCAGAGTTTTTCGTAGCGCGGATAGGACCGGGTACTGAAAACCTCGCCTCTTGCGGCCGCCGAGATCAAAGACATGGGTCAGGTTTCGGNCCAGTGAGTCCGCTTCGGTGCGGTCGGGGGGCGCGAACAGACCGATCAGCGCCACTTCGTGTCCGCGTTGCATGAGGGATCGACACAGATCCGCGGCCACGACTTCAGCGCCACGCAGTTCGCGTCGGGTGATGATCTGGACGATTCTCACAGTGGCGGTTGAGCTTTCTTCGTTTTTCGAGTGGGGTTGCGAAGAGTCTGTTCGTAGAATTGCTCGGTGGCTCTGACGACCCGGTCGATGTCATACCGCGCGAGGGCCGCTTGGCGAGCGCTGGCGGCGTACTGCTGACGCCGTGGGTGGTCGTTTGCCAGCTGTACCATGGCGCTGGCCAGCGCTTCGTCGTTGGCCGGTGACACGAGCACTCCGTCGACGTCGGGCCGGATCGCTTCACGGACTTCGGGAATGTCGCTGGCAAGAATCGGTTTGCCCGCCAGCATGGCTTCCACGAGGGCTCCCGGCAGACCTTCGTAGAGCGAAGGGAAAACAAAGATGTCGGACGCTGAAAGCAGCGCCGGGACATCCCGGCGGGTGCCCAGAAAAGTGACGTTGGAATCGACGCCGACGTCTGTGGCCAGGCGTGTGAGGTGCTCGCGGTTCCAGCCGTCGCCGACCAGCAAGAGGTGGGCGGACGGCAGAGATTGGGCCAAGCGTGCCATGGCGCGGATCAGATAGGCCTGACCCTTTTGGTCAACGAGTCGACCCACATTGAGGAAGACCGGATCCGCATCGGAAATCCCCAGTTCCGCTCTGACCCGTCGGCGGTCGCCCCCATCGAGCGGTTGGAACTGGTCGATGACGCGGCCCCTGGGAATGACATCCACCCGGTCGGATGGAATTCTGAGGTGGTGGCAGTTGGAAGCCANTACGGTCTCTGAAACCGCGTGGAAGCGGTCGACCCACCGCGCTGAAAAGGCATCGATCCGCCGCAATAGGTTGAGTTTGCGGGCCGACAGACGGGGGTTCTCTCGCAAGCGAACTGGTTCGTAGGAGACGTTGACGAAGCTACTGACGAGGGGCGTGCGCGTCCAGTAGCAGGCGAGCCGACCGATCTGATCGGAACGAAATAACGAGGTGTGGACCAGCGCCGGACGGGTTTCGCGAATCAGGCGGGCGAACCGTCGCGCACCGCGCAATAGGTGGTACTTTCCTTTGAGTCCTAGCGTGACGACGGGCGTGTCGGTCGCGGCAAATCGCGACTGGAGCTCGTCGCCAGAGTATGCCCGGCAGACAACCGGCAGAAAGCGATTGCGATCCAAGCGGCCGGTGATGTCTAACAGACTTCGTTCGGTGCCGCCGGTCTGGAGCGAATCGATCAGGTAGAGAATAGTTTGGGCCATCGGGAATTGACTGCTACCGGGTGTAGAGATTCGCGCCGGATGTACCGACGGGTGGCGTGCGGGGAAGTTCACCGCGGGTCACTGGTTGTTCTGCATTCCAATCGAATTCGCAGAAGCACGAGATGGATCAAACGTACCGTTGGCAGCCGCAATTTCCTCGTGCGAGGAGTCGCCGTCGGCAATCTGCTCCAGTCGTTCTGCGATCGTCTCCAGAGCCACTTGCGAGCAGCCGTCGGTCACGTTGTCGACAGGGATCAGCAGTGTGTCGTGCCACCCGGTACGGCGCGTTTCCAGTTCGTCTCGCAGCCGCGAGGTCAGTGATTGGGCTCGCTCCATCACATCACCGGATTGCGGTCCATCGCGCTCCACCCGGCTGGTGATTCCCGGGCGATTCAGCAGCCGTCGCACTGCGACGTCGGGAGACGCGTCGATTAGTAGCACGACGTCCGGGGCGGGGATCAGTCCCAATAGTTTTTGCCGTACACGGTTCCACGTCGCNGGTTGGGCCTCGTAACCCACTCCCCACAGGAGCTGCAGAAATCCCTGGTCCATTAGAATGATGTCATAGTGANTCGCGCATTGCTGTAAGCGGACGATGGTCTTGAGCCAACCACGGGTCAAACGTTTGCGCTCGCGCCGCGTCACTTGTCCGGAATCCCGTATCTGCCGCCATAAGTCGAGGGTTTCAAAAGGATGGCACACCATCCACGATCGCACGGCCAAATGGTCACGCACCCATTCCCAGGAGAGTCGTAGCGGTGAGGTATGACGACTAAAATCGAGGACCGACCGCGAGCTCCGCTGCAACACTTCACAGAGCGCTCGGGCAAGATAGGTTTTGCCGGATCCGGGGAGTCCGAACAGCTCCACGACGACGGCGCGGGGTCGCCGCTTAGAGGGTCTTCCAGATGGCACATTTGACCTCAACGAGTACACGGTCGAGTGGGCGGTTCGCGTCGATCGCAACGGTCTCGGTGGCCGTTGGAAACTCGAGTTGGTGGACGATCTGGCAACGGCGGGACAGCGACTCGGCGGTTTGATCTTGTTTGCGATTGCGCGCCACNTCGGGATCGACACAGAGTTTGATCACCAGATCCGGCGCCGGAGAGTTCGCCGACTGATAAACCGCGGCCTCCCAGCGAGCCATGGCNCGCAGGAGCCGGCTCTGATGTTGGTGCCACGCGGACAGGTGCGGGCTGTCCATCATGTCAAGGAATTGCGTTTGCGGGTAACGATCGGTGATGACGGCCAGACCGCGATTACGAGCGCGCCGGGCGATCGCGAGATTGCGACGGCGTTCCAGCGCAATCAGGATCACGCGGATCGAGCGGAGTAACCGCCCTAGGCAAGTCGATTTGGTTGCTCGATGTGGGTCGACTCCGTCCGNGGATTCGGGTGGCAGCTCGTCTGTTTTATGCCATGCTCGACCGGCGACTCGTTTCGCTCTCGCTCCCGTTTTGACCACCAGGTTCAAGAACCTGCGGCTCCGTGANATGGGGCCATCACCGGAACCGAAGTAGACCGTCTTCACGTCCAGCTTCCATCCCAGCCAATTCCGGACTTCTCTAATGACGGTCGATTTGCCGGCGCCATCCGCGCCGATGATCGCGATCAGCGACCCCCCGCGAGGAGACGAGCGTCGCAGGGGTTCCGGAGTTGCCAGAACCTGATTTTTCAGAGCGCCGAANCCTCGCGAGATCCGCCGCGAGGCGAGCTGGTACGCCGCCGCTAACGGACGGTAGGTTGCGTAGNGGTCGATCACCGAGCGGGCGGCCGCTCGCAACCGGTAGAGCCCTCCAAAAGAGAGCCCCTGATCGAGAAGNNCACGNANCGGACNTTCCGTCCGCGATCCGAGGTGGANGGCGGACNGNGCNGTGGTGGTGTCNGTTGTGGTNCGCCGCAGNAGCCATTGGTACTCGGCTTNGGTGNTGGTTCCCGCACAGCGGCGGCCGACCAGACGGCGCACACGATCNCGCGGACGCAGCTTGAGCGCGAGCCGCAATAACAGCAGCATTAGCTCGAAATGAGGCGCGCAGATGTAGATACCGGTTTGGGGGTCTAGCAGACGGCCGTCGAGCAACTCTGTTTCCAGCGGCAACCGATAGCCCTTGAGTCCCTGCTGCCCGAGCACCAGTTGATAATGCAGGTGCAGATGGATCATCTTCCCCGTGTGGGGGTCGACGCCCAGATAATCTTCGACACCCGGATAGCTGGTGCAGGCTGTGGCTCGAAATGACTTGAAGTCGTGCTCTGCGAGGGCCCGCTGGAGCTGGGCGGATCCGCACCGCTCGACGAGCAGGTCGAGGTCGGTTTCACCCACCAGCCCGGGCAGTAGGTGCTCGTTGCTCTTCCAGTGACAATACCGGACTCCCGCCCGATCGAGAGCTGCAAACAGCAGGCGACAGACGCGCAGTGGTGCGGCAGTNCCCGGTTGTCGATCCGGCGCGATCTCGGATGCCGAGTTGAGCGCCGGATCGCTCGTGGTTGAGGAGAGAGAAGGAGCCGTCATGAACGAGTGGATANGTGAGGGGCTGTGAGCTGTGGCCCGANCGACGTTGGGNNCGCGACCANCTTAGCTAAGANGGGCTTGTTTCTGTGTCCGGTACAGGCGTACAGAATATAGCCTGTGGACCGCAGCGTGAGATTGGAAAAACCGTGTGGTTCCAGCGGCACGGTTTTCTTTCCGAGACCGCTGACGCGCGAGCGCCGCTGCGCCGTTAACCTCGTTTCTGGAGGACGAAGAACCGGTGGCGGATATACTCGAAGACGCGATAGGTCTTCACGACATCCAGTCCGGCGTGATCGATGGTCGCGAGCACCCGCCGCAGTGGGAATTCCCGAACCCCAATCTCCCATTTGTGTTCACCGTTGGGGGCCAGACGCGGCTTTCGAAAAGACGGGTAGGCAAACGTTCTCTGCAGCTTGATATTACCAGGCAGGCGGGCCATGAAGCGAACCGCGCGGGTCGCGTCGGGTACAGAGACAATGACGGGGCCCCGTGAGACCCGGGCCAGCTCTCTCAATCCCGTTTCGAAATCGTCGAACGGCAGATGTTCGAGTACTTCGTAGCAGACGGCCACGTCAAATGTATCTCCGTCGAGCGGTAAGTCGAGGACCGACGCGGTACAGGTGGGACTCAGGCGGGCATCGATGTCGACGGTGGTGAGCCGAATTCCAGACCTGCGCAGATAGTCGGAAGTGAACCCGCTGCCGACCCCCACCTCGACGACCGTTTTGGCATCGGTCTTGATGATTTCGTCAAGCTGGTGCCAGTAACTGCAGAATCGCCGCTTGGAGTCGTAGCCGAGCGTCGCATAGCTGTCTGGCTCGACCTGGATCAGTGATGCAAGTTCTTCCCGCTGTGCGCTTGGTGGGGGCATTGTGTCTACAGCTCTCTCTCTTCGTTGCTGTGCGTGTAGATGTCGGTCAGCCGGTCTACGAGAGATCGGACATCGTGCCATTTTTCGACGTAACACCGGCCGGCTGCTCCTAACTGCTGTCGCCGCTCTCTGTCTGAGATCAGTTCTTCGAGTCTCGCGCCGATTTCCGCGGGCCCGGAATGGACGATCGGGCAATCGGGTCGATTGCCGCGATACCAGGGTCCGAGGTTGGCGATGACCGGTTTGCCGCCCGCCATTAGCTCGATCGCGACATTGCCATAGGATCCCTGCACCAGCTCGTCGACACCGATGTGGCATTGGCGGTATCTTGTAGCCACGTCTTTGTGATCGATACCTTCGATGATGTCCAGGCGCAGCGAATGACCGCGATCGCGCAGTTGATTGACAGCGGTAACCAAATGCGCCGTTCCTTTGATTTTGCGATTGCTGGTCGCGTGGCCGATGACGATTTCTGGATTCGAGGATTGACCGTTTTCTGGGTTATAGGGCCAGCGGCACAAATCAATGGTCTGCTGAACGACAAGGGCTTCCGGAACGATTTCTGTCAATTCGGGAATCGAGACAAAGAGGGCGCCCGCATAACGTCGCCAGATGGCAAGTTGCTTCAGTTGTCTGGGGGTCGACCGGGGAAATTGTCCTGTCGGCGAACGCCCCAGTGCTTGAGGCATGACAACTTCGCTGACCCAGGTTCGACTACGAATGTCCGAACCTCGGAAATGGACGAAGATCTTTTTTCCCAGGCGTTTCAAGAGCGGTAGATCCAGGTTCCTGGGCATCAGACTACGACCGAAGAAGAAATGGAAGATGTCGTAATCGCGGATGGCTTGCTTGGTGAACGCGAGTGAGGCCGCCAATTGCCGAGTTCTGGATTTCTTCTCGAAATGGAGGCATAGGTCGTTTTGGACTCCATGGGAAGCCGTGTGGTAACCCACGGCCGTGGCGACGTGTCCGCGAGCTCGGAAACCCTCGGCCAACAACTGCATTTGCCCACATATTTCGCGGGGCGCGAACAGGATCCGTAATGGCTGCGTTTCCGTCATCGTACCGTGTTGTTGTGGGTTCCGCAGATCGAATCGATCATGACTGTTTGATCCACAACGACGAGTCATTGTGCTGGGGTTCCAGGACAGCAGGCTCGCGTTGGATCGGACAAATCAGAATGCGTCTGGCTCACTGGAATGGGTTACGTCGGCAGTGGTGCCTGCGCTGAGAGGGTGTGTGGTGTGGTGACACGTTCGAGCAAGGCGGCAAACTCGCCGGCGCGCTGTCGGGCGCTGTGTTGCTGGACCACGGTTTCGTTGACCGGTAGTTGTAGTTGCCCGGTTTGCTCGAAACGATGGACCAGTTCGCGGAGGTGGGCTTTGAGGGAGTTCTTGTCGGCGGCGATACGGCTGGCGCCATACTCCGTCAGGAGCCGATTGGAAAAGGTGCCCGGATAATCTGGATAGGCCAGAATCGGGCGCCTCGCGCCAATGCACTCGGTGAGTCGGCGGCGGGTGCCGAACTCGGTTTGCACGTAAAATAGGCAGGTGGCCTGTACGAGTTCCTGCATCGCTTGATCGTGAGTGACGGCTGGCTGCAGATCCAGCAAATCTGCGCATGCGCATTGCGCGGCGAGTTTACGAACCAGTTCGAGCTTCTGCCCTACAAATCGCAATCGGAGCCGACTCGTGTCGAGTCCCTCGGCCCGCAATTCATGCACCGCGATGAACAGAG
>PADE01000027.1 GCA_002702965.1 Planctomycetaceae bacterium
TTGGACTTCCGTCAAGGCGGACCCGAGATTGATAACAGCCTTGGTCAAACTTCTTCGCGGAGAAGTTTGTACTTCAGCCATCATCCTGAAATTCTCATGCCGTTCCTCGAACTGTTCGACGTGGCCAATCCGCGCTGCTGTTACCGTCGCAAAACAACCGTCGTCCCACAACAGGCGCTTGGCCTGACCAATAGTGGGCTCGCATTGAATCAAAGCCGTCTGCTGGCCCGCAAGCTTTGGAGAGTAATTGCCCCCGAATCCACAAGTCCAACAAAGCGCGAGGAGGCGTTTGTCAAAGAGGCGTTCATTCACATACTTTCGCGGACACCGACTGCGATGGAACAATCCACCTGCGAGGACTTCCTTCAACAGCAAGCTGCTTTCTTCATGAAGCAAACTGCGAAGCCGACGGCCAACGAGAAAGCCGATGGCGACGTACCGCCAGCCGGCGATCCGGAAATGCGTGCGCGGGAGAGTCTGGTCCACGTGCTGTTCAATCATCACGATTTTGTGTCGGTCCGTTAACCGAAATGGCGCCATGCAGACAGCTCAAGGATTAGATGAATTCCCTGACGCCTCGGTTTCCCGCCGATCGTTGTTGCGCAGTGTGGGAATGGGATTTCCCTGGCTGGCACTGACAGCCGTGCTCAATCGTGACCGAAGTGTTCGCGGCGCGTCCCCTTCGGACGGGGCGCCACCAAGCGGACAACCGCACTTCGCGCCCAGGGCCAAAAACGTGATCTGGCTGTTTCTGCCAGGCGGCTACAGCCAGATGGAGACGTTTGACCCCAAACCGGCCCTCAATCAGTTCGCCGGAAAGACCTATTCCGACACCCCCTTTCAAGATCCGGTGAAGTCACCCCATTTGAAGCGGCTGAGGTCACTCACCGGTGATCGACGAGTGCACCCGAAACTACTTCCCTTACAAATTGGGTTTCATAAGCACGGCGAGAGCGGGATCGAGATTTCCGACTGGTGGCCTCGTTTGTCCGGCTGTGTTGATGACATGGCAATCGTCCGCTCGATGTACACCACCGACAACGAGCACACGGCCATGGCCCAAATGCATTCGGGCCGACACAAGCTGGATGAGACCCAACCCAGCGTCGGCGCTTGGGTGCACTACGGCCTCGGCAGCCTCAACGAGAATCTTCCGCACTTCATTGCCATGGGGGACGATCCGGGCCATGACCCGCAGAACAAACAGTGTTTTCAGGCTTATTATCTGGGTCCTGAGCACGCGGCCGTTCATCTTCCGATCGAAAGCGGTAATCCGTTGCCGTTCGGAACACCCGGACCTGGAATTCTGCCGGGCGAGCAGCGAAACAAGTACGCACTAATCGACCGGTTGAACAAACTTGCCGCACTCGAATCCCCGGACGATTTGGAACTCAAAGCCCGCATCCGGTCTTACGAACTGGCGTTTCGGATGCAGATGTCCGTGCCCAGTACCCTCGACCTCAAGACCGAAACTCCTGCCACGCATAAGTTGTACGGCTTGGACAACAATACCACGCGGACGGCGGCCCAATTTTGTCTGACCGCCCGCCGAATGGTCGAACAGGGGGTCCGGTTTGTGCACATCTACCTCTATGGAAAGTGGGATGCGCACGACCAGCTCAAGAAAGTGCACGCAACAGATTGTGCACAGGTCGATCAGCCTATTGCCGCTTTGCTGACCGATTTGAAACAACGAGGCATGTTGGATGAAACACTCGTCGTCTGCTGCACCGAGTTCGGCCGTTCGCCCGGCGGGCAGAATAGCGGTGGTCGAGATCACCACCCTTTCGGTTTCAGCGTGTGGTTGGCCGGCGGCGGGATCAAGGGGGGAACGGTTCACGGGGCCACTGATGAACTCGGCTTTCACGCGGTCGAGGACCCTCACTACGTGACCGACCTTCACGCCACCGTTCTGCGACAGTTGGGGCTGGACCCGCACGAACTTGAACTACCCGGACGTAAACGGTTGGAAGTCGATTTCGGGCACCCGATTCGGGCGATTATTTCCTGACCCGGCAGACCGTTTGGGACGCTTGGGGTGGCGAAGATTCCGCCGCAATCAATCGCTCATCGAAGCAAAGAAAGCGAATTCTGATTTTTGCTGTGAAGTATGCGGGTTTAACTTTCGGGAGACATACGGGAAAATTGGCGATCGCTACATCGTCGCCCACCATATTGAGCCGATTGGTCGACGACCTACTGCGACAAAGACCACACTCAACGACCTTGCCCTCGTCTGTGATAACTGTCACGCAATGCTACATACAAAGGACCCTCCGCTGACAGTCGCAGAGCTTAGACAACGAGTGGGTCGGAGGTCGCGGACGCGATAAATGTACCGCAGCTAGGCAACAAGCGGTGTCCGAAGTCTGCAAAGTCCGGCGAAGGACCAGCAGACGTTTCATGTTCGGCTCCACCGGTTGGCGTATCCAGACGCCACCAATAAAGAGGCTGGCGCGGCGGCGTGTGGCCAGCAACCGGACCCGCACCAGCGGCAGGAGGGGCGGCGGCTACTTCTCGATCTTGCAGTTGGGCAAGGCCTGCTGCAATTCGGCGGAGGTTTTTCTCCCCACGGCCGCAGATCTCCTTGGGGGGCGCTCCACACTGGATTGGACTCGCTCACCCAGGATCTGGAGTCTCAGTCCAAAAACCTTCTGCGCTTTGTCGATCACTTTGAATGATCCAGTTAGGTCACGCGATGATGTCGTGAACGACTTCCCCGTGCACGTCGGTCAGCCGGAAGTCGCGGCCCTGGTGGCGATACGTCAGGCGTTCGTGGTCGAGCCCCATCAGGTGCAGGATCGTGGCATGCAAATCGTGGAGATGGACCTTATCCCGGACCGCATAATATCCGTACTCGTCGGTCTCGCCGTAACTGAATCCCGGTTTCACTCCGCCGCCGGCCATGAACATGGTGTAACCGTTTGGATTGTGGTCGCGGCCGGGGTCCCCGGCCCGATCCAGTTCGACCGCGGCCGTGCGACCAAATTCGCCGCCCCAGAGAACGAGCGTCTCGTCGAGCAGGTCGCGGGCTTTGAGGTCTTTGATGAGGCCCGCAACAGGCCGGTCCATTTCACGGCAGCTCTTCGGAAGATCGCGGCGCAGGTTTTCGTGATGATCCCACTTGTTGTTTTCGCCATGCGTAACCTGGACGAAACGCACACCCTGTTCGCTAAACCGGCGGGCTAACAGACACCGCGTGCCGAAGTTGCGAGTGTGCTCTTCGTCCAGACCGTAAAGCTTCCGTGTAGCCTTTGTTTCACCGGACACATCCAGGACCTTCGGGGCTTCGGTTTGCATGCGAAATGCCAGCTCGTAGGATTTGATTTGACCTTCCAGTACTCGATCCGATCCCGAGCGTGCCAGCTTTTCTTTTTGCCATTTCTGGATCAATCGCAACTGCTGTTCCTGCACAGACCGCGACGTTGCTCGATTCTCCAGAAACGCAAATCTGGCCTGCTTCGGGTCGTCCATTTGCGCCGTACCCAGTCGCGTACCCTGATGCGCGACGGGCAGGAAGGCCGCCGAATAATTCTGTGCCGAACCGCCGCCAATGTTCGGGCATATGGTCAGAAACGACGGCAGGTTCTCGTTTTCGGTGCCCAATCCGTAGGAAATCCAAGAACCGATGCTGGGGCGGACGAACTGGTTGCTGCCGGTATGGGTCATTAGCGCGGCGGCGCCATGTTCCGGATTCGTTCCGTATAGACCCTTGATAAAGCACAGATCGTCAGCGACTGTCGCGAGTTCCGGCAGCAGTTCGCCGACCCAGTTGCCCGATGCGCCACGCTGCATCCGCTTCCACGGGCTCTTCATCAGCTTTCCGGTGCGCGAGAACACGATCCGCGGTTCCGGAATCGGATTGGGCTTGCCGTCATCGAGATCCAGTTGCGGTTTGTTCAAGAACAGATCGTGAGCCGACGGACCGCCGAACATAAACAGAAAGATGATGCGCTTTGCTTTGGGGGCAAAATGGCTCGTGCCTGCTTGGAGCGTTCCGGCACCCGCCTGTCGCGAAAGCAATGATGCCAGAGCAAGGCTGCCAAAGCCGGATGCTGTTCGTTGCAACAGTTGGCGTCGAGTCGGGAGCATGCTGCTATTCCACATAGATGAACTCACTGTTGGCGAACAAAACGTGGCAAAACCGAGCCCAGGCAAATTTCGGTTTTGTACGAACCTCCATCGCGGTCAGGAATGCGGCAGCGTCCACGACTTCGGATGCTCTTGGCGGGCGGCCATAGGCGCGTACAAATGCGCTATTGATTCTCGCGGTTTCGTCGGTTGAAACCTCTTGCAAGATCCGTTCCGCGAACGCCTCCGCCTGGGTGACCACGAACGCGCTATTCATCATCAACAGCGCCTGGGTTGCCACCACCGTCGCATTGCGTTTGCCGACCGGCGCGGAAGCGTCGGTGTAATCGAATATCGCCAGCATCGGATTGAGCGCNTTGCGAATGACCGGCAGGTAAACGGACCGGCGCGGTGCGATAAACAGTTTCTCTTTGAGTTCGAACCATGCCGCACCTTCGCGGAAGACGAAACGGTCTCGCTCACCGCGGCCCGGGTTGTATTCATCCACTCGTCCACTCATTCTTGGATCGAGTCGACCGCTGACAGCCAGCATTGCGTCGCGAATGGCTTCCGCTTCCAGTCGTCGCCGATTCATACGCCACAGGAATCGGTTTTCGGGGTCTTTGTCGGCCTCGGAAGCATGCGCGTCCGTACTCAGCCGCCAGGTCTGTGACAATAGAATCTCGCGATTGAGTTTCTTGACCGACCAGCCGAGTTCGATGAATTGCGTCGCCAGGTAGTCGAGCAGCGCCGGGTGGGACGGCTCTACTCCACGAGTACCGAAGTTGTTCGATGTCTCGACAATCCCGTTGCCAAAGTTCCACTGCCAGATGCGATTCACGATCAGTCGAGAGGTCAGCGGATGNTGAGGATGTGTCAGCCAACGAGCGAGTTCCAGACGGCCGCTCTGGTCGCCCGCTAGCCCTTTCGCTGGAAAGATGTGGTCGGTGACACGCAGGAATCCGCGTGCGACGGGCTTTTCGGCTTTCGTCAGATGGCTGCCACGATAATGGACCGGCAGGTCTACGAGTTCCTCGGATTCACGAATTGCCATCGCCCAGGCGGGTGTCGGTGGAGATCGATCGAGCAGTCGGGAAAGCTGCTCTCGCAGCTCGCGAAGACGCGAGAGAGTCTTCACGTCATAGAGTTTTTCCTCGTCTTCGGCGTCGCGAACGAACGGGCTATCGTGCGGACTGCGGAGCAGACGGGAAATGTTTTCGAAGCGAACGACATCAACCAGCACTTGCAGCCGTTCNTCGCGATCCTCTGGCAGCCGTTTGATCCGTTCTTGTGCCTTGCGGAGCGTCTCCAGCCCATGGCGGATCTGGTCCTGAGCTTCCTCCGTTTTCCCGCCGGATAGTTTTGTCCTCGCCTCGGCCTGGAGTTCGAGCGACGATTGCAGACCCGTGCGAACCGCCGCCACGTTCTTGAGAATTCCGCTGCCAGCAATCGCCTCCAGCCGCGACTCGACGCGCTGCAACGGCGGGAGAAGCGATTTCGTTTGAGTCGTGAGCTCGGCAATCTCTTTCAGAGCCTCTCGCGAGCCGGCCTGCAGATCGCCAAACTTGTGCAGTAGCAAATCGAGTTCGCTACGGAGCGTGTAGAAGTCGAGATGATCGTCGAGCGATGCATCGAGCCTGCCGAAAAGTCGCGCGTACCGCTTGGCAAGTTGCGCCAACGACTCGGGCGGAGCCGGCTGAAGTGTTTGCAGCGTCAACACAGAGACGGTCTCGGGCTCCGCCTTCGACCTGGCGGTCAACGCTTCCTCGATAGGCCGGAGCCTTTGCGGCGTGGGCTTTTCCGCCGTGTGGAATTCATCGGCAAACGCATTCCACACAGCGAAAATGTGGGCCATGTCGACGCGATCCGGGTGGAGGAAATCGCGGACGCGTTCCAGTACTCGCCAATCGAGTTCTTTTTCTTTGGCGTTCCGCTTAATCCATTCCGCATCTTTGATGTCGCGTCGAAGCAGGTCCGCGAGCGGCAGGTAGCGTGCAAAATCCGCGATACGCTGGCGCCTCACTTTTTCGCTGGCAGCAACGGCGGTGTCCTCCAGTTCGTTTTCGACAACTTCGATGGCTGCGCGAGCTTTCTCGTAGGCAGCCAGCTCGGTTTGTGTCGCCAGCGGTCGTTGGATCATGAAATGCCCGCGTGTGTCTGTTGCATCCATGATCCGCGAACTCTTCAGAATCCCAGCCAACGCGTAGTAATCGCGGGTGGGGATCGGATCGAACTTGTGATCGTGACAGCGGGCGCAGCCGATGTGTTGCCCCATAAAAGCCGTACCCATCACGTCCAGTTGCTCGGCGATGATACTCAGTGAGCGGGCCTCGTGATCCTTGAGGTCCAGGACTTTCGATCCCAGCATCCAGAAACCGGTGCCCGTCAAGGCATCGAATCGTTCAGTGTCATCCCTGAAATCGTCGAGCAGATCGCCGGCGATCTGTTCCTGCACAAATCGGTTGAATGGCTTGTCCGTGTTGAACGACCGAATCACGTAATCGCGGAACTGAAACGAATTGGGGTAGCCAATGTTGTCGTCACCGCCATTCGAGTCCGCGTAGCGAACGACGTCCAACCAATGTCGGCCCCAGTGTTCGCCGTAGCTATTGGAATCGAGCAGCCGATCCACGACTTTCTCGAAAGCATTCGCAGAGGTATCGGTGAGGAAGTCACGGATCTCGTTCTCGGTGGGCGGCAGTCCGGTGAGGTTAAACGTGACCCGGCGAAGAAGCTGCCGCTTGTTTGCGGGAGCGGATCGCTTGATGCCGTTTCGCTGCTGTCGTGCAAAAACAAACCGGTCGATCGGTGAGACAGGGCCATCTCTAGAAATTGTTTCCGGAATGGATGGCCTGCGCATCGGCTGATAGGCCCAGTGCTTGCGACCATCGGTGAAGTCGTAGTCGGACGCGTTGGTGGCTAACGTTCTCTTCGGGGTGTCTACGTTGGTGTCCTTGCGCGGATCGAAAGCGCCGTCGTTGACCCATTTTTCGAAGTCGCGAATCACGGTGCGGGGCAACCGGTCCTTCGGCATCTGAAGGTCGGGCTCCGAATGCTGAATTGCGAGAATCAGGAGGCTTTTGCGTGGCTCGCCAGGGATGACAACTCGCCCGGACTGCCCGCCCCTGCGGAGTCCCGANGCCGTGGTCAAATCGAGATCGTTTTGAATACTGTCCGGNTCACCGCCGTGACAATCGTAACAATGGTCAATCAGGATTGGGCGGATTTTGGTCTCAAAGAACCGGCCCCGCTTATCACTCTGGCCGAAAGCGGGGGTCGTGGCCAGAATCAGAAGTCCGCAAATCCAGTCGATTCGAAGTGGAGTTCGATGTGTCATTGTCGAGGTTCGTTCGGCGGGTACAGAACTGACATTCTGACGTCCAGTATCGATTCCGAATTCCAGTATAATGGCCGCGACCTCACTCCCGCGCCCCGCATCGGGCGGAGATCAATTGCTGACCCCACGGTTAGGCAGCGCCTTCTGTAGTTCCGCGACGCCCGCGGCGGTGATATTATCGCAGCGTGTGACATCGACCCGCCGCAAGTTGGTCAACCCTGTGAGCTGTCGCAGTCCCGCGTCGGTGATCTGGGTGTCGTTGAGTTGTAGGAGCACCCGTTTGGTCAGTCCCTTGAGGTGCACCAGCACCGCGAATTGATCTGAGCCGTCGACTGTTCCGTCGCGAGACGCGCCCCGCGCCTGTGTGAGGGGCGAGTCGGCGCGCGGGGCCGGCGCACGCCGATGAACCAACCGAGGGTATTTGAACATGCACGTCCACAGTGACAGGTTGACGGACCGTTTGGGCCGGCAGTGGATCGGCGGATGGTTGCTGGTGGCCGCCGTCTGGCCGATCGTGGTGACCGGTGGGCAGCCGGCGGCGGCACAGCAACCGCAGCGGGCCCGGTTCTTCTACAACGACGACGGCGACCGCGCGGTATTTCTGCTGAAAGGTCCCTTTCACCGTCGGCAATTGCATTACCCGGTCGACGTCCTCGTCGGGACCGGAGTCACCACGCTGGTGTTTTGCGCCAACATGGGGTCGGACCAGGCGTACTACCCCTCCAAGGTGGCCTCTAGTCTGGGGTGGCGCGAGGTCGAGAATACCCGCCGCAATGCCCGCTATACCTACTTCAATCGGCTCCGCGAGATTGGCGAAATGCTGCGCACACAAAAGATAGACGTGCTGGGGACCGTGATGCGGCGGGCACAGCAGCAAGGGCTGGAGTTCACCCCCTCGTTGCGGATGAACGACACGCACTTCCTCAACAAAGAACCACCCCTGGTGCATCCCCTCACGGGGGAGTTCTGGATGCAGAACCAGGAGCTGACGATCGACGGTGGCGCGCTCGACTTCAGCCACCAGAAGGTCCGCGATTACCGTCTGGCACAGATCCGCGAGTTGATCGAGGGCTACGCGACCGACGGGTTTGAAATGGATTTTTCACGGCAGCCGACCGTGTTTCCCGCGGGGACCGGGCACAGCAAGCGAGGGCTGGTGACCGAGATGGTGCGGCAGGCGCGCCGCTGGTTGGATGCCAAGAGCCAGCGGGACGGAGACCGCCGGTTCCTGATCGCCCGTGTGCCCCACACGCTCGATCTGTGCCAACACTACGGTTTCGATCTGGGAAGCTGGATGAAAGAGAATCTCGTCGATTACGTGGTGCCCGCTTCGCCCGATCGGTACTTTCAGTTCGACATTCCCTTGGGTGAGTTCCTGGAGTTGGCTGGTCGGACCGGCAGCGCGTGCCGTGTGATTGCCGGTCCGGATTCCTACCGGGCGACACCCTCCATGTACCGCGCCGCGATGTCCAATTACTACCACATGGGCCAACGCGACACGTACTTGTTCAACTTCTTCACGGCCCGTGCCGACCAGCGCGAGTACTACCCCTTTGGCGACGAGGACTACGCGTTGCTGCGCGATCTGAAGAGCCCGGTCACGTTGTGGGGCCGGCCAAAACATTTCATGTCGGCCGGCTGGTTTCCGGGTCGCAGTCTGAAACTCGCGGAGGCGGCCAGGCCGTACCACGTCGACCTGTATGTGGGGGACGATCTGCCGCTGGGTCGGGCGGAGAACATTCTCAAAACAGCGCACCTGCAAATGGCGGTGCAGGGACTGCCCGTCGAGGCGGCCCTGGAGGTGCGTCTTAACGGCCAGCTGCTGCCGAGCGACAGCGCGGTACGGGACGGCGATCAGTTCCGCTTCGAACTGACACGCATCCTGCCGGTGCGGGGGCCGAATCGGGTGTCGGTCATGGCGAGCCGGATCGAGGCGCCGCCCACGGTCACGCGGATGGAGCTGCTGGTCGACTACGATTTGCGGGGTGTTGCGACGGAGCCCGCCGAGTCGGGTCGAGGTGAGTAGTCACAAGGCTTGCTTAGGAGTCTTGTACACCCGCTGGACCCCGTGGCCACGCGGAAGCCCAGGCGGTGATCACGATACATCGTGACCGAATAAAACGCGGGTTCGGGGTGTGCCCCACACTCCACCAGCAGCAAACCCAGCAGACGTTTCATGTGCGGCTCCACCGGTTGGCGTATCCAGACGCCATCAATTTAGAGGCTGGTGAGGTGGCGCGGGGAAGACCTCACTCCCGCTCCCGTCGAGGGGCCGAGGGGGAGTGGTGGTTAGTGAGAGATCCTGCAGCCGGGCAACGCCTGCTTCAGTTCGGCGACGCCCGCGTCGGTGACTTGGGTGCCGTTGAGTTGGACGGATCCCAGCTTGGCCAGCCCCTTGAGATGCACCAGTCCCGCGTCAGAAGTTTGCATATTATTGAGGAAAAGCATTCTCAAACTCATCCGCTCTGTGAGGTTCACCAGCCCGCATGGGGTAGCTTCTGGCGGATGATGGCCCGTTTGTCGGCCACTGGTATCCGTCTGTCTTGTGATACAATGAGCTGCTCCGCAAGAATTGTGTTGTGTTTAACTTTCGGGTCCGCATATGAGCATCAAGCTGATAGACAGAAGAGAATTAATGCGTATCGGTGGACTCACATTAGGTGGGTTGAGCCTGGCAGACCTCGTAAAAGCAGCTCCGCGCACCGATGGGTTCGGCTCATCTTTTGGGCGGGCAAAGAACATCATTTTTCTATACCTGTGTGGCGGCCCTCCGCAACACGAGACGTTCGATCCTAAACCGGATGCACCTGCTGAGATCCGCGGGGCGTTCAAGCCTATTCAAACCAATATTCCCGGAATCCAGTTCTGCGAATTACTCCCGCGCACGGCCGCGATTGCTGACAAGCTAGCGGTTATCCGGTCCATGTCGACGGATGATAACATCCACTCCAGTAGCGGCCACTGGGTGTTGACCGGATACAAATATCAAGGTCCGAATGCCCGCACCATTCAACAGAGCGACTGGCCGTTTTACGGTTCCATCATTAAGCGATACAAGCCCAGCGAGAGCATGCCAGGGCTCAGCTCAATCGTGGTACCGGACTTCGTCCGCCAAAATGAAAACGTAACTCCCGCCGGCCAGATGGGCGGATTGATGGGGCAACAGTGGTCACCAGAACATTTTGTTGGTGATCCATCACGATCCGATTACAAGATCGAAGGCTTCGAACCACTGGGGATTACGCTGGATCGTATGAAGAGCCGTCGTACACTCCAATCAAAGCTCGAAGATAGGCTCCGCGCTGCTGAAAGCAGTAAGGCCGTTGATATTTTGTCGACCTATCAACAACAGTCATACGAATTAATGACTTCGGGCAAGGCTCGACGTGCCTTCAACATTCAGGAAGAGCCTGAGCAGGTGCGTGATCGCTACGGGCGCAACCGCTGGGGTCAGTGCGTATTGCTTGCTCGCCGACTGATCGAGTCAGGCGTTCGCCTTGTGCACGTAAACTGGCCTCGCGAACCAGGCGATAATGCATCGGATAACCCACTGTGGGACACNCACGCGCAAAACCACGATCGACTTGAAGATGTACTTTGTCCGCTTTTCGATGTGGGTTACACCGCGTTGATTGAAGACCTTGATCAACGAGGCCTNCTCGATGAGACACTGGTTGTTGCCATTGGAGAATTTGGTCGGACACCTAAGATCAATTCCAAGAGTGGTCGTGACCATTGGGGTCCGGTTTTCTGCGCTACACTCGCTGGCGCCGGCATAAGTGGAGGCCAGGTGTACGGCAGTTCGGACGCTCACGGCGCTTATCCAAAGTCAAATAAAATCGACCCTGGCCATCTAACATCCACAATTTTTCATCTGGCCGGCTTGGATTACCAAGGCACATTTGCAGACCCCACCGGTCGTGAATTAGCTCTGTCGAAGCAACCTGCACTAATGGATTTGCTAGGTGACAAACCTGCTACAGCAGACCGAACTGTGCCAACAGGTAATGTCGCAAGAGTTCCGGATTTTGATGAAAGCAAGATGATTCGGCAAGCCTCCTTCCAGGGCAAAGACATTTTGCAGCCGGCTGATGTTCCATCGAGACCAAAAGGCTGGCGATTCATCAACTCGAATGCGTTCTCTGTTGAAATTCAAAACCCCTCAACCATTGGNAAGCTCACTCTAGCACAACACTTAACGTTTAAAACTGCGAAGAGTGAATCCCCCACGACAAGTGCAATTGTCGGACAGGAAGTTCGCAGTCCATTTCCCGGCACTTATCGCCTACAGGCACAATTCGTTGCCGAAGGTAAATCAGAGGAAGCTCAACAGGCATTTCGAGAATCTCATTCTTGCCATCTGTTGTTTTTCCAGTTCACCGAGAAGGCCAAGCAAATCGATAAACGATCTATCATGGCAGAAGTCGAGTTTGCTCCAACGTTTGAAGGTGACGCGACAACCGAGGCACAAACCGTTGAGTTCACCAGGCCGTTCCTCAATCCAATGGGAAATTTCTCGTTTGGATTAGGCCTGGGTGTCGGAGTAGAGATTCGACAGAAACCCGATGCAACGGATGCAACGATTGATGAAAACGTGGCACTCCATGTGTTGCGTATTGAACTGGAATTCATCGGTAAAGAAAGAAATCCGAACGTCACAGTTTGATGATCCGTGACGTACATTTGCGGCANANCACCCATCTTCCACGGTGGCCGGATTCTCGNTNGCTACACCGATGGCAACTACCGAGACAAGACAACCAGGAAGGCTTTGGGTGACAAAACGACTTTCGCAGTGGGACTGGCGACGACTCCCCGGGATCGATTCGTTTCCTTTGCAAGCGCCCGATTTTCCGATGAAGCCGGCCGGAAACCCTACAGCGAGGTGGTGACTCGTACCTTCTCTCATAGCGCTCGCTCAGGGCCGCGCGTGCCTGGCGATGCTCGAAGCCCAGCAGTGCGCGCAAAGACGCCGGCCAGTTGCGGATACGTTCCAGCCCGACTCGGTCGCTGCCATCCGCAGGAGTAATGGATCGAGCGCCGGCTCAATCGACGTGACGGACCGGGTCCGATTGTTCGCTTTTCGTCTGCCGCGCTTCTCCGAATTCCGTCGGGAAGGTTCGCACGGTGACCGTCAGGAATCGGACTGGAAANNCACTGCGCCTGTCGTTCTGCAGGGTATCTCAGGNGNACNCTCAAGCCGCTNCACACGACAATCGCAGACCGGTCTAACGCCCTTCGTTACGCCACCAGCGGATTTCGCTCTTGGAAACCTGTTTTCGGTTCGCCCACGCGCCGTCACAGGAGGCGACGATGTCAGGCCGCCCATCACCGTTCAGGTCGGCTGTGATCACCTGGTTGGCCTGGGGAAACTTGTCCTGCAAACTATGGACGGCCCACTGGTCGCGACCACGGTTCTCAAACCAGACGACGCGATCGCCGCCAGGCTTCGTTACGGGTTGTCCATACAATCGAGGTGTGTTGGCCCAGGCGGTCGCGATCACGTCCATGTCTCCGTCGCCGTCCAGGTCCTTGGCAATCGCCTCGAAGGCAAAGGGCAGGCGAGCGACATGATGACGTTTCCAAGTCGGGTCGGCATCTGGCGCGCCCACATTTTCGTACCAGACCACTTCGTGTCGTTCCACCTTGGGGTCGATTGTCGTGCGCATCCCGTGCGCCATCACCACGTCGAGATCGCCGTCGCCGTCAAAGTCCGCCGGATGACCGTGGCACGCACCCCGCGAGCGGTTGTCGATGGTGTGTTTCTTCCACCGTCCCGCTGCTGTCTGACCGAGATTCTCGTACCAGACGACCTGGGAGCCGTGATCCGGGTCGGTCGCCGAGAGATTCATTTTGCCGAGGGCTGTCGCAAGCAGGTCGATCTGGCCGTCGCGATTGAAGTCGCCTGTGGCGATCGTCCGCGACTCCGGCATGTTCTCGTCGATCACGTGATGAGTCCACTCGCCGTCCAAGCCGTCCTGGCCGGGGTTCTCGTACCAGGTGATCAGACCGCTGGCGAATCCTGAGGCCGCCGCGTCCAGATCGCCGTCCCCATCAAGATCTGCCAGCACCACATCGTAAGCATGCGGGCACTTCGTGGTGATCATCTGTTTTTTCCAGTGACCGTCCGCCGGCCGCTCCGGGTTGGCGAACCAGTACAGTCGACCCCACCGATTATCGACCATGGCCACGTCCGGCCGGCCGTCGCCATTGATGTCGCCGGTCGCGTGTCGTTCCATCCATCCCAGCTGGCCTTGATGAATCACGTGGCGCTGGAAATTGCCCCGACCGTTGTTTTCCAGCCAGTACAGATTGGATTCACCCTGTCCTCCCCCTGAATAGATATCCGGGCAGGTCAGGTCGAGGTCGCCATCGACGTCGACGGTAGCAATCCCGAAAGTGTAGCGGTGCTCGTTCGCCAGCAGATGCTCGGAGAAGCGGACCGGCTCACCGGCGTCAAGCGTCACTGTGAAGGCTCCGCTGGTCAGCACGAGCGACCAGCAAAGCAGTCTCCACAGGTTCAGGGAACCGTCACAATGCTCCTTGTTCTGATGCTTCACGGCGGTCGGCATGTTCGGTCCTCCTGGACTGGAACTGGAAAAGACGGACGATCGAGGACTTCGGTCACCTTCACAGAATTGGCAGTCGGCAGAATACGGAAGAATCAGACCTCGGCCACGATGTTGAGGAGCGCGTCCTTCAAAAGGAAAGGATAGGAATTTTGTTTTCAGGCACAGATTTCAGGCGCAGGAGCGTATAGTTCCAGGAGCAGGGATGCAACAATCGTCATCAGAAAACCGACTTTGTTCCGGTAGATGGCCTGCCCCAGCACCACACTGATGCTCACGTTTCGATCCTGGCTAATCGCGCGGACATGCTGTGCCCACGGTGCAAACCAGACGAACAACAAGACGCCCATGGAAAGCAGAAAGACGACCAGCGGAATCCCATCCTTCGCCCTCACTCCATGATAGAGCATGACGACCAGTGTCACGGCCGGTGTCACAAGTCCGGGCAGGGTCAGGAGGGGCGTCTCTAGTGTGGGCCCTTTCTCCCGGTACCGCTGCTTGGCCAACCGGGTGCCCGTGGCCACCCCCCCTGCACCAGCAAACTGATCGTCGACACGGCGCAAACCGCGCTGACGATGATCTTCCCTACGAAGGCCGCCCACGCTGCGAGTGCGAACAAGAGGGCAAAGGCGCCTGCGAACGCGTCTGCCGCGTCTCCGATGCCTTTGAAGATTCCGTCAAAGCCTTGCGCCGCGATCAGCATTGTTGCTCTCCTTCTTCACCAGACGCCTACCAGCCTGAACATGCTACGCGGCGCTCGTTGACTCGTACTCCACCACGACAAAGCCCACTGCGCCCAGGTACGATCTGTAAGAATCGGCGAAATTGACACGCACCCCAGTGACACCTCACTCGTCCCGCGCCGCTCGCACGATGGCCAGGATGCCACGCTGCNGTGCGGCCGGTAGTTCCGGCCAGACAGCGATCACCTCAAGCAGTTCCGCCCTTACGTTTTGATTGGCTGCACCGAGTGCACCGCTTTTTGCAGCGCCTGGAGGGGCAATGTGGCTGTTACCCGGGGAATCGGCTCTCGCTGGAATCCTGTCCCCGCCACTCGGGCATTTTCAAGAATGCCCGCCACTTCCGAACAACTCGCGTTTTCCCTGACGTGTTGAGCAATGCGAGTTTTTTGGTGCNCCTCGGCGGGCGCCCCTACGGGCGGTTGCGTCCCCCGTTTATCCCCAGTGAGTCCCAGCGGCGCAAAGGTAGCTCTTTCCCGCGAAAACGATCACTCGTTCAAATTCTGCCGGGCTCTGTGAACCACGGCGAGTGTCGCGATTCAGACTCGCCGGACTGTCGAGAACTCGGACAGAACCTGTCAGAACGTCGAGACAGACAGCACTGCGATATCCATCGTGCTGTGGATGACACCCTCAGCCAGACAACACCGTCTAATCTCGCCGGGGTGGAAACGGGGGAGCGTCGAAATGGCGGCGGAGCCTTGAAAACTCGGCGGCGAGTTGTTCGCGAGTTTTCTGATACTCCGGCTCGGCGTAGACACTTTTCATTTCCATGGGGTCGTGCTTGAGATCGAACAGGTTCCACTCGTCGGTCTGCGGAAAGTACATCAACTTGTGCCTTTGCGTGCGAACGCCGAAGTGCCGCGGCACTGCGTGTTCGCCTAACTCGTAGTAGGCGTAGTACAGCGACTTGCGCCAATCTTTGGTCTCGCCCGCCTTCAGCACCGGCATGAGCGACCGCCCCTGGACGTCCGCCGGGGTATCAAGACCCGCGATGTCGAGGAATGTGGGCGCGTAGTCAATATTCTGGATCAGCTCTTTCGGCCTCGAACCGGGTTCCACCACGCCAGGCCAGCGAATTAGGAACGGCATGCGGAATGATTCCTCGAACATCCAGCGTTTGTCGTACCAGCCGTGCTCGCCGAGATAGAAACCTTGATCGGATGAGTAGATCACGATGGTGTTTTCCGCCAGGCCGTTGTCGTCGAGGTGTTTCAACATACGGCCGACGCTTTCGTCGACGGCCTTCACGGTGCTCAGGTAATTGCGCATGTAGCGACGGTACTTCCATCGCACGATGTCTTGGTGGCTGAGCCTGCCGGATTTGAAGTCGGCGAGGAATCTCTGGTTCCTGGGCCCGAAGTGAGCATCCCACTTCTTCTTCTGAGCTGGCGTCATCCGGTTATATTCCGGAGTACCGTACCGATCCGGCTTGGGCAGCTTCACATCGCCTCGTTCGTCTTTACGCACTTTCGCGTCGTACGCCCAGTCGAAGTGGCGGTCGATTTCCATTTCGTTCTTTGCGAGCGTGCGGCTGCGGTTCGCGTAATCATCAAACAGGTTTGACGGTTCGGGAATCTCGACGTCACCGAATGCTCCGAGGTGCCGCAGGGCCGGAGCAAAAGTGCGGTGTGGCGCCTTGTGTTGGCACATCAGAAAGAACGGTTTGGATTTGTCGCGAGTACTCAGCCATGTCAGTGCTTTGTCCGTCGTGAGATCCGTCGCATAGCCCTCGACTCGCTTGCGCGTTCCGTCCATCTGGATGAACACAGGGTTGTAATAGTTGCCCTGGCCAGGGAACACTTCCCAGTAATCAAAGCCGACAGGGTTCGACTTGAGGTGCCACTTACCGATGACGGCCGTAATGTAGCCATCCTGCCGCAACGCCTTCGCAACNGTCCACTGGCCTGGATCGAAGTTGTTGCCATTCCGCATGAATCCGTTCTTGTGGCTGTGCTTGCCAGTCAGGATCGTGGCCCGTGATGGACCACAGATCGAGTTCGCGCAGAACGAATTGAGGAACACGGCGCCTTCCCGCGCGAGCCGGTCGATGTTCGGCGTGGGTGCGACGTTCGTCAGCGGTCCGTCATACGCCGAGATCGCTTTGACCGCGTGATCGTCGGAAAACAGAAACAGGATGTTCGGCCGCTCCGCCGCCTCGACTTGTCTTGCCACACCGAGGGCGACGAACGCCAACAGAAAAAGGACGGTTCGGTGCATCAGAATTCCTGTCGCAAGGTTAAAGGCCACTTGTCTCGAATCGCTTGAAATACAAGGCGCTTATTCAAATCAGAGCCGGCCGCCAGAACGCGACTCGTACCGCGCTGGTGTACGATAGTTGTTCGCCTCCAACCAGCCAATGGGCAACCCCTCCCCCTGCCACGCCGCAGCGACGAAGAATCACCCATCTCGAACCGCAGAGAACAAAGATGGACTTCTACCGCTCCGGCCAATCGATTCTATCAGCCGCGACTGTGGCGATGACACTGTTCTGCGCACCTTCACTGTTGGCGCAGGTTCCTGACCAACTGCNTGATCCCGNCNGCCGGCCAGCGGCTCNGACAAAACCGGTCAAGGTCTACATCCTCTCTGGCCAATCGAACATGGTGGGCATCGGTCAGGTCACCGGCGGTGGAAGCCGTTGGGGCTCGCAGTTTCTCGATCCAGTCGTCTCTGTCTATCCAGGCNCGTATGACCCGAAGGCCGACTACGACAAGATGGAGCCGACGAAGACGCTGAAGCTGGAAGCGTTCGGTGGAGTCAAACCTACGCCTTATCCCGGCGGCGGGACCCAAGTCGTGCGGGGCATCATCCGGCCGAAGACCACCGGCTTGTACGAATTCCGGCCCGGCTATGGCGGTTCGACGCACAACACCATGGAAGTCGATGGCGTCGAGGTCTACCGCAAAGAGGTCGGCAAAGATGCCGTGCACAAACACCTCAAGCTGACCGCCGGCGAGAGAATTTCGTTCAAGATCACCTACCTCACCAACCAGGCAAACGGCTTGGGCTGGATCGCTCGCGTCGACATTCCCGGCACGCTGGCGACGGTCGTGAAGACCGACGGCAAATTCCCGCACCTGATCGATGACCAGGGCAGGTGGGTCGAGAGGACCGACGTTTGGTACAAGGGCGTCGTTACGGCAGGAGCGAACAAGTGGTTGAGCGTCGGCTGCGGAGCGAGAAGCAACAGCATCGGACCGGAACTCGGATTCGGACATGTCGTGGGAGATTTCCACGACGAACCCGTTCTGCTGCTCAAAGCGTCGCAAGGCAACCGGTCTCTGGCGTGGGACTTCCTGCCGCCGGGCAGCGAACGCTATGAACACGATGGTAAAATCTACGCCGGTTACAAAGACTCGCCGGCCGTGTGGGACAAGGGCGCGNAGCCGAAACCGATCAACTGGTACGCCGGCAAGCAATATGACGACTGCTTCCAAGCCGCTCACAGAGTGCTTGCCAACTTCGACAGTGAGTTTCCGCAATTCAAAGACCGAGGCTACGAGATCGCCGGTTTCGTCTGGTGGCAGGGGCACAAGGACCAGGGCAACGCAGTCCACGCCGGTCGTTACGAAAAGAACTTGGTTCACCTCATCAAAACACTTCGCAAGGAGTTCAAGGCGCCGGACGCATCGTTTGCCATCGCAACGATTGGCTTCGGCGGCTGGAAGATGTCAGGCCACGCGCTGACCGTCGCCAACGCGCAGCTCGCAGTGAGCGGGGACAAAGGCAAGTACCCCGAATTCAAAGACAACGTAATAACCGTGGAAACGCGTAGCTTCTGGCGGGACGTCGAGGTCTCACCAAGGAATCAAGGCTTCCATTACAACCAGAACGCTGAAACTTACATGCTGGTCGGTGAAGCGTTGGGTAAAGGAATCGTTGAGTTATTGGAGAAGCAATAAGAACCCAATGTAGCGCAACTGAAACCAAGCCACTCGATGACAACCGGCGCGACAACGGCGCCACTTGTGAAGTTGGATCAGTCGATACCAGGTTGCAGAGGATGCAAACACTCTGCCAAGGCGCTGAGCCAGCCTTCCCAGACAACCGGCCGAGACAGGTCGGTACTGCTGTGAGGTAACCATGTCTCGAATCGTATTTACCTCGTCACGCGTGAATTGGTGCGACAACGTTTTAGGACAGGAAGATCTGTCATCGAGTCCACATCGCTCGTCGCTACTCCATTCGTGGTAGCGTGCACGGGACAGGCGAAGGCAACCGTCGGCCGAGAACATGGCGCGCAGGGCACCCGTCAGGGCCTCGATCGCTTCGCTTCGTTCGGGCGGCGAAACCAGAGAAGACGAGTGTCGCGATGAATGTCACGGCCCGCACCGTTATGTCCCGAATTCCAATGGTAGATATTCCTCTGAAATTCCAACAGAAACAAACTCGTTCAAGTCGTTTCAGCGCGATCGTCTATTGAAATGTCGGCTCGTCATATTCGACGATGAGGATAATTCCCAACGGGCCCGGTTTGAATTTCAGTTCGATGGACTTCTCGGCCTGACGGATGACGACTGCAATGCTCTTCAGGTTGGCGGCGGCCGTTTTGGCCCGCGGCATGTCTCGTCGGCTGTGGATTTTCTGACCGTTATAGCTGACGAACACGTCGCCGGGTTTAACTCCGAGCTTCGCGGCCTGGCTGCCAGGCTGGACTCGGGCAACCTTCAGTTTGGTCGACTTCAGTTTCGCTTGCAGCGACTTGATGTCCAGCGTGTCGCCGTCTTCGCGGCCTTCGTACGGCTTGGGGGCTTCGCCGTCGCGGCTTGCCTTGCGCCGCAGCACCTCTTTGACCGCGCGGTAGCAATTGATCAGCCCGTGTCCGGTCTCGTCATCCACACCANCCGCGGCCACGTCTGTCGCCGTGGAGATAATGATCTGTTTCAAGTCCCACGGCAACAGATCGGGATCGGCCGAGAGCATCAGGGCNATCGCCCCGCAGAACATCGGTCCAGCAAACGAATTGCCACCAAGGCCCGTTTCACGGACCGTGCCGTTACGCAGCAGGATCGGCAGGCCTACGTTGAACGCACACACTTCGGGCTTTTGGACCAGACCGTCCCGGTAGTGTTCTGTTTCCCAATTCACCGGTCCTTTGCTCGAGAAACGCGTGCGGGTGAAGTTGCGCTGCACGCCGGCCGCGGCGAAGACGACGTCCGGAATNTCCTCGGGCGTNCGCATTTGCACCGGGATGGACGCCGTCTGCGCAAAGTTTCCGGCTCCGGAAACGAAATAGACTCCACAGAACGAACCGTGCTCCATCAGCTTGCGCCAGTGCGATCGATACTCGCCCAGATTGGGAACGGAGAAACTCATGCTGTAGGTGTCTGCGTTGTGCTCGACGGCCCACTGGACGGCCGCCTCCAACCGTCTGGACGCGATGACGCCGGACCACGAGCCTTCCGGAGCGATCCCGAATTCGAACTCCTTTCCCTCGACCCCCGCGCCACAGATGATGGCCGCACACATGAAGCCGTGCATTCCCTGCGGGCTAGCCGCTTGAAGCGGCACAGGGCGCGTCGTCAGGTTGGCCGAGCGTCGATCGAAGTCGAAGCCGTGATAGTCGTCGATCAGTCCGTTGCCGTCGTCGTCATTTCCGTTGCCGGGTGTCTCATTGGGATTCCGATACAGTGTGTGGTTGACGTTGTCGGAGAAGACGAAGTTGAAATCGTGCACGACATTCATCGTGCCCCGCCCGGTAACTCCGAACTTCTTCCACACCTTGTCCGCCTGCAAGTAGCGGATGTACCACGGATGCTTGTATCGATTTGGGTCAAACTTCGCTCGTTTGGTCGGCTTGAATGCCGCTACCTCGCCGCCTCTGGCAAACGGAATGGCGCCGCCGCGATTCGCGACGAAGACCTTCTTCACGCCCTTGACCGATTTCAGCGCGTTCAGGCTTTCCGGTGCCAGCGTACAGGAGAATCCATTGACAATCCAATGCCGTTCCAGGTTACTGATCTTGCCGTCCTTGATCAGTCTGTCGAGTTCCTGTTTGGCGGCCTTGTAGGATTTGTCGCTAAGCCATTTGAGCGTTTTCACAACGTCGGTTCGCAGTTCACGCCGGCGTCGACCGGCAAACTCCTTGGCCCGTCGCCAGTACGCCCTGCCATCGCCCAGGAGCTGCTCATCAAACCACACTTTGACGTCGAGGCGGCGGACTTGCCGTCGGCGCCGTTCGAANGCCGGGTCTACCCAAACGCCATCTCCGCCAAGTTTTTCGGTGACCAGCAATCGCTCGGACGATGGCTTGCTGTGGGAGACCTGTGACCAGGCGCACTGCGGCGCGTGAGCACTGAAGACACAAGTCAGCACGCTGGTGAGTAGAGCAATTAACGATTCCGGTTTCAGCATGTTCAAATTCCGATTTTCAGGGTTGACGTTCTCGGTCTGTTTGGGGATGCCACAGCCGTAGACTTTCGCGTCCTGTCGGTGCCAATCGGATTGAAGCGAGCGACAATGCAATGGGTGATGCAATTGGAGCAAGATCCGCTATACCATGGCAAGCGGGGAGTGGTCTCGATTTCACACGACTTCCTGGAATAGACCATCTGGGTGTGGCCGGCACCGCGTTGCCGAGAGGGCGGTCGCCGGTCATTGCTCTGCTGCTGGCGGTTCTTTTACCCCAAGTCGCTGAAGGACTATGAGCATCGCGCTTTCAAACCAGGAAATTCGGCATTTTCGAGAGGAAGGATTTCTCGTTATTCCGGGCATCCTTTCGGAGCATCAAATCGGCCGCGTTTTCTCTGAAATCACGGCGGTCATGGCCCAGCGACCGCATGTGCCTGACGACCTGATTCAGTACGAACCTTCGATGCGCGGAAAACCCTGGACCGAAACGAACGAACTACACGTCCGCAAACTCTTTCGAATGGCCGTGCATCTCTCGTTTTTTCGCGAACTCGCGCATCACCCCGATCTGCTGAACACCGCCCGGACATTGCTCGGAGCTAGAGTGACGCTGGTACAGACCATGTTGTTGATGAAACCTCCTGAAATCAGCAGCCCCAAGGTGTGGCATCAGGACAACGGCTATTTTGCACTCCGTCCCCCCCACTGTTTTGGGTTTTGGATAGCATGCGATCCGGTGACCGAGGCGAACGGTTGCATGCACATTGTCCCCGGATCCCATCGCCGTGGTTTGCAACCTCACGCCGGCCAGGGTGACGATTTCGGCCTGACCGAGATTCCGGCCCCCGAGGATATCCTGTCGGTACCCCTGCAGCCGGGCGACGCGTTGTTGTTCCAGTGCGAACTATTCCATTTCACACCAGCCAACCGAACGACACAGCGGCGCCGCGCACTCCAGTATCACTACATGGCCTCGGACGTCGCCAAAACCCCCAATCAATTTCCGTGGGAACCAGAAATCGGCTTCGAATAGCTGCAGTCGTCGCGAGAAGCCTGCGCGAGAAGGTCTGAAACCGTAACGCTCAGGTCGGCGCGACACAGTGTCGCGGCGGAATACATCGAAGATTCGGAGCGCGCTCGTGACAAAACTGGATCTGGGGATCCTCGGCGCCTACCTGATGGTGATGTTGGCGATCGCGCTTTACTACCGGCGATACGCGAAGCAGGGGCTGGAGAACTTCTTTCTCGCAGGGCGCCGGGTACCCGGTTGGCTGAACGGTGTCTCCTACGCGGCGGCGATGGTCAGCGCGGATGCCGCGACGGCTTATGGCGGTCTGGCGGCGGTGACGGGACTCTTCATCTGCTGGTGGTACTTGAGTCGATTTGCGTTGGCGTTCTTCATTGCGGCGGTGCTGTTCGCCGTGTTCTGGAGGCGTCTCGGCCTGTTTACTAGCATGGAGTTCTACGAATTGCGATTCGCCGGCCGACCCGCGCGACTGATGCGTCTTTGGATCGGCATCCGTACGTCGCTGGTCGCGATGCCCGCCTGGACCGGAATCACGCTCCTGGCATCCGCGAAACTACTCGAGGCGACGCTGGACTTGAGCAAGACCGAGAGCATGCTGCTGGTGGTTCCGGTGTCCTTCGCGTTCGTATTTCTGTCGGGATACAAGGGCGTGGTCGTTTCGAACCTCGTGCAGATGCTTGTCTTCTTCAGCGGTGCGCTGCTACTGGCGGTTCTGACGCTCGTCCATTTTGGTGGACCGCAGGGATTTGCCGACGCGGTTCGGACTGGCCCTCCGGGCGGCACGGCGTTGAGCACCGTACCGCCGACAGATCACGCTGTGTTCCCACTAATCGCCGCGGTGGCTTGGATGCTGGGACAGACGATCGGCTACGGTGGCGACGCGGCGCCGATGGGTGGCGCGATGGAAGGTCAGCGGATCCTGTCTTCGAAGACCCCGCGAGCAGCGGCGCTGATGTTCGTCGTGACGGCGTTCGTGACGTTTACGATGGTACTACTGGTGTCGCTCCCCTGCGTCGCAGCGCCGGTCTTGTGGCCCGAGTTGCGGCAGCCCGATTACGACCGCGAGTTGGCCTACGGTCTGCTGATGAAAGAACTGTTGCCTCCGGGGGCACTCGGGTTGGTCGCGGCCGCGATGCTGGCCGGTGTGATGTCAACCGTCGCCGATAATTTGAATTTTGGCGGCCAGGTTCTGGTGAACGACGTCTATCGTCGTTGGATGGTGCGAGACGCATCCGAACGCCACTACGTGATCGCCGGGAAACTGGGGATGCTGCTGATCCTCAGTCTGGCCCTGAGCGTCGTTTACACGACGAACTTCCTCTACGATGTGGCCGTCTTCATGTTGCAAATGAGCGCCGCGGAGTTGCCAGCCAATTGGGCCCAATGGTGGTGGTGGCGTTTCAACGGCAAGGCCCGTATCGCGGCGTCTTTCGGCGGGGGTGCCATCTTCTTCCTGGTCGTGCTGGTTCCGAAGATGTTGGTCGAACTAGGCTTTGAACAAGCTGAGGCCGCATTGATCCCGTGGTGGTGGCAAACCTTCATCGTAATGGTCGTGACGACTGCCCTTTGGGTCACCGTGGCACTCCTCACCAAACCCGATCCAATCGAAAGTCTCGAGAGATTTTACGATCGTGCGCGACCACTTGGGTCATGGGCACCTGTGATCGCGCGCCTCGAGTCCTCGGAGATTCCCGCTGCCGGAGACGGTGACGCGGCGGGCCGCGGCGGGAAGATGATTGGCAAAGGACTCGCGCTTTCCGCGCTGGGAACCATTAGCGCTGTTCTGTTTATCCTCGGGCTCTCGCATTTGTATGTCGGTTCGACTCTGCTAGCCGTGGCAGAATCCGTCTTGGCGATTATACTGCTCACGTTGTTTTGCGGATGGCTCGGCAAGTATGTCAATGCCCTCGATACACGCGGCTCGGCGGGTAGCGAACCGACCTAGCGCGGTGGTGTGACGATGATCTTCCAGTCTGTGATGTCCCCGTGTGCACACGGTTGACCTGCCCCACCGACGGTCCCCGCTGTCCAGCGAGTGTTTCAGTGGTCATCCGCGCAGCCGGCCAAAGCCGCTAAAGCGTAGTGGAAGTGGCTTGGGGGGGATGGCGAGCCAGCGAGTTGCCCACAGAGAGTCCACCACCAAGGGGAATGCGGCTGTGGCCAGTATGTGACCAGGGGCTCAAATCAGGGTGCCAAGCTGGCACATTCGATTACAGACGCAGCAAGATGAGACGAGAAATGTGAACCGGGGTAAGCAGCAAGTTCGAACCGTGTCTGGTTGTCCGCGACTTGCTTCCTCACAACTTACTCTCGTCAATGGTTGTGGCATCGCCTGTTGACGGGATTTGAACTTTTCTAGGCCGCCGTCAACCTTTTCAATACGGCGTCATTCTTTGGCCACCGTTATCGGTACTGCGATGAAGTGCTGCCGATCAGGGTAACCGTGGTAGATAGCAAGCAGCCGGTTCGGCCCGATCTGCCGCAGTGGTGGAACTCCGGTGACGTCGCCTTCGACGATCGTTTTACGATGGAATTGAAGACGTGTCGCATTGAAGTCGGGCGAAGTCATCGGGTCCAACCCCGACAACATTGTCGGCGCGATCGCCAACGGTGCAGGCATCGGCAACGAGTCGATCGGAACGATCAGGATCTTTGATCGCTTTTGCAGGGTTGATCTTCCGGCAAACTTTCCACAAGACTTGCTCGAAACGTTCCGAATCGTCATGATCGCCGGACAGAGCCCTCGGATGCCACAAATGGCCAGTTCACTCCCCGTACGCGATCACGTCAAAGATGGTCAACGCCTGCAAGACACACCGTTCAAGAACACGAAGTCAAAGCCGACACGTTACCACCAGGCATAGCAATCGGGCATTCATTTGCGAGACCAGCACGATTGGCTGGAGAAACGATGGCGAATAAGCCCTTCGATTGCTTTGACCTTGATCGAGTCGTCAACCGGATCGCTGCAACGCTATCGGTCGCCATTGGCCAGGTCCGTGCGACCGTCGAGCTATTGGACGCCGGCAACACCATTCCATTCATCGCGCGGTATCGAAAAGAAGTCACCCAGGGGCTAGATGAAATCGCGCTTCGGGCGATCGAGGATGCGCTCGGCAAAGCTCGTGAGTTAGCCCAGCGAAAAACAACGATTCTGAAGACGATCGATGAGCGGGGATTGTTGACCGAAGCATTGCATGGACAAATTGAAACGTGCAATGACAAGCACACCCTGGAAAACTTGTATTTGCCTTTCAAGCCGAAACGACGCACGCGGGCTTCGATCGGCCGCGAACGTGGCTTGCAACCGTTGGCGGATATCCTGTTGCGGCAGGAAAAGTTGGATCGACCAAGAAACGCCGTGTTGCGTCCATTCGTGGATCCAAAAAACGACGTGCCCGATGAAGCCGCCGCATTGCAAGGCGCGTGCGACATTGTCGCGGAGCATTGGTCGGCCGACGCACAGACACGCGGCTGGCTTGCCAAACAGGCAGTCGGTTACGGCCAGATCGTCTCACAAGTCAAACGTGGCAAGAAGGACGCGGCGAGTAAGTTTGAGATGTACTTCGATCACCGTGAGTCCATCAAACGCGTACCCTCGCATCGTTTGCTGGCGATGAAACGTGGTGAAGCCGAAGGCGTGTTGCGTATCGGCCTTAAGCTGGACGACGAGTTCGTATTGCGAAAGCTCAAACCACAATGGGCCCACAATCGACAATTTGAATTCCACCGTGAATTGATCGCCACCGCTGTGGATTGCTACGAGCGGTTGTTGCTGCCTGCGATCGAATCGTCCATGCTACAGGATCTGAAAGAAAAGGCCGACGAAGAGGCGATTGCCGTATTTGCGAAAAACATGCGTGAATTGCTGCTTGCTCCGCCCGCAGGGCCGAAGGTAACGATTGGAATTGATCCGGGTTTTCGGACTGGCTGTAAAGTCGCCGTCGTCGATGGGACGGGAATGTTTGTGGACAGTACGACGATCTATCCGACACCTCCACGAAACGACACCGAAGGCGCGGGAGAGACTCTCCGAGAATTGATTGCCAGGTTCGATGCCAGGTTGATTGCCATCGGAAACGGAACCGCGTCGCGTGAGACGGATGCGTTTGTGACGGCAGTGATTCGGTCCGATGATTTGGATGTGACAAAGGTTACCGTGAGTGAATCCGGGGCGTCGATTTACTCAGCGAGTGCACTCGCTGTGCACGAGTATCCAGACCTAGATGTCACGGTGCGCGGCGCGATCAGTATCGCTCATCGACTTCAGGATCCGCTGGCTGAGTTGGTCAAGATCGATCCTAAGTCTATCGGTGTCGGTCAGTATCAACACGATGTGAATCAGACGCGGTTAAAAAACTCCCTGGGGCGCGAAGTTGAATCGTGTGTGAATTCAGTCGGTGTTGACGTGAACATGGCAAGTGCGTCGTTGCTGTCGCATGTGGCAGGAATCGGCCCCAAGTTGGCCGAGCGAATCGTGGAATACCGCGACGCAAACGGTCGGTTTGAGACGCGGCAGCAACTCTGTAAGATTGCGAAACTAGGTCAAAAGGCTTTCCAACAAGCGGCTGGATTCTTGCGAATTCGTGACGGCAGCCAACCGTTAGACAATTCCTCGGTACATCCCGAGAGTTACTACGTCGTCAAGCAAATGGCGGCGCGTATGGAGATCGAAACCAAGGGGCTCGTTGGCAGTCCAGCACTTGTTGCAAAGCTGAACCCTGAGGACTTTGTCGACGGCCAGGTCGGTCTGCCAACGGTCCAGGATATTCTGGCGGAACTCGCCAAACCGGGCCGAGACCCGCGTAGCGAGTTCCGAGTGGCCAAGTTCACCGATGGCGTGAACGAATTGACGGATTTGAAGGAAGGGATGGTGTTGGAAGGTGTTATTACCAACGTGACGAAATTCGGAGCATTCGTCGACATCGGTGTTCATCAGGATGGATTAATTCACATCTCACAACTTGCCGACCAGTACGTACAAGACCCAAGTGACGTGGTTTCCGTTGGTGATGTGGTTCGCGTCAAGGTACTCGAAGTTGATCTGCAGAGGCGGCGCATCGCCGTTTCTCGAAAAATGGNGATTGGATCCGNCGNNGGCTGAACTCTCCACCTGGCTNTAGCCAGGCAAGCTGGCAGATCGACGTAGCTATGCGATCGACGTAAACAGGGAAANCATGGATCAAGTCGCNATATTCGTCGANGTGCAGAACGTCTTCTACACCGTCAGGGAGAGCTGCGGTTGCCATTTCGACTATCGGGTGTTTTGGGATCACGTCACTGAGGGAAGAGAGGTCGTTCGAGCGATTGCCTACGCGATCGATCGTAAAGACCCGAAGCAGATCCACTTCCAGCAGATCCTTGAGTCCATCGGCTTCGAAGTTAAACTCAAGCCGTTTATTCAGAGAAGCGACGGATCCGCAAAGGGAGATTGGGACGTTGGTATCACACTCGACATGATTGAATTGGCAACGGANGTTGACGTGGCAGTGCTGGCATCNGGCGATGGNGATTTCGATCTCGTNGTCAGGNGGCTTCGAGATGCACACGGCGTCGAGGTTGAAGTGTACGGCGNCAGGAAGCTCACNGCAGCNTCCTTGATTCAAGCCGCNACACGGTTCGTCCCAATTGAGGGGAATCTCTTGCTGCCAAGATGAGTTCCCTGGTGCGGCGGTTGTCCGTTTGCGCACATTCCATGCCGACGCTCGTACATCGTTCTACCGTTCGCCGTCCCAAGTGTGCGTGTTGGGTAGAGAGCCTGGCTGAGTTCCTTCCTGCGCGGGGATGTTCTTCACCGTTTGCCGGCGGATCTTTGGGATGCCAGGGCTGCGTTATCACGATTACGTCAAGCGCGGTAGGACTTCCTCTGTGAGGAGTTTCATNGAGGTGAGCCACTGTTCCTTCGGGTCCCACTCGTGCCCCATGGCCAACAAAACTCCGAACCCACCCACGTCCTGGGACAGCGTCTGCAACTGTTCGGTCACGTCGTCGGGGCTGCCGACCACCCATACGTTGTCGATCAGATATTCGAGCGTCACGTCGGAGTCTGGCATGTCAGGATCGGTTTTCATTAGGTGAAGCATTTTGCACTTGGGCAACAGATGCAGAAAGTAATCTCGGAAATCACGGCCCAAGGTCCCGCCGAGCGCGAGTTTCCTCGCCTCCTTGGTCGTGTCGGCGACAAACACATCTCGGGCGATACGCCACTGCGATCGGTCGGCGACTCGGCCTGCCTTTTCAGCCCCCACTTGCACGGCCTGCCAGTGCGATTCGAGGACTCGTGTGGGCACAATGTTGATGCTCATGGGAATCCAACCGCGCTGGCCAGCCAGCTCGAGCGTCCCGGACTTAACGGTCACGCCAGCCACGCCGATGGGCGGATGCGGTTTCTGGTACGGTTCCAGATGGAATCGCAGACCGATCTCGTCATCGGGTTCAGGCACAGTGAACCGCCAGTACTTGTGGTCGTACAGACCGGGGCGCGGGTCTTGCCACAACTGAAGCACCAGCTCGACGGCGTCGTAAGTCATGCCGCGTTGTTCGCCCGTTTTCGGGTCAAACCCAAAGACCTCGAAATCCCCGGGGAAGCCGCCGGAGCCAACACCCCAATAAAAGCGGCCGTGGCACATGTGGTCCAGTTGGGCGATGCGGTTGGCGATCATAAACGGATTGTGGTTGGGCATGCAGTTGACGCCCGTGCCCAGAATGATGTTCTTGGTTTGACGAATGGCGCTGGCGATCAATAGATCGGGGGCGGGTATGTTCTCCCATACGCTGGTGAAATGCTCACCCAACCATGCCTCGTGAAATCCCAGCTCGTCCAACGTGATGATCTGTTCTAGATCGTTGTCGAGCCCTCTGGTGTAGTCCGCGCCGGGAGGATGCAACGGCATGGTGAAGAATCCGAGTTCCATAAGATCCCTTTACGAACAAATTCGTGGCGAACCGATTTATCGGCGCGCACGGCGCGGCGGATAACCGATAATACGCGCGCTTCGACTGATCCGGATCGGAGACAAGGCCAGGGGACCTGAGAATACCGGAAAGCTAGCGGGAATTCAAAATGCTGACTGGCGATACGAAACGCGCCGGCCGCGCGACCGACGACAGCGATCAGACTGACCCCGAAGTGTTCGACGAATTTTGGCTTCAAAGTCGATGTGTTAACTTCAGATTCATGAACACTTCGCCTACTTGTAGTCCAACGCCAAGTGGACTCGCCGCAGCGTGATAGGCTGCGCGGATTTCGTGCCGTCCTTTAGCCCGATTTGCAGCGTGTTCATGCCCTGCTTCAGCGGAGGTGCGGTGACGGCAAAATTGAACGACGAGTGTGCCTGGCCGGCATCGTTGCGTACGAGCTTGGCAGTAACGAGTTTGACGCCGTTCAGCCGTACAACAAGCGAATCGATCTGGATTGAACCGGTCAGTGCCAAACGCAGTTCCAACCGACGCAACGAGCCCGCTCGAGTTGCCTGCTTGAGGTCGTCTGCGACGACCAGCGGTAGACGGGCGGATGTGTTCGGTGAAAGTGTCACCGGCAGCGGCGACTTCGTGGAAACCAGGACGTACGGCGCGAACACCGGGCCGTCGATGGCGTACAGCTTGTCTCGGTTCACAAGCGTCTGGTGGTCGCCGATGTCGCGTAGGCAGGCAAAGTACGTGGCGCGATTCTTGAGGTACGCTTGACCTCGATCGTGGTTGAACGTGGTCCCCAGGTTCCACAGGTAAACGCCGTCGGCTCCGGCGCTGCGCCAGTTCATCGCCACTGCTCGGGCTGCAATGTGCAAGTCGTCCACCGACGTAAAGTCCTTCAGCGGTCCCGAGTTGATACACGGATACACCAGCACGTCGTGTCGATGAGCCACCTTCACGATGTCGTTGAGCTTGAGAGAAAACGGTGAATAGCCACCGCCGATGATCAGGATGTCGACCAGGTCCTGCTTCAGCCACGCCTGAACGTCGAGCCCAATCTTCTTCGCCTGATCGAACGTGTCGGGCACGCGGGCCGCCAACAGCAACGGCCGCTTCCGCCTCGTACCGAGCTGGTCCATGCGACTGCGGATACGGTCCATGAACGAGGTCATGATCGCGACTTCGGCATCGGTTGCCGAACCGCCCTGTATCACGCTGGAGAACAGCACGGGGTGCCGGATGTAGTCCAGCTCGATCCCGTCGACGTCGTAACGGTCGCAGATTTCCTCAATCACCTCGAACTTGCGGTCGCGGACGGCTTGGTGGGCGTAGTCCTGGGCGGTGACGTAGACCTTGTGAATCGGCGGTTTGCCACCGGTCTGGACGAGGTATTCAGGATGGTTTCGCTTCCAGATCGTCTGAATACCGGGGACGAAACTGTCGTGCACGTCGTTCATGCGAATCGATGCGAACGCCTCCATTTCGTGCTTGTGCGCAAACTGGATGACGGTGCGTAGTGGGCACGTACCAGCCTCGATCATCTTCTTCGCGTTTGCCGCATAGTGGACATAGAGGTCTCCGCCCGGGGCCTCGCCGCCGTGCGCCGGCTTGCCGAAGAGCGGCTGAACCTTGCTGTCGTAGACCGGGGCGTCCCCCCAGATCGCCAGCGCCGACCAGCAGATCGTGTCGACCTGCGTTCCCACCATGGGCGTCAACCGGACGGACACGAAGCCGTCCACCGTATTTGCCTCTTCACGGGCCAGTTCCTCGCTGTCGTCGTTGAAGATGACACGCCGGCGCCGGTGCGCGGCGGCCGAGCGGGCTCGTTTGGCGACCGCACGATCAACGCGTCGCTCGCGTCGCTGGAAACCAACGCCACGGGAGGGCGAAGCTCCTGCTGAGCCGCCGTTCGCCGACGTCCCCGGCTCGACGGGAGCCTCTCCATCCGTGGACTTGCACATCAGTGTTGCTTGATTGACGTAGACGGCTCCGCCCGGTCCGATTGCGCTATCGATCGCTTGATGGTGGCCTTTCGGGTCGTGCGGCAACAATGTCTTTTCAGCCGGCACCTTGGTGAGCTTCCCTCGCACCTGTTCCGATCCACGAATCGAAATCCCCGGGGTCTGCGCACCATTTGTAAGCTTCACTGGCCCGTCGGCGATGGCCAACCCTATGCCGACGAGAATCGCCCAAATGGTGGTCAGGCCTAGCACTACCAAGACAATCGATCGAGTCATGTTGCTGCTCTTGGTCTCAGACTTCGTGGTGGCCTACACCAGCTCGGAGATCACGCTCCCCTGCGGCAGGATGGTGACCGGGCGACCGGCGTGGTTGGGGAATGTCTGCGTCGGATCGATGCCGAGATGGTGGTAGAGCGTCGCCAGCACATCGTAGATCCACATCGGCCGGTCTCGCGGGACTTCGCCCTTGGCGGTGGAACAGCCGATGACCTGGCCCATCTGCAAACCGCCGCCGGCGACGAGCACGCTCTGCAGACTGCCCCAGTGGTCGCGGCCTGCCTGGGCGTTAACGCGCGGCGTGCGGCCGAACTCGCCCCAGACCAGCACCAGCACGTCCCGGTCGAGACCCCGCTCGCCGAGGTCTTCGATCAGCGTCGTGACCGCCTGGTCAAAACCCGGAGCGGCCTTGTTCATGCCGTTGGCGATGGTCCGGTGCATGTCCCAACCAAACGTGCCGGAGACCGGACCAAACCCGTTCTCAAGGACCGTGACGAACGTCACGCCGGCCTCGACCAGCCTACGCGCCAAGAGCAGCGTCTGCCCGGACCAGTTCCGACCGTAGCGGTCTCGCAGCCGCGCGTCTTCGGCCTCCAAATCGAAGGCGGCTTGCGCGCGTCCGGTGGTGAGCATCTCCACGGCCTGCTGCTGAAAGTGGTCGAGCGCCCCCATCGCGATGCTGGCCTCGGCACGTCGGCGGAAGCGGTCGAAGCCCCGCAGCAGCGATCTCCGGTCCTGCCACCGCTCGGCCGTCATCGCCGCCAACAGATCGAGGTTGTCGACGCGGTACGATGCGCTGTGGCGGTCTTTCAGGACCTCCATCGGGTCGTCGCCCGGGCCTAGGTAGGCCGCACGGTAGGGCAATTCGCGAAAGGCACGGCCCTCACCGTCGGCCGTGTAGCCGATGCGGACATATGGCGGCATCCCGGGTCGGTTGGCTCCCCGGAGACGCGACGTAATCGAACCGGTCGAAGGGTTGCTCGACCGGAGGGTCGGATTGCTCTCGGGGTAATGACCGGTCAGGCACCAGTGGAGTCCGTGCTGATGGTCGTTGTCGCTGTGGTGCACGCTGCGAAGGATGGCCACCTTGTCCATCACGCGGGCCTGCCGCGGCAGCGTTTCGCTGATCGCCACTCCCGGCAGATTGGTGTCGATGGTCGAAAACGGTCCGCGGTACTCGGCTGGCGCGTGCGGCTTGGGGTCGTAGGTCTCGAACTGGCTCGGACCACCCGCCAGCCAGACCTGGATCACGGCGGTCGACTTTTTGGCCCGACCCGCCTCGGCCGCCCCCGCGCGAGCTTCCAGCAGCATCGGCAGCGTCAGCCCGGCGAGCGAACCGGTCAAGAAGGTCCGCCGAGGAGTGTCGCTTCGTCGCCGCGTCTGCGATTTCATTGCCAGGCTCCCCATCTCAGCATCTCGCCACATCGTACGCACGACTGGCCAGATCGATCAAGACAAAACAACTTCCCGATTTAGACTCCCGAAGTTTCGAAAACTTCGGAAGTCGGACTACTCTGAACGGCCGAGTCATTGGTTCGTACTGGGTTCATTGTTCTGGACGGCTCCACAATCGGTGTGGTCCGCGGGACGCACGGTCCCCGCCCGGCCACCGGGCGGCCGACGCCCGGGACGAGTCGATCAGTCGATCCAGAAGGAAAACTGCTTGGCCTCTGCTTCACGACGATCGACGACCGTTCGGTCGCGAATACGGCACTGTTCCCTGCCGAGTCCGAGCAGTTGTTTCAGTAGGCGATAAATGTGTGGCCCCTTCGGCATGCGGTTCCAGACGACACCAATATAGAGGCTGACGAAGCGGCGTGTGGCCGCGACTTCACTCCCGCTTCCGCCGTGGGGCCGAGGTCGACCTCTCGATCTTGCCGTTCGGCAACGCCTGCTGCAGATCGGCGACACCCGCGTCGGTTGCTGGGGTTTCGGCGAGGTGGAGGCGCGTCAGCCCCGCGTCGGTGATCTGGCTGGGGTCGAGGGAGAGCGTCTGCAGCTTGGTCAGCCCCTTGAGGTGCGCCAGGACGTGGGAAGTGATTAGTGACACCAATCGGCAATCAACAATCCATGAACCCGAAGCACCGGCTGATGCTCTCCCCGGACCTCAGGCTGGAAAACCTGCCGATTATCCGCTCTGTAGCCTTGACGAAGGTTGCATCATTAGGAAGGATCTGGTGGGCGTGCTTGAACCGGGAGGCTACTCCGGGGAAACTAGAGGCGAAGCGCAAACGGCACCCCAGGCCAGGAACGAAATTACGCACCCGGTGCCGCGACCGCGAGACGATCTCGAACAAGGAGAGCAGCCAGAATGATCACAGTGGGCATGAACTACCACGTCATCGAGGGTAAGCAACAGGACTTTGAAGACAAATTCGCTTCCGTGATCGATGCCCTGCGAGCGGCTGCAGGTCATACTACCTCGACGCTGTGGAAAGATGTCGGCGACGACGCCTCGTACCTGATCACCAGCGAATGGTCGGACGAGCAGGCATTCACTGAATTCATCCGCAGCGATGCCTTCCGAGAAGTCACCAACTGGGGCAACGAGCAAATCCTCTCAGGGCGTCCGCAACACAAGATCTACAAGAACTAGGCGGCGTTGGAACCGCACCACCGCTGCGCGGCTTGTCACCGCCCCCCCACGCCAGACCACCCCCATCACCAGCAGACAACCCAGCAGACGTTTCATGTGCGGCCCCTTCGGTAGGCGGTTCCAGACGCCACCAACATAGAGGCTGCGGCCCGCAACTGGGGTGTGCAAAAACGGGCGAAATCTGCGCAGGGGCGAGTGAGGTCGCGGGTCCTTTTCGGAGATCGTTTCTCCCGCTAAGTCGGGGGAACGCCGGTATTGGCGATAGGCACAACACACAACCGGGCGCAGTGCGTAATTTGCCTTGCCAGAAAATCTTGGATCGCGCGCTTGATACGTGGTGTGGCGGAGGTGGCAGGGGCACTGCCACTTGCCGAAAGGCCCTGTTGGACGTTGCGACAGACGACGACTCGTGGCACGCCCCCCGTCTCTATTCCCTCCGCCGCCGCCTCGGTGTCGGTCGCCCCCGCGCGCGAACTCGATTGGGAACCGGAACTTCCGTCTTCCACGTCTTGCCGTTACGACGGCCGTTACGCACGTGGAGCCCGTGGGTCTTGGACCGTCGGGTGAATGTGTCCGCGGCATCGACCAGGTCTCTCTTGAGGTCCCCCTTCGAGACACTCGCGTCAATCATCTTGATCAATCGACCGGTCATGCCGTAGACGTCTGGTTCGACCACCAGGATCCCAGCTTTCCTGGTAGCGCCTACGATGATTTTCAGGTCGCTGGATTTCGTCGTCGAACTGTAAATGAACTTGCCCGCCAGTGCTGCATCCCAAATTACGCCACTCAATTTTGAATTCAACCGATCCACTTCTCTCTTGCCCTTGCCGAAGACAACGACGCTGGGAAGACCATCGCAACTCGCCACGTTGATTCCCAGACGAACACTCTTCATTCGCGGAACGGCCGGATTCACTTTCTTGTCCCTCGCCTGTGCTGAATATTGCTTGGCGATCTGACGCAAGTCGGCGGCCATTGCCTGGGAATTCGTGTAGACGAAATTCGGGCCGCGATTGCTGCGGCGAAGTTGCCGTTTCCCGTCGGGAGACAAGATGCAAAAACCAAAGTTCCGAAGATCTCCGCCAGCGCGGCCTAGGAACATGGCCTTTAGATAGGTCGCCTCCGTTTTGTCCTCGTAGGTTGCCGTCCGAATGCACACAAAGTCGCGCGATGCCTTGATGATTTGTTCGTCGGACAGGAAACGCCTGTCCATGTTTTGTTTGCCAGGTCACCACATACCCGGAACGCCACGGCATTGCGCCGCCGCAGTAATGAACAGAATCGGTTTCCGAGTTCGTTTCGCCTCCGCTAAGCCCTCTGTCAGCACGCCATACCACGCGATGCCGGAAACGATTTCCTTGCTGCTGGGAACGCTGCCACCGTAAGACGGTCCGGTTGGCGGAGGGAGCTGGGCATTGACGGGCTGGGCGCACAGACCGACCACCGCGATAGCCAAGGCGAAGCCGAGCAGACAAGTTCCTCTGATCTTCCAGTTCATTGATACGTTCTCCATGGACTGGTAATTGAGCGTTTTGGTGAAACTGAGATCATTGCTGTCGAGCAGGGATTCGACGACGTGGGCCGCTTCGACCTTCATTATAACGAGGCATCGCCACACCACGTGAAACAGAAACAGGCCTCGCATGATCTACGGCGGCAACTCTTGCATAACGAGTTTCTCCAATATGTAACAGCCGTTCTGGATGCCACCAATATAAACCCTGCCGCGTGCAGGTAGGGTCTGTAAAATCCGGTGAAATTTACACAGGCCGCGACCTGGCTCCCTCACTCGGCGTGGGGCCGAGGGGAAGTGGCTTACGTCTTGACCGTTAATTGCGGCGCACACACGGCGCAGCCGACATCCGCCGCGCTCAATCAGTCCGTTTGACCAGCTCGATGGTCGCGCTCTTGGGACCGCCCCGCCGCTGACAAAATCCCCCCTGCGTCCCCAGTTCGGATCACAAAGTACGTTTCCCCCCGGAAAACAAGAGGGACTTGGAATCCTGTCCCCGCCACACAGGCCTCTGGCACAATCACGCCAGTCGTCGCACGGTTTC
>PADE01000028.1 GCA_002702965.1 Planctomycetaceae bacterium
TCCGGGTCTGCGACCGCATCGCGGTCATGTACGAGGGCACGAAGGTCGCCGAGCGGCAGGTCCCGGAGACGAGCCTGGAAGACCTCGTCCGGCTGATCGTCGGCGACGAGAGCGTAAGATGAGGAATTCGACATGACGCTCTATACCGAACGCGGTCAGGGATCGGCGATCGAGGACTTTCTGGCTGACCGCCGCGCCGACGCGTATGACCGCCTGGTGGATCGTCTGCTGGCCTCACCCCGATACGGTGAACGTTGGGCGACGTTCTGGTTGGACGCCGCCGGTTACGCTGACTCGGAAGGAAAACGTAGCGCCGATCCGATTCGCCCCTACGCCTACAAGTTTCGTGACTACGTGGTGCGTTCACTAAACACCGACAAGTCCTACGACCGTTTCCTTCTCGAGCAGATTGCGGGAGATGAATTGGTCGACTACGAAGCTACCGGAGAGATTTCCGAGGAGGTCGTCGACAATCTCGTGGCTACGGGTTTCTTACGCATGGCTCCCGATGGCACCGGTTCTGACGTGGTTAATTTTGTGCCCGAACGGTTGGAGGTGATTGCCGACGAAATGGATATCTTCGGGAGTACGGTGCTGGGGCTGACGATCAAATGCGCCCGCTGCCACAGCCATAAATACGACCCGATTCCGCAGCGAGATTACTACCGCCTGCTGGCGATTTTCAAGGGGGCGTTTGACGAGCATGACTGGTTGAAGCCGGCATTTGTCCCCGGTCAAACAAAGGTCAAGAAAGCAGGTCGCCTGCTGTCGGTGGCGACCGACTACGAACTGCGTCAAATGACGCAGCGCAATACGCGCATCGACCGAGAGATTGAACAACAACAGTCCAAACGAAGCGATTTGGCTGCCAGCGTCCGCCAGCAGCACCTCGAGGAACAACTGAAGAAGGTCCCGGCGGGAGAACGGGGTGCGTTGCGCGTGATGCTCAAGACCGACCCCGGAAAACGCGACGCACGACAGCGAGAGCTGGCGACCCGCTACGAAGCCCGACTGACCTTGGACGACGCGGGGCTAAAGAAACATCCCGCGTTCCAACGCGCGGCGACGGAAATCGATCGCACGGTCAAGTCGCTGGAAAGCGAGAAACTAGATCGCCCACAGATCCGAGCGCTTTGGGATCGTGGCGTGCCTTCGCCTACCTATGTCTATCGCCGCGGGGATCATCGGCAGTGGTCGCATTTAGTCGGGCCAGGTGTACCTTCGGTATTGACCGATGGAAAGACACCTTTTCGATACCAACCTCCGTGGCCGGGCGCCAGTCAGACCGGGCGCCGCTTGGCGCTGGCCCGATGGCTGATCGAACCGAATCATCCGCTGACGTCTCGGGTGATGGTGAATCGCATCTGGAAGCACCACTTCGGCCGCGGGATCGTCCAATCGTTGGACAACTTCGGCAAACTGGGATCCCGCCCCACTCATCCGCAGCTGTTGGATTGGCTAGCGAACCGGTTTGTGCGATCGGGCTGGAGCCTCAAGAGCTTACACCGCTTGATGATCACTTCGTCTGTCTACCGGCAGAGCTCGCGCGTGACCCCACAACGACTACAAAAAGATCCGGAAAACCAATGGCTAACGCGGATGCCGTTGCGGCGACTTGACGCTGAGCAGTTGCGGGATTCTCTGCTGGCCGTAGCGGGAGTGCTCGACGAACGTCCCTTTGGACGCCCCGATGCTGTCGATGTGCGAAAAGATGGTCTGGTGACCTCAATCGGGAAGCGGGGAAGTCGACGCCGCAGTCTTTACGTTCGCCATCGTCGAAAGGAAATGCCGACCGTACTCGAGACTTTTGATTTGCCACAGATGACACCGGCATGTCAGCAGCGGACCGATTCCACGGTGGCGCAGCAGGCGCTGTTCCTCTTGAACAATGCCGCGGTGCGAGAATTGAGCCGGGATTTTTCCCGCCGCGTTCTGAGTTTTACCGCGGATCCGGTGGCCCAAGTCGAGCGCGTTTATCGGACCGCAGTGGGGCGCTCCCCGAATGATGAAGAACGTCAGATTGCGCTCGCTTCGCTGCTGCAACTGGAGGCCGAGTTTGCCACCGCAGCGGTCGAATCTGCTGAGCGCCAGCGTTCAGCCGAAGAGGCGCTGGCCGTGTTGTGCCATACATTGATGAACTCGGCAGCTTTCTTGTTCGTGGATTGAAGAAAAATGGGATGTCATACAGAGAGGACGGGCGCAGCGGACCTGCGTGGTTTCGGTAAAGGCGAGCTCGCGACGCCTGCCTGTTGCCCGTCTAGCGGACGTCGGTCTCGATCGAAAAGCATGTTTTCAGGATAGGTGAACGGATGACAGCGACAATTTCCGAGCGTCGAATCGCCACGGTAGATCCACCGGCGCGGCAGAGTCGACGAGGTTTTTTCCAGCGGGCGGCGGATGGGGTGCACGGCGCTGCGCTGACCTACCTGCTCAGCCGCGATCTGTTCGGGTACGACAAACTCCCCCACGCTGAGCCGCTGCCCGCGTCAGCTGGGCCTCGTTCGGCCTATGAGTTGACACCGCGCCGCCCGCATTTCCCAGGCCGAGCTCGCTCGGTCATCCACTTATTTATGAACGGGGGTCCCAGTCAGGTCGATTTGTTTGATCCGAAACCGACCCTCGACAAGCTGCATGGTCAATCGTATTTCAGCAAGATCGCTCAGGACGTTTCGTCCCCCCAGCAGGCGGGTGGTTTGCTGAGGAGTCCTTACAAGTTTGCCCAGCACGGGGACAGCGGAACGATTGTGTCCGAGGTGATGCCGCATCTGGCGCGGCAGGTTGATAATATTGCGGTGATTCGGTCGATGTACAATTCGCATCCCAATCATGAACCCGCCCTGTTCAAGATCCACTCGGGACGCTTACTTCCTGGGCGGCCTGCGCTAGGCGCGTGGGTGGTCTACGGGCTGGGTTCAGAAAACCGGAGCCTACCCGCGTACGTGGTGCTCGATGATCCGCTCGGGTTGCCGGTGAACACGGTTCAAAATTGGCAGGCGGGTTTCTTGCCACCCGTCTATCAGGGTTCCCGAGTTCGTTCGACCGGATCGCCGATCTTGAACCTGAAGCCCGAAGAACAACGCCCCCCGGTAATCGATCGACTGCAAGAGGATTTGTTGAGTCGCCTAGATGAGATTCACCGCCGCCAGCGACCCGGCATGCTACAGCTCGACGCTCGTATCAAGAGTTACGAGTTGGCGGCCCGCATGCAACTGGAAGCGAGCGATGCGCTCGACCTGGGACAGGAATCTCAACGGACGTTGGAAATGTACGGCGTGGGGAACAAGACGACCGACTCGTACGCGCGGCGTTGCCTCATGGCGCGTCGGCTGGTGGAACGGGGCGTGCGTTTTGTCCAGCTCTATATCAACGGGCAGATTTGGGACAACCACAACAACCTACAGAGCGGCTTAAAGGCCGCTTGCGATCGAACCGACCAACCGGTTGCCGCTCTGCTGACCGATTTGAAACAGCGCGGACTGTTGAACGAAACGCTCGTTGTGTGGGGGGGGGAATTTGGCCGCTTGCCGATCGCCCAAATTCCAGATGGCAAAGATCTTAGCAGTTCCGGCCGCGACCACGGTCCACGCGGCTTCAGCCTGTGGATGGCGGGAGGAGGGATCAAGGGAGGTGTTACTTACGGGGGAACCGACGAAATCGGGTTTGCGGCCGCGGAGAACCCGGTCAGCATTGCCGATTGGCACGCGACGATATTGCACCAGCTGGGCCTTCACCACGAGCGGCTCTTTTTTGATCGCAATGGTCTCCACGAAAAGCTGACGGATACTTTCAAACCCCGCATCGTCAAGGAAATCCTCGCGTGATCTGGTTCTTCGTACAGAACCGAGGCTCGATCGTGTGGCGCGTCCTCCTTGCGCTTTGTTATCGCGCATTTTCCCACCGGGTGATCCCCGAGCTGACGATCCTGGCGTGCTGCGTCGACGGAGTTGCCTGCGCCGAGAGTCCGGCACTGCGAGTGATGACCTATAACGTTCGGTACGCCAGCGACCAAGGGCCACACCGTTGGCAGTTGCGGCGTCCGATCGCTCGCCAAATGTTGGCCGAGCAGCGTCCCGATGTGATCGGCATGCAGGAAGCGTTCTACCGACAAGTCAAAGATTTTGAGCAGGATTTGCCTGCGCACGGTTGGATTGGATTGGGGCGAGAGGGGGGGAGTCGCAGCGAGTTCATGGCCGTGTTTTTTCGCCGGGACCGATTGGAGCCACTCGAATTTAACCACTACTGGTTGTCCGATACGCCCCACGTGGTCGGTTCGGCGACGTGGGGTCACTCCAACCGCCGAATGGTCACCTGGGTCCGATTCCGCGACCGCGCGTCGAAACAGCAATTCTATTTTGTCAATACGCACTTCGATCATGAAGTGCGGATCGCGCGCGAAAAGAGCGCACGTCTGGTGCTGCAGCGGATGGCGAAGTGGAACACCGAGGTCCCCGTGTTGTTGGTGGGCGATTTCAATGCGGCCGCTGAGAAAAGCCGGGTCTACTCGCTGCTGGTGGGCTCCGATCGGCTGACGGATACTTGGTTGGCCGCGGCCACCCGCGGTGAGTTGTTTGCCACCTTTCACGGTTACCGCGGGCCGCGACGGTCCGGGGCACGGATCGACTGGATTCTCTCACGCGGCGCAGTCCGTGCGCGGTCGAGCGAGATCATCACGTTTCAACAACAGGGTCGGTTTCCCAGTGATCATTTTCCGGTGGTCGCGGATGTTCAGATTGGCCCTTGACCACGGCAACATCGACTGCGCGAGCCGATCCGCTCGATCACCACTTTGCATTGGGAACGCCATGACTTCAGGAAAACGCATCATGAGCTGCCACGCCACGCGATTCACCCTGGGGAGCTTGCCCGCGACGTGGCTGCTGTGCTTCCTGTTGTGCGGCGCCGACACCGCGGGCGCCGATGGAGTGCGCGACAACAACCCGGATGACGTACGCCGGATTCCGCGAGCGGGAATCGAAGTCGATGCTGAGACTCGCGGTGAGTTCGAACGGGACCTGGCGGCGTTGTCCTCGATGATCGATGAACTTCGCCAGCGCGACGAGCCGTTGATTGCGCGCTTCCTTCCGGATGTCATTATTTTCCATCGAGCGGTGAGCGATGCACTGGTCCATGGAGAGTTCTTTGCGGATCGCGATCTTGCAGTGGCTCGCCAATTGCTGCGGTCCGGCCGGCAACGGGCCGAACAATTGAGTGAGAAAAAAATCCCTTGGATGCGGCAGACGGGGTTGGTGGTGCTGGGCTATGTCTCTCGGATCGACCACTCGATACAGCCGTACGGACTGGTGATTCCGGCCTCCTGGCGTCGTGCGCAGACAGAGCCCCGCCGCCTCGACATCTGGTTTCACGGCCGCGGAGAGACCCTCAGCGAAGTGGTGTTTCTCGGTCAGCGCATGCAACGCCCCGGTGCCTATACACCGCGCGATACGATCGTCTTACACCCTTACGGACGGTATTCCAACGCCTTCAAATTTGCCGGTGAAGTCGATGTGCTCGAGGCGCTCGCCGATGTGCAGCGGCGTTACCGGATCGACCAAGATCGCATTTCAGTGCGCGGGTTTTCCATGGGTGGGGCCGCGTGTTGGCAGTTTGCCGTGCATTACGCGGACCGCTGGTTTGCCGCCAATCCGGGTGCCGGGTTTTCGGAAACCCCGGAGTTTCTTCGATTCTTCCAGAAAGAGATGCTCAACCCGACCTGGTACGAGAAAAAACTGTGGCAGCTTTACGATTGCACCGACTGGGCTCGAAATCTCCACCACTGTCCTACCGTGGCATACAGCGGCGAATTGGACATCCAGAAGCAGGCGGCGGATATCATGCAGCAGGCGCTGCGCCGCGAAAATCTGGCGTTGGTCCACATCATCGGTCCGCAGACGAAGCATTCGATCCACCCGGCTGCGAAACAACAAATTACGGCGCGGTTTGACCGCTTGGCCCGCGCGGGGCGCGAGCGCACGCCGCGTCGAGTCCGTTTTACGACTTATACGCTCAAGTACAACCGCTTAGCGTGGGTCCGGGTCAATGCCTTGGGGGCGCATTGGAGTCGGGCTGCTGTGGATGCCGAGATACGCTCTGACGGTGTGATTGCGCTGGCGGTCGAAAATGTCACCGACCTGACGTTGCGTTTCGCACCGGGGGAGTTCCCGGTCGAGTTTTCGCAGCGTCCCCCCGGCGTCGTTTTTCGGTCGGCGCCCGGTGACGGAGTTCCTGCGACGACGATCGCTGGTACCGACTTGCCGCTCGTCCGCACCGATCGATCGTGGAGCTGCCGTTTTCATTTGCAGGATGGCGCGTGGGTGAGAGGTGCAGCCTCTGGGCGCGGGCTCCGTAAGCGCCACAATCTACAGGGCCCGATCGACGACGCGTTGATGGATTCNTTTATTTTCGTCGAGCCCAGTGGAACGGCTCGTAACCCACTGGTAGCAGGTTGGGTCCAGTCAGAACTGGAACATGCTGTGGTTCATTGGCGGAGACATTTTCGCGGTGATCCGCGAGTCAAGCGAGATACTGAGATCAACGATCAGGATATCGCGACCGCGAATCTGGTGTTGTTTGGTGATCCACAGAGCAACCGTCTGCTAGCGCGGCTCTATGAGGAACTGCCGGTGGGGTGGCATGACGACGGCATTCGGGTAGGGGAGCGTCGTTTTGACCCGTCCCATCACGCGTTGGNTTTGATTTACCCCAATCCCCTCAACCCGCGTCGGTATGTTGTTCTGAACAGTGGTTTTACGTTTCGCGAGTACGATTATCTAAACAACGCCCGCCAGGTTCCCAAGTTGCCGGATTGGGCCATCATCGATCTCAATACGCCAGCCGATTCGCGTTCTCCGGGCAAAATCGTCGAGGCCAATTTCTTTGGTGAGCAGTGGGAACTGCGTCCCGCGGAGGCGCGGTGATTTGCGCGAGCGGGACGCGGCGGTACGGACCTCCGCTGCGCTGTTGGTCACGTGGTGCTGATCAAAGGGGCCGCCGGGCCAGACTGAACGACTGGGCGGTCGGTCCGCGGCTGCCTTGGGAAGCCAAGAAGAGCGCCAGCGGTACCACTTCGTGTGGCTGCTTGACCCATTCGCTGGCCAGCTGGGGGTGCGGCTGATCGGGGGAGAAGATGTCTTTGGTAAGCTCGGTGTAAACGGGCCCAGGAATCAACTCATTGACCGTGATCTGGTCTTGCCAGATCTCGCTGGCAAGNCAACGCGTGAACATCCAGACACCGGCTTTGGCCGTATTGTAGGAACTGTTTCCGGAGCGCGCCTGGTGCGCCATTCCGCTACCGACATTGATGATCGTGCCGCCGTTGCGTTTGAGCAGTGGCAGGGTAGCGCGGGTCACATAGTAGGTCCCCAACAGGTTGACTTCGATGACGCGGACCCACTCTTGCGGACTGTCTTCCCCGACCCTGGTCCGTTCGTGACCGCCGCCGGCGTTGTTGACGAGGATTTCGAGTCCTCCGAGTTGCCGCTCGAGCTGATCGATCGCCTCATCGACTGCCGCACGGTCGGTAATGTCACAAACGATGGCGATGCCGCGGCGTCCCGCGCGGCGGATCTCTANCGCGGCATNTTCGACTTCGTCTCGGCGTCGTGCCANCACAGCCACGTCGGCTCCGGCGGTCGCGAATGCGACCGCGATCGCTCGACCAATACCCCGGCCGCCACCGGTAACCAGAGCGCATTTACCGTCTAGTTGCATCGTGTGGCCTTTCAGGAACGAGTTGATGGCAGATCTGAGCAAACGTGCGATCGAACCAGGGCGGCCTTGATAATCGGTTGGCCCTCCGACTACCGGGTCTCACGAGTCGCCTGGCCCCCCCTCTGCTGCCGCGCGGTGCCGCCCCTCCGGCGCGCCTGGATGAACGATTTCAAATCGTCAGGCGCGACCAGTGGAAGACGCCGCAGACGTGGGCCACCGGCCCCGTTCTCGTTGGGCGGTGTTGGTTCTCTCGGTTGTCTCACGGGGTCTTTCAAGTCGAACTGGAGTTCAGCTGGTTGATCTCCCACAGGATAGCGGTCGGTGTTTGGTGACGGTCGCAATGCAGACGGATACGCGGCCTGACCGAAGTAACAACTCAATGGACCAGCTTGCTGGAACCGTTCCTCGACGAAGCGAATTCCATGCGTTTCCAGAATGGTGCCAGTCAGCCGTTCGAGTGTTGCCAGTTCTGTGTGGTATTGCGCGAGCGATTGGGCCTCGTTGGCGATCGCGTTACCCCAATCGGTAATCGCCTGNCGGAGTTGCAGATAGGGTAGCACGATTCCGAGCCTTGACTCGGCTTCGACCTGTTCAAGGATATCTGCCGCCGCCTGTCGAAGCCGGCGCGAAATCTGGTACTGTTCGTAGAGTTGCGACAGATTGCGCACACTAATTGCCAGACTGTGTGACATCGCGTGGATGCCCTGTTCCAGATTTTCGCGATCGCGGAGCAATAGCAGTTCGGTCTGGCGAATCTGGGCGCGCTCCCGCCGGAGCCCGAGTGGGACCGAAAAATTCACCGAGAGCGTCCAATCGGTGAACTGGCTGGTTCCTGAGAATAGGTCCGATCCATTGGGCATTTCACCCGAGAGTCCGTTCCAGCGGTACAACGCCATTCCATCGACTCGGGGCAATGCCCGGTTCTTGTTCAGCAGCAGACGCTGCTGATCGGCTTCCAAGATCAATTTAAGTTCGATCAGATCGGGCCGATTTTGTTGTGCCAGTTCGAGCAGTGGTTTCCAAATGACCTGGGTGCGTTCGGTACTCAACGCGGTGATAGGAACGAATTGCCGATCGTCTTGGGGCGGCAAGCCGAGCACGTTGCGCAGCGCGGCTTCGCGGTGCAGCAGATCTGCCTGTGACGCGATCAGGCCGGATCGCAGTGATTCGACGAGGCTGATGGCCGAAGCGAGATCGCTGCGCTTGTTGTTACCGACACGTCGGCGGGCTTGCACGTATTCGAGGAAATTGGCGGCAACATCGACTTGTTGCTGACGTGCCCAGACGCTGGTACGCGCGGCAACCAGCGACCAGTATCCTGAGATAACACCACGCACCATCTCCTGGATGCGGTCCTTGAACTGAAAAAAGGAGCGCTCGGTGTCGAGGCGGGCGATGACAATCGGTACCCGATTGACGGCCCGGCCCTGTCCTTGTAACAGCGGCTGGGTGTAGCTCAGCTCGATCGCCGATCGAGACTGTGGGTCGAGGGGTAACGAACCGGGGCGAAACCGCGACGGGTTGGAATTCAGGCCGAGGTCCCAGGAGCCTCCCGTCACATTGGGCTGTGTGAGCCCCAGGTTGAATCGGCTACTGTCTCCGCGGGTCCCTGTGATGATCGCCTGGGTCGGATCGGACGGGTCAAACGAGGCGCTGGGGGACTCGTTGCGGTTGAATGACTCGGAGACCCGGAGCGAGGGATTGAACTGCGCGGTGTTTTGATCGATGGCGGTGTGGGAAATGGCCGGATCGTAGATCGTCGCCCCGCTGCTATTGGCACTGATTCCATTCAAAACGCGAATGACCCGCGCGTTTTCTAGCGCCATGCGGATGACTTCATCCAGCGAGATGCGCCATTCGAGCTGCGGGATCGGGGGATCCGACACGGTTTGCGGAGCCGGCAGGTCGGGGACCGGAAGTTGGAGGAAATCTGCGGGGTCACGTACCTGGATCTCACGCCGCTCGGGTTCGACCCAGGGCCAAGATTGGCAGCGCGCAACNCTCCCCTGCAGCAGCCACGCTAAAGTGAGAAACGTCCCGGTGAGCAATCCCTTTGCCATAAGGGAGAAAATCGGTTCGTTGATTTGGTTAGATCGACGAAATCCTAACCTGATTGGACGGCTTATTCGGGCTCGTCAAGATCTTGTTCAGCATTTAACGATTCTAGGGCTTCATCGAAGTCGGTTGTATCGGTGGCAATGTATCCGTCACGTAGTACGATCGTCCGGTTGGCGTAGCGGGCCACATGCTGATCGTGCGTCACCAGGATGACGGTGATCCCGCTCTCGTCGTTCAACTGTTGAAACAGTTTGATCACGTCGCGGCTGGTCCGCGAGTCGAGATTTCCGGTTGGTTCGTCTCCCATCAAGATGGCCGGATTGTTGACCAACGCGCGGGCGATGGCGACGCGCTGTTGCTGCCCCCCCGACAATTGCCCCGGATGGTGGTCCATCCGGTCGGCTAACCCAACGCGTTCCAGCATGTGCTCGGCGCGTTGGCGACGTTCGCGGGCCGTGATACGCCGGTTGTAGAGCAGTGGTAGTTCGACATTCTCCAGTGCTGATGTCCGAGCCAAAAGGTTGAAGTTCTGGAAGACAAATCCGAGCTTCTCGTTACGAATACGCGCGCGTGGGTTGCGTCCCAAATGAGCGAGTTCTTCGTTGTCGAGCAGGTAGCTTCCTTGGGTGGGACGGTCGAGGCAGCCGAGCGTATTCATCAGCGTCGATTTTCCGGAACCGGATGGTCCGATCAGCGCGACATACTCACCCCGTTCGATCGACAGCGTTGCTTCGCAGAGCGCGTTGACCTTTATTTCTCCCAGATCGTAAATCTTCCAGACGTTGTGGAGTTCAATCAGTGCCATAGGACCCATCTGAAGCAACGCCCCGGCGAGCGAAGCCATGCGCTTTGTGATGACAAGAGGTCAGGGTACCCGCCGAGGTCCGAAGCCGCCGCGGGGGTCTCCTCTCCAGAATAACGACTGGATCGTAAAAGTGGTATCGGTGCGCTGGTCTGGCGCCTCCCGTTGGGCGATTGGCGGGAAGGTCAAATCGCACGGATCGCGTCAGCTCTGTGTGGATGTCCCCAACTCGTGATCACGAAATCAGTCATCCATCCCGCGTACGGTCTCAATCAGACAAGCCGAATCCTGGAGCTTTCTTCGCAGCGCGTGGATCTGGCCATCAATCGCACGTTCCAGGACGGCCGTGTCTTCGCCTAGTTCCGCGTTCGATGACAGGGTCGCAGCCGATAAACAACACGCCAGAAAAAACGCCGGACGAAAAGACGTTTGTTGCGTTCCACATCGATCTCTCGGTTTGATTTTCAAGACGCTGAGGAGCGGCGACATTCGCCTCTGAACGGCCCCCATGCATAGATCACAAATGTGAAGATGTGATGAAGGTCGTGTTCATGTCCGTTTTCGGCGCAGGTCACTCGCGCATTGGCAGGGCCCCGCGGAAACGCCTGTCAGGGTCCCGTTTCTGAGGTGTGCTAGTAGCGTGGGTGAGACGAGATTGCAAGCCGACCGCAGCTACTGGAGCAGCCAGTTCACCGCTGCTGCTACCGGGGAGGGGCCGTCGTAGAGCGACAGCGCGGGCTGTGCCCCCGCCGCGGAGTAGGTGGCTTGGATCAAGCGGGGTGAATCTCCCTCTCCTGCCAACCACAGGCTGTGGGGTGCCGAGAGGGCGAGGATGCCNGGCAAATCCCCGTACTTGGCACCGCCCGGTAGGAACTCGGGAGNCANCATGTCGCGGACCTGGCCAAAACGGAACTTTCCCGAGTCGATCGCTGTCCGGGTGACCACGGCTCCTACCAGAGCACGCGCCGCGGCGACCCAAGGTCCCGCTCCATTCAGTCCTACCAAATGGACCGCAGTGGGCATTTCCTCGTGACCGCGGACAAACGAGACCATCGTCAGCAGGTCGTGCACGCGTTGGGCGAACAGGCTGTGGTTGTAACCGAACGTGTAGGCCGCNGACTCGCGGGGATTGGCGACGCGGCGGGTGCGATTGTGCGGCTCACGGCCGCCGAGAAACTCGCCCTGGTGCAACAGATCGACGCCCACGATCGACATCCCCGCGGACAGCATTCGACCGATGTCGGTTTGNGGGCTGCCGTCGTTTGCATACAGAGACTGTTTCCCTCGCGGGTCGGCCCAGATGACGACCTGGCCGTTCCACTCCTTGGGATGAAAGAATGCGACCGGAAGTTCTTCCCGGTGGCGCCGATTACGCACCCGCCCCACGATTTCGATATACGTGCCGCGATCCTCCTTGGTCGTGCGTTCATACGAGATGTCGGCGGCGACGGGCAGACCGCGACCGATCAGTGTTGAGAGCGCTCCCCCTGCAACACGGCGGTAACGCTTTAAACCTGGGGCGTCTCGGGGCGTTAAGTCAGCGAGTTGCTGTTGGCTGTCGTGGTGCCAATGGCGTAGAAGCTTCTGCTCGAACTGCTCACCCCCTTCGGGGCGTGGGTGGCGATTCTCGTCCCAGACGGTCATTTCCGCGGTCGTCAGGCGTTGGAAATCGGCTTCGACGATCGGTTCTTTCAGGCCCAACTGGAGATGCTTATTGAGCCAGTGGTACATGGCCAGCCGGCTCGGCAAATTGTAATTGTGTCCGAACTCGATGCGCGCATGCAGCCGTACATGGTCAGCTGCCCCCATCATCCGATAGTGCTGTTGCAGCTGAGGAAACCCTTTGGTCTGCATCTCACGAGTCCAGTCGTTGGCGGCGGTCAACAGTTGGGGCCGAGGCGCCACCAGTGCAGCAAAGTCGACGTTTCCGGTTCCGACGCGTAGACAGCAGGCGTTTTCGCAGGTGCATCCNCCTTGCATGGCGGTCGAGACCATGACCGCGGGCACGCTGACTTTGATCCGCGGATCGATGGCGGCGAGGACAAATGACTGGGTACCACCACCACTGGCGCCGGTGATCGCGATCCGCTCTCGATCGACCTCGGGAAGACTTTGCAGAAAGTCGACCGCCCGAATCGAGTTGTAGGTCTGCAAGCCCATCACGGATTGCAAGTGTGATTCGGCTTGGGGGCTGAACAGGCCCCAGTCGGTTGCGCGGTTCATTTGCGGCCGCTGCACGGCGAATCGATGCGCCAGTTCAAAGGAGATTTGGGTGCTGTCGGCGTAGCCGACCATGTCGTAGTGAAACACCACGCAGCCCATGCGGGCCAATTGAACGCAGCGGGCCTGCAGATGGCTACGACCGCTGTCGGGAAACTGTTCTTCCCCTCGCTCGATCTCGTCACGGACCTGTTTAGTTCCCTTGTCGTGGAAGCGTCCGTTGGNCCAGTGTCCGTGGGGACAGAGGATGGCGGGAACCCTACCCGACGCCTTGCGCGGCCGGTACAGATTCCCGGTCACGTAGAATCCGGGAAAACTCTCGAAATAGACTTTTTCGACCGTGTAGGTTTCTCGCTCCAACTTTCCATGGATGACCGATTTGAGCGGNGTCTTCTGTGGCATCGGCCACAATCCCTGGGATACGAGGATCCGTCGCCGCACCTGTTCGGCGCGCTGGTTCCATTCCTGTGGGGCGACCGACGGCTGAAATGGAAAGTAGCCGTTCAGGTCCAGCAGCGGTTGCAGGCGCCGGTCATCGGGTTGCTTTCCCTCGGGTAGCGCTTTCAGTGGTTTCGCCCGAGCGGGCGAAACNACNGNNAGCGTCGCTAGCGCAAGCAGCACGAACACGGTTTTGTTTTGACGCGCTGCACGAAGAAGACCGCGGTTGGACCTCGGCAGGACGTGATAGTTTCGAGTCGACATTGCAAAAGGCCCTTTCACTGTTTGAGCGAATCCACTGAGGGGCGGCGACGACCGTCACACCGCAGTCTACGGCAAGGCCATTGGGTTGACCACGCGGTGTCAGCGGTCATTCGACGACAATGTCTTCTAACCCGGATGGTGGTGGTGGGTACTGCGGGTCCATTTCCCGCAGCGTGTGGACTAACAGGTTTGTCACCGCCAGGTTCCGATACCATTTCTGGTCTGCGGGGATCACGTGCCATGGCGCATGCGCTGTCGTGCACCGCTNGAGCATTTCCTCAAACGCGNTTCGGTAATCCATCCAGTATTTTCGTTTCTCGAGGTCGTCGACTGAGAACTTCCAGTTTTTGTCAGGAACCTGAAGGCGTTCCTCAAAACGCTTCTTTTGCTCTTTCTTGGAAATGTGAAGAAAGATCTTCACGATCGTAGTACCGGTGCTGGTGAGCAGCGATTCGAATTGGTTGATTTGCTCGTAACGGGGGCGCCACACGGCTTCCGGCACAATATCGTGTACNCGGACTGCCAGCACGTCCTCGTAATGGGACCGATTAAACACCCCGATCATTCCAGCGGAAGGGACCGCCCGATGTACGCGCCACAAGTAGTCGAGTTTTAGCTCGTGCCGTGTGGGCGCCTTGAACGAGGTGACGCGTACGCCTTGCGGATTGACTCCCTGAAAGACCCGGCGGATGGTGCCGTCTTTACCCCCCGCGTCGAGGGCCTGTAGCACCACCAACAATTTCTTATCGTCCGCGGCGTAGAGGCGTGATTGCCAATCGCAGAGCTCGTGGCGCAGCTCTTTGAAATCGGCTNCCGCCCGCTTGCGGTCGGTGCAGAATGTTTTTCCCTGGGTGGATCGTTCGTCGAGCACAACGGGCTCACCCGGATTGAGTCGGTGGAGATTGCACATCGTGCGGGTTGCTCCTATGACAGGTCACGCGGGCGCCAATGGCCCGCTAGTTCGGCATCCCGCAGGAACTCGACTTCGTTCCAGGCTTCGATCGGCAATGTGACGTGGGCCAACGCTGCGGTCGGCATCGTTTCGTCGCGACCGGTCAATTCCAGGATCAAGTTTTCCAGGCCCGGATTATGTCCGACTACCATCACGCACTGGCTCTCCGTCCCGATTCGGTGCAAAGCCGTACGATAGGCGTCCGCCGACGCCAAGTAGAGCGCATCGGTCCATTCGATCTCGCCGCGAAAACCGCTCGCGGGGACGAGTGATGCGACAGTCTGGCGAGCGCGTTGGGCGGTCGAACTGATGATCCGATCGGGTACCAACTGTTCCTGTTGCAATAGCGCTCCCACGCGTGGCGCGTCTCGCAGGCCGCGCGTGTTCAAAGGTCGTTGATGATCGGTGAGTCCGGCTTGTTTCCAACTGGACTTGGCGTGCCGCATGATCAACAGAGTTTTCATGTCCGACGTGAGCGTTCTTCGCAGCACGGAATGTGTCGGTGATGGATGGACCGACAGGGTGTCGTCTCCAGGGCCATCTTACCCGTCCTGGTCCGGGACGCAAACGAAACGGGCGACTTGTTCTGCTGCGGGCGATCCACTAGCCTGGCGCCTTTCTGCACCGTATCCGTGGGATCGTAACGTATGCCAGGGATCAGCGCGGTTGAGAGTCGCGACTGCATCCGTATTCGCGGTGCGCGAGCCCACAATCTCCAGAATCTGAATCTCGATATCCCTCGGAATCGGTTGGTTGTCATGACCGGCCCGAGCGGTTCTGGCAAGAGCACACTCGCGTTGGATACGCTGTTCGCCGAGGGGCAACGTCAATACATCGAGACGCTGTCGATCTACTCGCGACAGTTTTTTCACCAGCGGGAACGGCCTGACTTAGATTCCATTGATGGTCTGCAACCGACGATTTGCCTCGATCAACATCTGGGCGCCGCAAACCCCCGCAGTACGGTGGCGACTCTGACGGAAATCTACGACTACCTGCGGCTCCTCATGGCTCGCTTGGGACACGTTATTTGCCATGGGTGCGGCGAGACGATTCGTCAGCAGACGGTTGAGCAGATTCGAGACAGGTTGCTCGAATTGCCCGAAGGTACCAAGCTGATGTTGTTGGCGCCGATGGTGCGGGGACGTCGTGGACAACACCAGGAGGTGTTTGCGCAAATCCGCAAGGCGCGCTTTGTTCGCACGCGCATCGACGGAACGGTCTTTGATATCGACGATCTTCCCGAGCTGTCACCGCGTCGGGTCCACGACGTGGAAGCCGTTGTCGATCGCATCAAGATCAACGATGCATCCCGAGCGCGGCTAACCGAATCGATTCAGGTTGCGGTGCAATACGGCGACGGTCTCGTGCTGGCGTGCTTTCAGGATCCCGAGCTGCGTCACGACACGCCGGGAGGCTGGCGAGACGAGTTATTCAGTACGCTGTACGCGTGCCCCGGCTGTGGCATTAGTGTTGCGGAGATTGAGCCTCGGACATTCAGCTTTAACAGTCCATACGGCGCGTGTCCCCAGTGCGCGGGGCTGGGTCACCGCCTGCAGTTTGACCCCGCACGGATCATCGTCGATCCGGCGGTTTCTATGGCGGCCGGGGCGGTTTTGCCGTGGAAAAATCTAGCGGCCGGCGCGATCAAGAATATCGAGCTTCAACTCGGTCCGTTTTTGCAGAAAGCTGGGAGCGGTTGGCGGCGCCCCTTATCGGAGCTGCCGCCAGCCCAGCGTGAGATGTTGCTCGATGGTGACGGGGAAGATTTTCCCGGTATCCTGCAGATGTTGGAAAAAGAGTATGTCACGGCGACCGACAGGAAACGCCGCGAACAGCTTGAGTTGTTCCGCGGTGATGTCTGCTGTCGGGTTTGCCGTGGTGCCCGGCTACGTCCCGAAGCGCTCAGCGTAAGCCTATTCGATCACACCATTGGCGATATCACTTGTACCCCAGTGAGCGACGTGATCGGTCTGTTGGAAGCGTTTCCATTCGATGCATCGCAGCAGCCGATCGCCCGACCGATTCTGGCGGACGTCCTGCAGCGGTTGCGCTTTCTCGATGCGGTCGGTGTTGGTTATCTGACACTCGATCGAGCCGCGGATACGCTGAGCGGGGGCGAGTTGCAGCGGGTGCGATTGGCGACCAGCATCGGGGCGGGATTGGTTGGAGTCTGCTACGTATTAGACGAACCGTCGATTGGATTACACCCCCGGGATAATCAGCGATTGATCGACTCGCTGCGCAATCTCCAACGCGGCGGGAACACGGTTCTGGTCGTAGAACACGATGAGGCGATCATGCGGCAGGCGGATCGCCTTATCGACATGGGGCCGGGTGCTGGTGTCGAGGGTGGTCGCATCGTCGCCGCAGGGACCCCCGAGGAGGTGGAGAATGACCCGCAATCGCTGACCGGGTGTTACCTGTCCGGCCGGCGTCAGATTCCTGTTCCGCGTCGACGTCGGCGAGTAGCGAAGTCGCGTTCACTCCAGATCGACGGTGTCACGACCAATAACTTACGGGAGGTGAGTGTCCAATTTCCGCTGGAATCCCTGGTCTGCATTACCGGGGTCAGCGGTTCGGGGAAAAGCTCACTGGTCAATGAGACGTTGGCGCCGGCGGTCAATTGGCGTTTGGGAAACGCTGGCGTCAAAGTCGGATCGTATACCAACCTCCGTGGCCTGAGTCAGATCGACAAGCTGGTGACGATCGACCAAAGCCCCATCGGGCGCAATCCGCGCAGCAGCGCGGCGACCTACACGGGCGTGTTTGACGAGATCCGCAAGGTCTTTGCCGCGACGCGGGATGCCAAGCAACGGGGTTTTCGCGCTTCGCGTTTCAGTTTCAATGGCAAGACCGGCCGCTGCGAAGCCTGCCAGGGCTACGGGTTGCAAAAAATCGAGATGAATGTTCTCCCAGATGTCTGGCTGACGTGTGAAAAATGTCGTGGTTCCCGATTCAATCGACATACACTCGAGGTTCGCTATCGGGACAAATCGATCGCCCAGGTATTGGACTTGTCGGTTTCCGAGGCGCGAGGATTTTTCGAGAACTTTGCGGTAATCACCCGCTCGCTGACTAGCTTGGAGCAAGTCGGGCTGGGCTATTTGCCCCTGGGACAAGCTGCGACATCGCTGTCCGGTGGAGAGGCGCAACGGGTCAAATTGGCATCGCAACTGGCCCGCGTTGATACCGGCAAGACGCTCTATATTCTTGACGAACCGACTAGCGGACTACATTTCGCGGACATCCAGCGGTTGCTGGGAGTGCTCAACGCGCTAGTCGATCGGGGAAACTCTGTGCTCGTGATCGAGCATCACCTGGATGTGATTAAATGCGCCGACTGGGTCATCGATCTGGGACCGGAAGGCGGCAGGGCGGGTGGCCACATCCTGGCGACGGGCACACCCGAACAGATCGCCGCGCTACCTGAAAATCAGACGGGACAGTTTCTCGGACCGCTCCTGGCAGGCGATTGACCGATGTTCGCGGTGGCAACTCATTACTAGTTATCAGCGACCGCTTCACGCGCTTTTTTTTCCTCAGCGGCGGAGAGTTCCGGATTGGGGGTCGCGTCCCCTTTTTCGATTCCCAGCATCCATTTCATGCCACCCAGCAACGAAGAGGTGTAGGTTTCGTTCGTCCAAACATCCTCTCGGTGCCCCAGGCTCATGTGCATCACACGACCCTCTCCATACTGTTTCACCCAGCAGATAGGGATATGGTACGGTTTCTTCAGCTGCGTCTTGGCCATGTTCAGGCTCATCAGCACGCGCACCTTTTCCGGCTGCCAGTTCTTGAACTGGTAGATCTCATCCTTGAGCGTGAATTCCCCACCCCAGGGCTTGGCAACCGGAT
>PADE01000029.1:0-6052 GCA_002702965.1 Planctomycetaceae bacterium
AGATGGTTGCTCGAGATCACCAACGTGGGGACGTGGTGCCGGAAGAGCGCGAACCTGGAGTCCCCGCAGCGGTCGAGTAGGCTCTCCGTTTGCCGCTTGGTGTAGTGCAACCGCGTGCGCAACATATGCACACTTTGGTTCCGGCTGCAGTTCGGAAAGAGACACCACCACTTGCAAGCATTGCGCACGGTTTGTAGGGAGCGGCTGGACCCATAATGTGAGATCACACATACCTCGTTTCCGCGCCTCGCATTGCCCTTTTTCCCTTTGCGGTGTCGGCCCCGTGTTACCAGCTCGTTCAGCAGATCGAACAGCACCAGCCTTCGGGGGTCGGAGCGACCCATCTCGAGGCAGTCGTCAAAAATGACGAGGGCACCTTTTTCCACCATCGAAATCGGGATTTTGCTTTGGATTTTTTCCATATCGATGTCCAGCCACCTCTTCTTGTGGAGCTTACGGGCTGGAGCGAGACTTGGATCCTCAGGGTGCATACTGAAACAAACGATCGGCCGCCCCGTCGCCCAATTTTCCCCGTTTTTGTTCACGTTCGTCAGCATCGTATTGAGGAACGTAGTCTTGCCGCAGCTCGTGTTGCCGACTAGGAACAGGTTATCCGGCGAGTTATTGTCCTCAGCCATACTGAACCACGGGAAGATGTTGCCGCTCCCCGGGCTATAATTTGTCCGCATTCGCTTCAGCAACAAGTCCTCGATTTCGGAGAAGGCAAACATCGCACGGGGGTTCGAGCTCTCAAAAGATGGCGCACCTAGCAGCCACGTCGATCGCAGCTTTTTGAGGTCCTTGTTGCTCAGTCGGTATTTTTTGATAAAGCCGAGCCAGTCCTCCCGCCGGAGCAGCTTGTCGGGTCGTTCGGGGAAAATACAGGGCTTGCATTTCAGGTAGTTGGATGTGATTATGAACAGGGGTTTCTTCCCCTCTGTAGCCACCTGAAAGTAGTCCCCGATGTGTTTTGCTTGTTTCGCGTCGAGCGCGATCATCCTCAACGTTTTTTTTTAATTATACAAAACAAGAGATGGCAGCACTACGTGAAGATGTGCAATCCGCGTACCTGGACATCACAGAGTTTACCGGGCAAAGCTTGACCGGACCACGTGAACTGATCACCCGGCGAGTGCTCTGTTCCAATGTCCAGCAGGTAATGACCGCTACGCAGGCCGCACATATCGACGCCAACGTTGCAACCGTTGCACAACAATTCAGGGCCAGCGGAGGCAATAACCCCTTGCAGCAATTAAACTTTCGGATTTTGTCCACGAGCCCAGGAGCTTGCCTGAACGCGAAAATTGAGCTGGTTTGCCCAATGTACTTCCACCACGCGGTATCTCACAGCAGCGCAGCCGACGCTGACCTCAAAGGGTACCACTCCGTTGGAGTCCAGGGCAACGGCACACCCCACGTTGGAGTGCCAGGATGGATGGCTGAAGGCCTCGCAGGTCAGGTAGCACCACGCAGAAATGGCCTTCTGAAGGCCTGTAATTCGATAACATCGACCGTGAATTCGACTGTCAGCTTCACATTTCACCCGGACCAGGGACTCGACGTGATGGAACAAATCTTCACCCAACCGGGTGCGGGTGGCCAAACCGGCGTGTACAATGACGAGGAGGGCGCCGCGTGGGGGAACACAGACGGGTGTGTGGGAGCTATCCCAGCCAACGCTCTTGCGCCAGCCAACACCCGCGCAGGCCTGATCAATGTCCGGAACTGGTACAACGGCTCCGACCAGGCTGACGCAACGACTGGGTGGGCTATCAACCCGAACAAGGGNTTCATNGAACGCCGTGCCGATTGGCGGTCAGGAGGTGGAGCGNCCGGCGGAGGCGTCAACNACTTTNNNCGANNNGNANNCGCANCAGGNNCTCNNCANNAATTANGTNAAATANGANTANCGCACGACAGTCTGCATCCCCCCCTTCAANACGTTTTCGAAAGACATCTATTGCCGNACGCCNACNTTCNTCCCCTANCTNGATTCCTGCGACCTAATGTTCACCTTCAAGGCCGTGAACAANATCAAGGCGGCGCTCCTCCAGTGNGCGAGCCTCNNCGAAGGCCGCAACACNGNAGTGTTACAGGATTACGATTTCGGCTTTTACGCCCAGCCNTACCTTGTGTGTGAATGGGTTGTACCCCCAGTGAGCCTGCGCCCCAGCTACACGCTGCCGTGCTGGAGGAACCAGTCGTACAACCAGCAGCTCGCTTTCGGAGCAGNCGACGACGCGAAGGCTGTNACATTCCAAGGCATTCGCCTGGATGCAATGCCATCCTTGATCAGTGTGCACGTGACTGATGGCCCCGACCTCCAGAAACTCGCCGGGTCTNTTACCAACACCGGCCAAGTCGATCGCGCGTATTGCTGGACGGAGTACTTCGGTCGCATCTCTGACTTTTCCCTGACTATCAACGAGAAGCTGTCCATTTTGAGTGACAAGCAGCCGTACGATCTCTACAAACTGTACAAGATGTATGCCCCCGACAGCCGGATGTCATTCTTGACGTGGTCCCAGNTGCGCCAGGTGATCCTCATCCGATCCGACTGCCTCGCCATCGAGAAGGGTCAGTCGGTTTTTTCACCGACCAACTTGACCATAAATATGAATGTGAAAAAGGCCATCCAGCATACAGGTGTGGCCGCACAGCAGGAAGTGAAAATGACCCTCTGGTACTTCAACGATGCAATCACGCTCAGCCAACAGGCGGCCGCCGTGACTTCGATGCTTTTATCGCCATCAGACGTCCAAACATTGCGTGTGAGCCCAGAGGCGCAGGAGATTTCCACGCTTATGCAGATGGGTATGCAGTCGTAAAATCTCTTTTATTGTAAACGATGGACAAGCTATTAGGCCTCATTGACAAGCTCAAGAACGAGATTGTTCCGGGCAAGCCGTTAGGCAAAATGACCAAGGCGGACTTGTTGGCTTTCATCCGCGAGTCTAATTTTCTAGAGCGTATGCGGACCTTCCACCAGAAAGTTCAGAAAGGAATCCGGTCGGCGCTCACGGATGACGAAGCCCCCCTGGTCCCCAGCGAATCCAGTCTCGACAAAATGAGTACCGCAAAATTGCGGCGACTGATCCGCAACTTTCATCGTGCAACCCAGATCTTGAAGAAGTACGCCAAGTTTTCCCCGGCCCGCCTTCGGAGCCACGTAAAACGNCACAGGTANGAGGAGATGCTGTACGGACAAGACTTGCCGGTAGACGGAACGGATGATGAGGAAGAGAAAAAAAAACAACCCCGTCGTAGACGCACTNNCCGGCGGGAAGGTTCCAGTCGCAGTCCCCGGCGTCGCAGTCCCCGGCGTCGCAGCCCCCGTCCCCGACGTGTAACGCCAAAAAAAACGGCGCCCTCCACAATCATCATCAACACCGGCGACCAAGCCACACCGCTTGTGCTGCCTGTCCCGGAAAAAAAAGACCCTTGTGGTGGATGCTGTCCCGAGAAACCCAACAAACTAGCAGACCAGGATTTTTTCGGTCTCATCCAAAGCTTGGCCCCCAATTTGTACAAGGCCCTCGCAGAGAAAGCTTTTTTGCTAGATATGTGCACGCTGGACCGCAAAAGGATGGAAGCGAACGTGTGCCCAGTTGATTGTAGGCCCAAGGCGTGGGATGAATTTGCGTGCTGCGAACGCGACGAAATCCCGCTATGGTTCATCAAGTGGCAGGCGGGAAAAGGCGTGCGCCCGTCTGGTGTCGCAGCCCCCGGCGTCGCAGCCGGCCCAGGAGTCGCTGGAGTCGCGGGAGCTCCTGGAGTCCCTGGAGCAGCTGGAGCAGCTGGAGTGTCCGGTGGTCCAGGNCCACCCGGAGTCCCACGCCCCCCACGTGTCCCACGGGGCATAAGGGCCCCACCTGAAGTTCCAGTGCCCGGTAGGCCCGGTCCTCATAGGGTCCCAGGGCCCGCCNTCCCGNNCGGGAGGGTCCCAGGGCCACCCCCCGGGAGACCGGTCAGGCGTGGCGACGAGAGCCCCACTGAAGACTCGGAGATGCACGAGTTGCTCAGCGAGCCGGATACAGACCCAGGGGACAAGTACTGGAAGCCACACAGCAAATGGGCGCGTGCAGTCTCTCCTACCCGGTCCTTGTTCCACGCGGCCGACCCAGTAGAGCGCCCCATTGGATTGCGCGAATGGTCGGACGTCTCCCAACCAGTGGGAGTCCAACACCCAGTAGACCGCCCCATTGCTCAATGGTCAGGACAACCCGTTCCGGGGTTTGTGCCCTCGGACATTTCTCATCCAATGGGAGTCCGACACCCTGTNCNCGACCCGAGGCAACAGTTCATCAGAGCCGGAACCGACTTGCCGACAGGGGTACGTGTGCCGGATCCATTCGCAGTTCGCCCCAGGATACCCGTCGCGGACCCGCGCCCAACGTTAATCCCTTCGAGGCCTGGGACCCTCCCGATACCGGGAGGTGGTCTCCGACCCGGGATACCCACAGAGCGTGGTGTCCCATACAGGCATCAAGTCCCCGATCCGAGTCGCGGCCTCATACCTACGCGATATGGCCANACCTACGGCCAACGTGCCGGTCAGACGTATCCATTCCCTGTGCCCGTAGGTGGTCAGCCCGTGGACGTGCCGATGCTGGACGTACCTGAAGATGTGCCGGTCAGTCACGGCATACCCGTGCCCAAAGGCACGCAGCACATTGATGAGCGTACAGGCCTGCCCTACTCAAAACCGGTCGCGTCAACCCCATTCGCGGACATCCCCGTGCCCAGTGATATTCCTGTTCCCGGCCTTTCGGGAATTGGCATCCCCGCGGGACGAATCACAATCCCCACGCGTGAGGAGATTGAACGAGCAACACGGATTCCGGTACAAGCTCCTGTCCGTGCGCCTGCACTGCCTGCTGGACAGGAAGTCCCAGAGTCTGCTGCCCTCAGAGAGCCGATGCCATTGTTTCCAAGCCGGGCGGCTGTCAGTTATGATCTTCCCGTTGACCCGCTGAAGGCCCAGTTGGCCCAAGCGGAAGCCGAGATCATCAGAGTATCTACCAAGTTTCAGGAAGACATTGACAATGTCCGCAACGTCGCCGCAAAAGACCAACAGGCGGCAGCACAGATGGCGGTGGTCGAGATGGACAAACGCGTTGCTGAGATAAGGGCAAGCAACGCTGCGCGTGAAGCCTCGTTAACGGAGCGACTAATATCAGCAGGCAAAACAACGCAACACGAGCTTGCCAGGGCGAAAGCTGAAGCGGCGTTTGCAAATCAGCAGCAGATCACACTACTCACAAGCCGTGGGGACGCAGCTGTCCAACAGGCGATGGCCGAGAAGGAGAAGGTCATCGTGGGCCTGAGGGCCCAGCTGGTTGCCGCAGAGGCTGGCAGGCAAGCCGGGGACCACCAGGCTGCAATGGCCTCCCAACAGCTGAAGCAAGCACTGAACGCGAAGCAAAACGAGATGGCGAGCACCCTGGCCGCAATGCGGCAACAGCTGAGTGGCTCCGAGGCCGCCGCCGCGCAACGGGTTCAGGCGGAAATACAGACCGCGCAGATCCGCGTGAAAGCCGCAGAACAAGCCAAGGTACAAGCAGATGGCTTCCTGAGGGACCGGGTGGCCCAAGCGGAGAAGACTGCAGCACGTGCACGTGCTGATTTGGACCGGCTGCGGTCACAAGGTCCAGAAACCAAGGCGGACCCGGCGGTCGAACGCCGCGCAGCAACTGCCGAGGCCACGGTCGCAGAGCTCAAGTACCAGCTCGGCCTGGCCACGGGGCAACTGCGTCTCATCGACACGTTGCGCCAAGCAGAGGCCACATCTGCGCAAGCAAAACAAGAACTCGCCAAGGCGAGTCAGGACCCGGCCACAGCCCAGCAGATTGGCTCTCTGCAACAGGCGCGGAGAGCTGCTGAGCAGAGAGTGACCGACCTCAAGTACCGACTCGGGGTATCTGAAGAGCGCGTATCCGGCCTGGCTGATACCATTGCACGCGAAAGGGGTGTCAGTGCCGATGCTATCAAGCAGCTTGCCGACCTGCAGAGTCAACTGCAAGCGGCGCGTGCTCAANNNNCAGCTGCAGGT
>PADE01000029.1:6057-10145 GCA_002702965.1 Planctomycetaceae bacterium
AGGTTCCGCTGCGGCATCTGCGGCGGCGTCCAAGGAACAAGACCTGACAAGGCGAATATCCGACCTTGCCGGGAGGTTGAAGATATCCGAAAAAGAAGTTGTTCGCCTAGGCCAAGAGGTCCTCGTTGGCCCGCTCAAGGCCACATCTGATGCGAAGGCCCAAATATCTGCGCTGGAAGCAACGCGAGACCAGCTCAAGATGCAATTGCGTGACCTNCAAGAGCGCGAAAGGCGCGGCGACCAGCGACGCACGAATGGANGTAGACACCGCCAAGCGGGATNTGGCGNNAGTGGAAGCGCAACTCTCGGCGCAGTACAGCAAGGGCCAGCAGGCAGGGGTCCAGGAGGGCCGCGCTGCAGCGCAAGCGATTGCGGCATCGGAAGCTTCGCGTGAACGGATCAGGGCGGATTCACGACTCCAAGCGGTCCAAGATGAGTTGGACAGGATGANATCCAAAATCGCAAGAGGGGAGGGTGTGAACTCGGACAGGATCGCGCAGCTTATGCGCGANCACGCGCAAGCACTTGCAACAGAGGTCAGCCGAGCGGATTCAGCGGTGGCCGCAGCACAGTTGGAATCGGAAGAGGCACTCACGGCCGAGAGCCGAGCCCACAAGATTGAACTTGAAGGCCGGGATGTCCAAGTCAGAACCGCGGAGCAGGAACTGGCACGCGAGCGTCTGCTTTCCACGGAGGCGTTATCCGCCGAAAGGTTGCGCAGCAAAACAGCTGTGTCCAGGGCGACCGAAGCAGCAGATGCAGCAAAAGCGGAAGCGAAAGCTCTCTCGGATCGCCTGCTCGCAGAGGCGAAGGCTGGAGTGGCAGAGGAGCAAGATCGTTCGAAAGCCGCGCTGGCCGCGGCGAGCCGAGTCAGTAGACGCGAACTCGAACAACAGAAGACGCTCACGCAACAACAAGCGGATGCGACCCTAAAGGCACAAGCGGAGCTCGTGGCCGCCAGCAAAGCCGAGCAGGTGGCCAAACTAGGTCAAACCAGCGCAATTGCAACCATCACGAAAAGGGATACGGAGATCAAGCGGGTCACTGATCTCCTGGCTAGCCGGGAGGCCAAAATGCGCTCGGTCAACGCCGCAAAAATCGCGGAGTTGACCAAACTCGCGGACTTGGCCAGGGACAAAGACGTGGCTCACGCAGTTGGGGTCGAACAGGCCAAAATGCGGGCTGCTGACTTGAACTACAAGTCGCAACTCCAACAGAAGGATGCGGAAATCGCGCGCCACAAGCAGAACCACACCGCTGCAAATCAAGATATGCTGCAGGCGCAACAAAAACACGACCGCCAAATGGCCGCAATGCAGCAACAGATAGCGACGGCACACGCTGACACGCAAAATACCCTTGCCAGTCTTAACGCGCAGAAACTTGTCAACCAGAAGTTTATGTCGGAGTTGCAAGCGGCAAGCGAAGCAAAACAATTGAGCGATGGTGCACACGAAGCCGCGATGCGACAAGCGAAGCAAACACAAGAGAGCCTGGTGCAGGCAACGATGCAAGTCAACCAGCGGGCACAGATGCACGTACAAGCACTGGGTATGCGGGCAAGCCAGCACGCGGCCATCGCTGCGCAAAAACACGCGGAATCGCTAGCCGCATCACGTGCTGAGAGTCAACGAGCTCAAGCAGCTCAGCAAGAACAGCTTCAACTGATGGCTCGGGAACACCAGAACCAGATGGACGCAAAAGAACGGCTCCAAACAATCCACCGAACATTCAACCAGATGCACACTTCTTTGGTGTCTGATCCCAGTCACTTGCAGACGTTGCAGCATATGCGTACTGAAGCTCAGAAGTACGGCTCGGACGAATACATCCAAGGCAAACTGTCAGAAGCCGAAGCGTTGAGAGCAAAATGGTCCTCAGAGCTCGGTACCCTGAGGACCGCAGCCGACGTGGCTCAGACCATCGTGGAGCAGAAAGAGGCCCCTAAAGAGGACCCTGCCGCCGTGCAGGCTCCGCTGCCAGAGAGTCCGGAGTTGGCTCCTGTGCCCAGGCCATCGACGCCGCCGCCGTTGCCAATGGGGCAGCCGACGCAAAAAAGACCGCGTAGCTCAAGTTTCGCCGATGTGCCCACCGAAGAAAAGGTTGAAGAACCCCGGCAGCGAGTCAGGAGCCTCCAAGAGCGCATTGGCAAAGAGGAATACAGCGCCTTCCGTGCCAAAATGGAAGCCCAAATCTCAACGGGGATGCGCGCAGTGTCCAGGGGTCAACTGGTGGAGACGTCAGGCCCCTCAGCACGAGTATTCCAGGAGTTCAACCAGAACCCGACAATGGACGTGAGCTCGTTAGATCCCAAAGTGCAGCATAAAGTCCAGAAGATGCAGGAATCGCTTCGCGAAGCCGACGCCGAGGCGGGACAGAGGCGTGCCCAGCTCAAAGACCTCAGTGTTGACAAACGTCAAGAAGAGCTCGAGAGCGACCGGTATTACGCGATGATGGCGCTATATGATGCCAAACAACGTCGACTCTCGATGGAAGAAGCGACCAGAATTTCGGGCCTGGCAGGGGATGCGGAGACTGACGCTGCAATAGCCGCGAGCGAGGTCAAGTATGCTAGGGATCTACAAGTCTCGAACCAGGAGATCGAAAAGAATAGAGTCCAACGCGACCAACCNTTTGATCCGCTGTGGGGTGACAAACCCGAACAGATTGCAAGATCACGCGCCAAAAACGCGGAGTACTTGAAGATGGAGATCANGGTCATCGAGCGCGAAGTCCAAGCCCTCCCGCTTCCAGAGCCAGTCAAGCAGCAGATTGTTGCTGAGCGTCTGCAAATTGTGAGGAAAGCCGCCAGGGAGGACCGGGTAGACCAGCCTAATCTGCCAAAAGCTCAGACCGGACCGAGGGTGAAGCAGATCATTCAACAGCGCAAGGTGATCAAGAAGGCTGTGGAATACGTGGCGAAGCCGTGGTGGAAAGTCGCCCAGAAGACAGAATTCAAGCCGGCAAAGGTCGTCAAGATAGTGGCCGAAGTCGAAGAAACCGTGGGCCCCACCATTGCCAAAAAGGTCGAGAAACAGAGGANACGGATCAATAAAAATATGAAAAATTGGCTGAAAAAGAAATCCAAGCTTGGCAAATACAGTCTAGCAGCCAATCCTGCCGCAGAAGTACTGAGCCACGTCAAAAACAACCCCTTCGTCNACGTGGACCCGGCAGAGTTGGCCAAATTGATCGAGTCCTACAAAACAATCACGGAAGACGCGACCCCCGTGGAGGCAGCAACGCAAGCGTTCAAAGTAGCTAAAGAGCTGATCGTGGAGATCGAGGAGACAAAGGCCAAACTGGAGGGGAGATCCCTTGCGCCCACCAGAACTGTTCCCCGGCCCTCGGCCCCAAGGCGCAAAAAGGCCCGCAAAAAAGCCCCGGCGCCGGAGTTAGCGGTCCCGGAAGCACTCCTGAAGAAGTTTGAGAGCCCCAGTGGAAAACGGGAATCACCCGATGTTGAGCCTGAACTCGTGACTCGGGGCATTACTTCGCCCGAAATGGGCGCCAAGAAGGCCCGGGCCTTGGATGTTGATCCAACAACAGGGCAACCGTTTGCACTACAAAAGGCTTCTGGGCTTGCTTCCAAACCCAGAAAGAGGTCCAAGCGTGCCTCGTCGAAGTCAAAAAAGAAGAAGAGGTCGTCATCTTCGTCCAAAAGGAAAACTTCTGAGCCCAAAACTGCCCTTGAAAAGTGGAAGCAACAAACAAAAAGCTTCCGCAAGATGCGTCTTTAGGACGTAATTACAAACGTCCCTGGTAGATGGCCCACGATATACCGTATAAGGCGCTGGGAGGTCATTTTGCGCTGATTCAGGAAGCCACCGAGCTTGAAATGCTTTTTAATGAACTTGGAGATGCTCACAATGTCACCACGAGCCGCAGCGCCTCGTTTTGCACACTGAATTGTTGCGGCTTGACCTGCAACGCGAATTGTGCCGTGTGGCAGGCTAATATCGATCATTGAAAACACGAGACCACTCCAGGAAGTCGCAAAATACTGGTTGTTCCCCACAGCAATGACAGGTGCAGCAGGCATATGTGGTCCCAGGGGGGGGGCAACAATACCAGGCGCGAGGGGCACA
>PADE01000030.1 GCA_002702965.1 Planctomycetaceae bacterium
GCAACGCGGCTAGAGATTCGCTTCATCAGGCCGGTCGGGTTTCGCTGCGCCATCTTGGCCTGAAAGTGCAATAGCTGCTTAGCTAGATGGGGGCGGTGGCGAATCATGCGCCAATAGGGATCGGACGTACTCTCGACCAACCCAATGGGTCCCACGCCGCTGATCACCATCGTACAGACGGACCGATTTCTTCCCAACGACGACTTCATGGAATACCTCGAGAACTGCGACGCACAGGCCAGCGCAAAAGGAGCGCCGGAAGAGAACCCGATCGTCGCAAACCGACCCAGTTTCAGAGAGTCTACCAGCTGCAGAACATCTGTCGGCCAATCCTCAATGGTACGTCTTGCAAGCGAATCCGAGAGACCGATGCCCGGACGATCGACAGCGATGAGTCGACACTTTTGTCGGCGCGCCTGTTCATCGGCAAACCTCGCTTCCAGGCGGGAGGCCGGTAACCCATGAAAATAGAGGATGGGAACACCCGCCGGATCACCGTATTCTGCAAACCCAAGACGGCGACCATCCCCTAAGATGATCGAGCTCGCCTCGGCTTTCTGAACATGGATGTTGCCTCCGCTGGCCAATCGAAACGACGATTCGCCAGCCAGCGCGGCTCCTACAAACTGCCGTCGATTGAGTGAGATCATGGTTCGTAGAACTGCAATGGGAACTTGACAATGTGCTGCGGTCCTACTTCTGGTTTTCGGAATTTCTCGCAAACGACTTTGACCGCGAGATGATCGCTGGCTCGACACATCCAAACGTCGCAACGCTCTCAACAGGGCTAATCCGCGGAGGCAATAATCTCTCTCGGTACAACCGGCGCAATCATTATGGGTCGTAGCGCGCAGACGTGTTGACTCGTCGCCCTTTTCGCCCTGCACACAGACAATGGCTCGCTAAGCCACAACGCCGAACAGCGCTTTGACTTTGATCGGAGCGATCCAGCGCCACCGAAAATGCACCTCGCCAACCGCGCTACTGTAGCGCACCGCCGTCAGAACCCGCTGCTGCTGTCTAACGATCGAGGATCAACGGTCGCGGTAACCACGCCGCGAAGCGACTCGCACGTTTGGACCGTACCTGCGCCGAATATCGGCCATCGCCGCTATCGCGGCAACTGACTTCGATTGCAAATCCAGCACGAGGCCGTGGTTTCAAAGAACACCTTGGATTAGTCTAGCCAATCCTTCACCGCAACCATGAGGCGGCGCGGGTTTTCATTCTTGCGCTCGTGAAGATGCAGCTGGTGGTCTTGGTACTCCAACTTTGCAACGCCATCAAAGTCACGCGGGATCCTCGCCAGAAAGACAATGTAGGACTTCGAAATCGTCTCACCCGTGTCGATGTACTCAAACAAAGCTCGGCCCAAGATTTGCCGCTGAACCACGAGCGCAGGGAACGGTTGATGGTAACCGGTCGTCCCAAATTCGAGGCCGCGGGCAGCGACTTTGCCCCGATAGCGATAACGCCAGATGTTCAGCCAGGGATAGTGACGGGTCTTCCAGACATATCCAATCAACAGGCCGTGTTGCGGGTTTGATGCGGTGACCCATCCTAGTTTTGCAGACTCGGCAAAGATAAAAGAGCTCACGTCGTGGCCATCGTCACCCGAATCGATAAATCGGCGTAAATCGACTGACTGTTTTCCAATCTGCACACGTGGCCACGTGGCGGCGGTTGCACGCGCCGCCGGTAGAGGACCATCCTGTACAAATCCCTGCTGTGCGCTGGAATCCACGACCGTCGTATCAGCTAAGAACGGTGGCGCAATCGATGGATGCTGCACCCAATTGAAAATCCGACCACGCGGATTGACATTCGTCACCTGCTCTCTGACCGTCAATGCCGATCCGTCGAGCGAGAGCTCGCGATCAACCTTCAACCCGGCCAGTGGTAATCGACAATCCATCGCCGCGCGGGTGGTTGCGGCCCCCTTTTCGGGCCTCTGATTCACTTGCCAAACAACGCGAGCCGCTTCACCGTGGAATGGCATGCCCTGTTGCTGCTCTGCCTGGGATGGTGGTCCCCAGCGGTCGAGGCAGAGAAAATGGCCACGCAGGTGGGGCCTACCGTCGGTCTCGGGCTCAAGATCCGGTGTAACACTCCAATTCAGCGGATTCACGTCGTGGTCTCGAAAACGAAGTTCGATGAGTCCGCCCCCAGCGACCGCAATCGAAGCCCGCGCCGCGTCCGATTCCAAGACCACGACCTCATCTGCGTTAACGCGAGCATTTGCAAAACAACAGATGGTCAGGAACGAGAGTCCTATGTGTATGCTTCGCAGCCTTCTACGATCAAACTTCATACCAGGGATACCTCGGGAGAACATCGCGAACCTAGAACCTAACGACTTCATCGTAGCAAACCGACTGTGGCGCCACATCGGCCCGGCAGCTCATTTGCTGTCCCCAGATCGCTCGATCGGTGGCTCCTGCATTGGCGAAACTTTCGATTTCGTGCCGAGGATCCGTTACGGACCTCAGTCGATCCGTTATAGTTGTTTTCAGGGAAAACGACACACATCCACGGCGACGCAGGATCGGGTTACCCAGCTTGATGTCGGAAGCAATGATTTCGCTAGCCGAACCTCACCTGGCATTGCCATTATTCGGAGCACGCGATCAACATCTGCGCATGATTCGGGATTGCCTGGGTGTTTCCATTACGCATCGAAACGGTGAAATTCGCGTCCGCGGCGCAGACCCCGCCGTCGTCCAAGCAACCGAAGTTCTCGAGCAACTCAAAGATAGCGCAGAACGGCAAGGAACAATCACACCGCTGGAAGTGTCGCACTTGCTGGAGCGTATTTCAGGTAAGACACAACACCTGACCGAATTGCCCATCGACGTCATTGATGCAGCGCGGAAAATCCAACCGCGTAGCGCGGGACAAGATCGCTACGTCCAGGCCATACGTAATCACGACCTGACCTTCGCGGTTGGGCCGGCGGGCACTGGCAAAACCTATCTGGCGGTCGCCCTGTCCGTGGAAGCACTCAAACAACAGCGGGTGCGCAAGATTGTCCTGGTCCGACCAGCAGTCGAAGCGGGCGAGCACCTTGGATTTCTGCCCGGGGATATGCAATCCAAGATCAACCCATACCTGCGTCCATTGCTCGATGCACTACGCGAAATGATCGATCACGATCAGATCCGGCAACTCATGGAGCAACAAGTGATCGAAGTGCTACCGCTGGCATATATGCGAGGCAGGACATTGAACGACGCGTTCATTATTCTGGATGAAGCACAAAACACGACCATCTCGCAAATGAAGATGTTCCTGACTCGGATGGGCGAACATTCCAAGATTGTGGTTTCCGGGGACATGACACAAGTTGACTTGCCCACCAGTTCCCGCAGTGGCTTGACCGACGCCCTGAGCCGGCTCAAGAACATTCCCGGCATCTCTCGTATTCGACTCCAGAAATCGGACATCGTCCGTCATCGATTGGTTCAAGAAATTGTACAGGCGTACGAGGACCAGCCGTCGCGACATCAAAATAAGAAATATCGTTGAAGCTGTGATCCAACCAGTTTGAGGAGCCCCCCGCGGAGTCTCCACGAGGTAGGTGGTGTGGGGTGTGCGCGTCGCACTCCTCACAATTCGCGAGTTCCTCAAACCCGATGTACGATGAATTGGTCTGTGCTCGAACTGGGCTGCAGACGGATCCGGATGAATCCCAGAAAAGTGCTCTCAACGGCACGAGGGGCAGAAATGTCGCGGGAAAACGGGCCACTGCCTGAGTCTCGAATCGCGGCTGCCGTTCCCACCGGAAACGAAATTCTCGGTGACATGTTCACAGTAGAACTGACGACTCTAACAGACATCGATCCGGATCCACGATTTGCGGACGCGACACGTCAGATCTTGCTCAATTTCGGCATTCGGCGAGGCGCCATTAGCCTAGCGATTGTCGACGACCCAACTATTCACAAACTGAATCGTCGCCACCTCCGTCACGATTATCCGACAGACGTACTAAGTTTTGTATATCAACGAACGGTCGACCATCTGGACGGTGAAGTAATCACCAGCGCCGACACCGCTACTCGAGAAGCGAGCCAATGCGGCTGGTCAACATCGGACGAGTTGTTGCTCTATTTTATCCATGGGACTTTGCACCTGGTTGGCCTCGACGACCGGACCGACACGGATCGCATCGAGATCCGCCGGTGGGAAGACAAGTACCTTCGGTGCTACGGACTGACCCCGCGATGGGATGCCGATCATTCCCAACGCCGGTCGACACAGCCCGCACCACCAGACATCAACGGAGGTGATTCGCAAACGTGAATCTCATCTTGATTTCAGCGGTCGCTCTGTCAATCACGGGTTTTGCCGCAACCGGCGCCAGAGTGCTACGTGACTACTCTCGTCATCGTCTGGAGTTGATTTGCCGGCGCAATCACCGCCGTGACTTATTCCACGAGATCATCACAAAGTGCGAGTCGGTCGCACTGGGGGCACAATCACTTCGGCTGTTGGCAACCGCCTCCTTTCTGATCACGGCCGCATGTGCCATGCTCGGTGGCGCGTCTTCCAGCACGCCTGCCATGACGCATGTCTCGCTGTTGATCCTGACCACGACACTGTTGCTGTCGGCAGCGACAACTTGGATTCCTGCCGCGGTCGCCCGCCTTTGGTCCGCGAGATTCTTGTGGCACACCTGGCGCTTCTGGCGAATCCTCGCTTACGTGATGTTCCCGTTGACATCAGGGGCCGCGATCGTCGATGCAATCCTACGTCGATTGGCAGATCAGCCGCGCAGCGCAGACCAGGAAGAAGAGGATTTCGAAGAAGAAATCCGTACGATGGTTACAGCGGGTACACACGAAGGGCTCCTAGAGGAAGATGCCCGCGAGATGATCGAGGGAGTCATGGAACTCGGTGATACCGACGTGCTCGACATCATGACACCGCGTTCGGACGTAGATGCGTTGGATGTCAATCTCCCGTGGAACGACGTTCTGCAATTTGTGATCCATGTACGACGCACTCGAATCCCCGTCTATCGCGAAACGCTCGATCACATCGAGGGGATCTTGTACGTCAAGGATCTGCTGCCCGAACTGTCGAAAACACCCGAACAACCGCGACGAACGATTCGTGACTTGTTACGTGATCCCTGGTTCGTTCCCGGCACCAAGCCGGTCGACGATCTGCTGCGCGAATGCTTGAGACATCGCAACCACATGGCTGTGGTAGTTGATGAATACCAGGCCTTAGCCGGAGTTGTCACAATTGAGGATGCGTTGGAAACGATCGTCGGCGAAATCGTCGACGAACATGATCGGGAAGAAGAGGCAGAAGTCCTTGTCCGCGAGGATAGCGCACTCGAAGTCGCCGGTAAGGCGCACGTCGACGAACTCAACGAAGAATTTGGATTTAATCTTCCCGAATCGGATCACTACGACACGATCGCCGGTTTGATTCTCCACGACCTGGGATCGATTCCCGAAATCGGACAGTCGATCGAGTTGGACGGGTTGCGACTCAAAGTCCTGCATGCGACGCGGACAAAGGTCGAACGCATCCTGATTGAAGCCCCCGAGACGCTTCACCAAAACGACTAACAAAATAGAACGGGAGAACAGAGACCCGGTACGTTCGCAACGGGCGGCGCGTCTCAAGATCAGGCCAGCAGGTCGTACACCACGTCGCCGTAGATGTCGGTCAAACGGAAATCCCGACCCGCGTAACGATAGGTCAACTTGGTGTGGTCCAGTCCCAGGAGGTGCAAAATCGTCGCATGTAAATCGTGTAAGTGGACTTTGTTGACGGCCGCAAAATACCCGTAGTCATCCGTCGCGCCATAAGTCAAACCGCCGCGAACGCCGCCGCCAGCCAGCCACATCGTATACCCCTGCGGGTTGTGATCGCGACCGTCGTTGCCTTGTGCGACGGGTGTCCGTCCAAACTCACCTCCCCACAGCACGAGCGTTTCATCGAGTAATCCTCGCTGTTTGAGGTCCTGTAACAGCCCGGCGATTGGCTTGTCAACCTCCAGTGCGTTCTTCTCGTGTCCCGCTTTGAGACCCCCGTGCTGGTCCCACTTATAACTGTGGGTGCATTGGATAAAACGGACGCCCTGTTCGACAAAGCGGCGTGCCATTAGGCACTGCTGCCCGAAATTTCGCGTGGTACCACTGTCGACTCCATACAATCGGAGCGTCGCTTCGCTTTCACCACTGATGTCCTGAAGTTGCGGAGCGGTCGACTGCATCCGAAAAGCCAGTTCGAACGAGTTGATGCGCGCTTCGAGTGACTTGTCTGGGCCCGTTTCACGTAACCGCCGCTGGTTCATTGTACGAACCAGATCCAATTCCAAACGTTGCAAGTCGCGGGGCGTGCCGTCGGCATTCTTGATGAAAGGAATCTGCACCTTGTCGGCAGCAATACTGGCATTTCCGAGTGGCGTCCCTTGAAATACTGCCGGTAAGAAGGCGGAGTTGTAGGCATTGACGCCCCCGTGGGTCAACGTCGGGCAGATGGTGATGTACCCCGGCAAATCGCGATTCTCGGTCCCGAGTCCATAGAGAATCCACGACCCCATGCTGGGCCGAACAAAGGTGTCGCTTCCGGTGTGCAACTCCAACAGCGCCCCGCCATGACGGGAATTTGATCCGTGCATCGAATTGATGACACACAAGTCATCGACTTGGCGAGCCACGTGTGGAAATAAATCACTTACCCAAGTGCCCGACGCCCCGTACTGCCGGAAACGCCAGGGCGACTTGAGCAGGTTCCCGGTGGTTGACGAAAATACCCTCGGTTTGGAGAAGGGTAACGGTTTTCCGCTGTCGCGCTTCAGTAGCGGCTTGTAATCAAACGTGTCGACTTGAGACGGACCACCGTGCATAAACAGAAAGATCACGCGCTTGGCTCGACTCGGAAAATGGGGGACTCGCTCGGCTAACGGATTCGCCGATGCACGAGCCTCGCCGTCCGCGATGCCCGCCATGGCGAGCATCCCGAATCCAGCGCTACTCATCCGCAGCATATCACGACGATTAAATACGGGAGTCCAGCGATAGCAACCTCGTTTCATGGAAGCCTTCCTCACCGAACCGTTCATTCGATGTAGATAAACTCGTTCGCCGAGACAATCGCTCGGCAGAGACTCTGCCACGCTTGTAGTCGCAACGTCGCGTGATCGGTGACTCGATCACCGACAGCTGCGATGTACCGTTCTATGTAGTTCAATGATTCCTGCCGTTCTTCACTACTCGGCCGTCTCCCAAACGCACGCAAGAAGAGGATCTGAACTCGCTGTGGATCATCGATCTCGCGATCCAAAAGGCCCATCGCCATCAACCGCATCTGGTCCGCCACCAATTTGCTGTTCATCACGAACAGTGCTTGGGGGGCCACCGTGGTAGTCTGCCGCTGGCCGCGAAGATAACTTGGGTCGGCAAAATCAAACGCTTGGAACAGATCGAACAAAGCGCTCCGCACCACGGGCAAATACACCGAGCGCCTGATCGACATGTACGACACCGGGTCGACGTTGGCGGTACTGGTGACATAGCTTCGGTTCTTTGTCGGCAGCAACGATCCACCCATGGTGAGCTCTAACGAGTCTCCCATCACCAAAACGGCATCGCGAATCAACTCGGCCTCCAGCCGACGACGTTCCATCCTCCACAACAATCGATTCTCCGGATCGACCATTGCTGCGCGAGCATCAAACACAGTGCTCATTTGCCACGTCGCAGAAGTCATCAACAACCGGTGCATGGCCTTGATCGACCAACCATCCGCAGCAAACCGAACCGCGAGATAATCGAGCAACGCTGGATGATCCGGGCGTTCCCCCAGTCGGCCAAAATTGTCTGGAGATCTCACCAGACCCTTGCCAAAGTGACCCTGCCAGATTCGATTGACCATCACGCGCGCTGTCAGCGGATGTTCTTCAGAGGCCAGCCAACGCGCCATCTGCAGACGACCGCTCCGGTCATCGCCAATCTTCGCCGCACCCCGCTTCGACAAGACGCTGGGGAAGCGGCGGGGAACCAGTTTTCCCAACGTAACATGGCTACCACGTATGTGGATCCGCAGATCCTCTGGATTTCCATCCGATACCGCCATCGCATGCGGTATTTGTGGACGCTCTTTTTCTAGTTCCTGTTGCGTGGCGCGTAACTGTTTGAGTTTCTGAGCGACAGCAGGAGTGTAATCCGACTCACTCGTTTCGTACTCCGCGAATGGTCCTGTCACACCGAATAGGAACGCGCGCACGGCGCCCTCAAATGTGGTGTCCTCCGAGTTTTCGTCCGGTTTCTCTTTCTCATCGGTGTGTGGCGTGGAACTCGGTCGATCCACGCCGCCAAACTTCTCCTGGTACAACCGCGCCAAGTCGCGAGGAGATTCGGGCGAAACGCCACCAACCACGCGGTCTCGAAAACGCGCCGCATCACCTTTCAGGGCGGCCAAGGGCTCACCCGCCAACTGCGCATGCCACGCGGCAAACAAGGAATTCGGCTGACGGACCGAACGGTCGAGAAATTCCACACATCGCCGGATCAGCTGTTGCTTGGGGCGATAGTCCGATGCCAGGGGTGGAGTCACCCCCTGATCGACAGCTGGAACCTGTACGGGAACAAGCATGAGCTTGTCGATATGTGGAAAGAACTTGGGATGCTGTAACCGCAGTACGTTCTTTCCCGCGCTGAGTGCAAAAAAACCTTCCACAAACCAGCGTTGCGACTCGGGAGTCCAGGATCCGGTAGCGCGCCCCGCGGCATCGACTTTGACGGTCGTTCCGTTAACGATTAGCAGACACGGGCGGGGGGTCGCAGCCGCATATCGAATTTCCACCTGATAGGTACCGGCCCGCTCAACCTCGATATCGTATTCGACGAAGTTGGGCAGCTGTCCCTGATTGACCAGCACACCGATCCCGGCACCGTACGCCTCGAAGTCCTTTTGTACATTCCCGCGATCGAAGTTCTCGGCTTCGATTCGCACGGCGCCCACCTGCGCTGTAGTCTCAGCCACAGCGCCATACACTTTGGCCCGCGCTAATAGTTGCGCCAATCGCTGGACCCGCGCAGCTGCCAACAAATAGTCGCCCAAGTGGCGACGCGCCTGAGCGAGAATCTCCTCACTGACCTGCTCTTGCTGTCGGAGAATCTCCTGCTGTGTGGTAGCGATCTGCGCCTGGTGCATCTCCTGTTGCGTCACCACGGCTGGTGACGCCAACGGCAGTTCCTTCCAGCGTGCTACGACCTTGAAGTTCTCCATCGTTGCGGTGCTCTTGAAGATGCCTGCCAACGCATAGTATTCCGCCGTGGAAATGGGGTCGAATTTATGGTCATGACAACGAGCGCATCCTAAGGTCAGCCCCATGAAAGCACGCCCTACCGTGTCTAGCTGTTCGTCGACAATGTCCATCTGCATCTTGACTGGGTCGTCTTCCGCCAACATCTTGGCTCCCAAGGACAAGAAACCGGTAGCTGTGAGACGTTCGTGCAGCGCCGCCGGATGTTCGTCGGCGAGTCGATCGCCAGCCAGTTGCTCAACAACGAAGCGGTCGTAAGGCTTGTCTTTGTTGAAAGCGGCAACGACATAATCGCGATATCGAAAGGCATTGCCATACGCCAAATTCTCGTCCAGGCCGTTGGAATCGGCGTACCTCGCGACGTCCAGCCAGTGACGGCCCCAGCGTTCGCCGTATCGGGGCGACGCCAGAAGGCGATCGAGCGTCCGCTCAAAGGAATCCGGTGCGGTATCTTCCAAGAACCCCTCGAGTTCGGAAATTGTGGGAGGTAAACCGGTCAGATCGAACGCCGCCCGCCGCAACAAGACGCGTTTTCTTGCCCTCGCGGCAGGTATCAACCCGGCCGCGGCGAGGGCACGCTGCACGAATGGATCGACCGGCGACGTCATGTCCCACTGTCTTGGAACATGCGGTAACGCGGCCATCTGCGGTGGCTGAAAAGACCAAAACTGTCGCTGCCGCTGAGTCCATGTCCGAGGTTCTTGGAGCGTTTCCGGTGTCTCCTCGACTACGGCTGGAGCATTTGGCCAGAGCGCTCCTGCGTCGACCCAAGCCGTCAAAGAGAGAATTTCGACGGTCGAAATTTTCGTTTTCGGGGGCATGTGCAGTTGGTCGGCATGATTGATCGCCGAGATCATCAGACTCTGTCTTGATTGACCCACAACGATTGCAGCGCCGCGTTTTCCCCCGGTCAGTAGGCCCGCTAGAGAATCAACGCGCAACCCACTTTCAGCGTTTTCCGCTCCGTGGCAGTCATAACATCGATTGGCGAGTACCGGTCGGACTTGCTTCTCAAAAAATACGACGCTCGCAGCATCCGGATCCGCTGACCGTAACGATCTCTCGATCGTCACCGTCAGCAAACAGGCAATGAGAATGCAACACCACTTTCCACGCATCGCACAGGCAACTCTCATAAGTCTCCAATCCACCGATGCGCGAACGATCAGTGGCATGATCGTTCGCGGCAACCGCCGATGCTCTCGAGCAAACACATCGCGGATCCGCTCCGCGGCCGAATCGAGGATACACACACCAGCTACCTCAAATGCACCTCAATACTGCCGTCCCGCATCGCGACCTGCCGACGATGCTGCGCCGGACACGGTACAGGCGCGGGGACACAAAAAGTACAACTTGTACTAGTTTAAAGTAACGGGCAAGATGATAAAATATGTTGGTGGAAACAACCGGGATGGAACGACTGGCGAGTGACGGAGCACCCCATGCAAAACACCGCGGCGGTGATCTTGGCGGGTGGTCGAGGTTCTCGGCTCGACCCCTTGACGCGTGACCGGGCCAAACCGGCGGTTCCGTTTGGCGGAACCTATCGGATCATCGACTTTGCGCTCTCTAATTGCCTCAATAGCGGCATCCGCAAGATGTTGGTGTTGACGCAGTACAAGGCGATGAGTCTGGACCGTCATATCAACCATGGTTGGCAGTCGTACACCTCCCGAGAATTAGGCGAGTTCATCGACGTTGTCCCACCACAACAACGCATCGATGAACACTGGTATCAAGGGACCGCTGATGCGGTCTACCAGAACATTTACACGCTCGAAAAAGAAACGCCCGATTACGTCGTCGTATTAGCCGGCGATCACATCTACAAGATGAACTACCGCACCATGGTGGAGTACCACCACGCGGTAGAAGCTGATTTGACGATTGGCGCGCTGCGGGTGAAACGGCAAGCCGCCCGACAATTCGGTGTGATTCAGGTAGACGATAGCCAACGTATTCTTGAATTTGAGGAAAAACCGGCATCTCCCAAGAGCATTCCCGGGAACACCGAGTATGCTCTGGCATCGATGGGAGTCTATGTCTTCTCGGCTCGCTTTCTGTTTGAGCAATTGTGCCGGGACGCCACCGACCTTCGGAGCAGTCACGATTTCGGTCGAGACATCATTCCGTCGATCATCCGTTCGCGCCGTGTTTTTGCATTCCCCTTCCAAGATGAAAACCGCAAGCAAGATGCCTACTGGCGAGATGTGGGTACTCTGGACGCCTACTACGAAGCCAATATGGACCTGATTGCCGTCGATCCACTGTTGAACATATACGATGACCGCTGGCCAATCCGCACCTATCAGCCCATTCTCCCGGCTCCCAAATTTGTTTTTGGTAGTCGCGGGGAAGCGGATCGCTGCGGTGCGGCGATGGATAGCATCGTCTGCCACGGAAGTGTCGTTTCCGGTAGCACTGTCATCCGCAGCATCTTGGGACCGCGCGTGCGTGTCAATAGTTTCTCACGAGTCGAAGACTCAATCCTCTTCGAAGGGGTAGACATTGGGCGCGGTGCCTGTGTGCGGAACGCAATTGTCGACAAAGGCGTGCAGATTCCCGCCGGAGTAGAGATTGGTCTTGACCCCGATCGCGACCGGTCTTTTGGCTTCGCGGTGAGCGATGCGGGCACCGTCGTAATCTCCCGAACCGATAATGTCGAACAAATGATCAACACCCCACGCGTTGCTTGAAACGAACCACGAGAACAAGCAGAGCGGTGTCGGGACAACGGTTCGTGAACTACACGATTTGCTGTGGCCTCCAACAGCTGCTCGCTGCCAGTGCGTGACGCCACCCCTCGTGATCTGGTCAGCGCCGCGGCCTGCCGGCGCCGCACAGCAACCGATAACCTACAATAAGGGGAGCAGCGGTCTCGGGTCGAGTGTTTGAACGCGTCACGCGTGTTTTCGTTACAGGCACTTCCGCTAGATGTCATGTCTCATCACAGCATTATTAAATCGTTGATCGTGGCCATCCTCGTGGCCCACTTTGGGTGCACTCGGTCGCCCGACGCCACCTCGACGGTTGCGCCGTCATCAGACCCACCGACGAAGAACGGGAAACGGGAACAGAGTCCACGAGCTCAGCAACCTCTACGAATCGTAGCGCCGGGCGATGCAACGCGGATTCAATGGTCAACCGCCCTGGTCGATCCCCAACAGCTGGCCAAGGCAATTCGTCTGGCGACAACCTATCTCGAGGGGGTGTGCGACGAGAGCGGGCAGTTTACCTATTGCGTTCACGTCGACCCGACACGCAAGATCAACCCGGAGTACAACATCCTGAGGCACGCGGGCACCCTCTACGCACTGCAGATGGCCTACGAGCGGTCTCCCGAAGAAAGCACACGCCGGGTGCTGCTGAGAGCTGCCACGTTTCTCCAGGACCGCGCCGTGGCGCCGCTCGATGGAAAACCTCATCTGCTGGCTGTCTGGTCTCGACCGGAACTCAACCACTCGGACCAACCGGCACAAGCCAAGTTGGGTGGTGCCGGACTAGGATTGGTGGCGCTGGGCGGAATGGAACAAATCCAACCAGGGTTTTCTCGACTGACCGAGCGTCGCGGTTTGGCGTCGTTCATCTGTTTTATGCAGCGCGACGATGGGAGCTTTTATTCCAAGTACTTCCCGAACACCGGACCAGATGCTACCTGGACTTCCCTCTATTATCCGGGAGAGGCCGCTTTGGGACTGCTCAACCTCTATGCGCAAGACCCAGATGAACGGTGGCTACATGCCGCTGCCGCGGCGATGTCTTTCTTAGCGAGCAGTCAGCAACAAAGCCCATCGGTACGACCAGACCATTGGATGCTGCTCGCCGCCTCTAAGCTGGTGCCTTTGTTTGAACGATGTGAGACGCGCGTGACGCGGACCGAGCTGATACAACACATACATCGAACGTGCAAGCGGATGGCTGACGACCAGCGTCCATTTCTTTCGAAGCCGCTGTTGCGAGGTTGCTTTGTTGAAGATGGCCGTACAACACCCACATCGATTCGACTCGAGGGTCTCATCGCAGCGTTGGAGATTCTAGATGAAGAAGATCCTCGCTTGGGGCAGCGTATCGAAAAAGTAGTTACTTACGGGATCCAGTTCCTCCTCCGCTGCCAGGTGCGCGAGGGGCGTTACCGCGGGGGCATCCCTTGTGCCATTCGGTTCATCCCGACGGGAGATGAAGAGGACGATATCGAACTGAGGCGTCGAGCGGGTGAAATCCGGATTGACTACGTCCAACACGCGCTGAGCGCGATGATCCAATACGAACAGCGAATCACGCGCCACCGTGGAAACCCACGCCGTTGAATCGACGTTCTGCCAGCGACTCCGTCGATGCGCGAGCCTCGCATGCCTGAATGTGGAGTCGCGGCTGAATCCCCTGGCCGGTTGATACGCGGGAGTCTGGTGAACACCCGCGATTCGCTTCACGTGTGCTGGCGACGACGCTACGAGTCTCCACAAAATGTATGTGCCAGCCGCCGGCGGGAGGGTGTTCGATGAGACGCTGTTTCGTCAGGGGTGGCCTATGGGCACAGCACAGGCGTGTTTCCGACTCCAGTTCCGCAGTCGGTTCTCCAGCAACCGAACGCAGCGACTACAATTCCCATCCCGTCCGATACGATTTGGTGAGGAGTGCATTCGCTTTCGGGAGATTGGTCACCTCCGATTTATGGGGATCATATGCGATCGTCTCACCTACTCGATACGCAACATTGCCCAGCAACACCACCTCCGTAAATGGACCGGCGTACTGGAAATTGCTTCCCGTACGGCTCCCGGTCTTGCAGGCTTCAATCCACTGCCGATGATGACCTGGCGATTCCGGTAAATAGGGATCCGGGGCTTTGTAGTCGACAAACTTCTCTTTTGGCAGCAACGTCGGAAATCCCCCGTGTTGAATGGCGATTCGTCCCTGACTGCCAAGGAACAGGGAACCATTCATGGGCAACTCCACGGCAATCTCAGCTCTGGGTTTCGCGACTCCCTCATACCAAACGACATCCACCGGCGGAAGTTTGCCGCGTTGGCCAAACTGGAAACGGGTCACCATCGATGTCGGGCCGCTTTGTGAATGCTGCGGAGGTCCCTGCGACGTCACTTTCACAGGACCGCCTAGTTCCAATGCCCAGAACGCGGGGTCCATCAGATGGATAGCCATATCCCCAATTGCACCGCATCCGAAATCCCACCAGCCCCGCCACTTGAACGGAACGTAGGCTGGGTGATAGCTGCGCCGGGCAGCCGGTCCGAGCCAGTGGTCCCAGGCTAAATGTGCGGGAATTGGCAGTTCGTCGGTCGGTCTCTCGAGACCCTGTTTCCAAAAATTTCCAGGTCGATCGGTGATGACATGCACCTCATGCACACTCCCGATCGCACCGCTCTGCAATAACTCCACGAGCCGCAGGTAGCCCGGGTGCTCATGATTCTGAGTGCCCATTTGGGTCGCTACCCCGGCTTCCCGAGTGGCGTTTGCAATCGCTCGCGCTTCTTGGACCGTGTGCGTCAGGGGTTTCTCACAGTAAACGTGTAAGCCGCGTTTCAGCGCCCGCATAGTAGCCGGCGCGTGATGGTGATCGGGGGTCGCGACCACGACGGCATCAAGATTCTGCTGTTCCAAACAGTCTCGGTAGTCGGAGTACCGCCTGGCCCGTGGAAACTTGGCGGCCGCCGCGTCCAGCGTATTCCGATTCACGTCGCAGAGTGCCACGATGTTCTCGCTGGCGACGCCAGCAAGGTCGCCAGCCCCTCGGCCTCCAACTCCGATCACCCCAACATTCAACCGTTGATTCGCACCCAGGACACGGCCTGCTGCCAGGTACGGCAACCCGGCGAACAGGCCGGCCGACGATTGAAGAAATCGGCGGCGTTTGAGCTGATCGTTCATGCGTTCCTCCGGGAGTTGATCATCCAATTACTGAGCCCACTAGCGAGAACACTAACAGCCATACAGAGGTGGACTACCGTCCATCCACACAATATACGAGCGATGGGCAACAAGTTCCAGAAACCGTTGGCCGTGAAAATCGACGGATGCTATGCACCGTCGCACTGAATAAAACGACACGTACGCCCGCCGGTGACTGCCGTGCGAAAGAGGCCGTTCGGTCCACATCGACGTGTCTTGGATGCATGCTTCGGGAATCATCAGACTGGCGGACGAAACCCGTATCCCATCTGTGGTATCTCCTCTACAATGCTATGTTGCCCTGACGGCAGATCTTGAGAATCGAGCCCGCTGTGCGTCGTGGAGCCATGGCATGTGTGGANCCACGGAGGGTACGCCGGCAACCCAAACAGCGATCACACCCTTCAAGGATCCGACTATGNCATGGCGTCGGGGGNCGAAGCGATTGCTGGTATCACTTGTTGTCCTGGTCACCTGCAGTGGACCGCCACTGCTAGCGGCGAAGCGGTATGCGCGCAGCAGTCGACGTCAAGGGCAGGCGACATCGCGGGCACAAAAACCCAGAAAAACCCAGTCACAAAGACCCCCAAAAGCCCCATCGCAAAAACCGAGAAACACCCAGTCGCAAAAGCCCCAAAAAGCCCCACCGCAAAAACCGAGGAACACCCAGTCGCAAAGGCCCAAGAAGGCCCCACCGCAAAAGTCCCAACGCTCGCGTTCGCAAACGCCCAAAGGGTCGCGACCATACGACCCCAGAGAACCGCAACGCGATCACCGGAACGACCAAGTCCTGCCGCCTTCGCAGGTCTACNGGCTTGATGCGAGTCAGTCAGAGTTGCAGCTGGACTTCAAAGATACGGGCTTTCAATGGCCACAACCGGGGGGGCCTGGAACGGCGGTTACGATCACGTACAGCTACAGCAACTTGCTCGATGGGCAACTCATCGGAATTTCGCGGGATNCCGCCAAACAGGCCGTCGAAGAAGCCCTNACGCTATGGTCTGAAGTCGCACCACTCGACTTTGTTGAAGTGGCTGACCAAGGCCCGCTCCCCTCCACGGAAGACGTCGGTTACCGGGCGGCAGATGGTCCACAGATCCGTTTCGGCCATCACCTGCTCGATGGCGCAGAAGGGGGCGGTCTGGCGCACGCTTACCTGCCCTTCTCTACCAAACAAGGTATCGCAGGGGATATCCACTTCGACCGTGACGAATCCTGGAGTGGTTCGGGCGGAGGCCTGTTTTTGGAAACCGTACTGCACGAAATCGGCCATGCGTTAGGACTCGATCACGAAGTTGAAATCGATGCCATCATGAACCCGGTAATCCAACTGCGCTTCAGCGGTCTCAGCGCGGGCTATCTTCTAGACGACGACGTTGACGGCATTCGCAGTATTTACGGTGCCGGATCGGGATCGGTTATCGTCCTCGAGGATCCAGTAAGCGAAGCACCCAGTGATGATCCCGACGACCAGGATTCCATCCCTGAAAGCGATCCCNTCGGGGTCCTCGCAACCCTCAATCCTGAAACTCAAACACTCACGATTTTGGGAGATCACGAAGCGAATTCCATTCTGATCTTTTCGGTTCCGTGGTTCGTGGCAGTTGTCGGCACCAACAACACTCGCGTAAACGACCAGCCGGGNGAGGTTTTTTTCTTCTCACGACGTGGCACCGTGATCTGTGAGTTGGGATCTGGGGACGATTCACTGACGACTTTTCAGCTGCGAGCCAGGACGCTTCAATGCGATCTGGGAAGCGGTGACGACACGTTGACCCTGCTGTTGAGTTCGATACGCAACTTGCTGGCAAGTGGCTCAAGCGGCAACGACTCGTTGTACCGTCTAGGCGGCCGTATCAAGAACTTTGGCCACGTTGGTTTTGAACTGCNCAAATAGGTCGTCGACAAACCCGCGGTGGAATGTTGCGCAGCCGAGCCCGTCGGCACTTGATCAGTCCCTCCGGTAGTCCCCAGGTCAACACATCCTCTGGCACCGTCGATTTCACAGACGACGGATGCAATAAATGCGTTCGGAGGTCCGAATCAGCAATCGGTCCCCAACCAACGCGGGTGTCGCCATGCACATGTCATCTTCAGCCAGTGAATTCTGATGTAATATTTCGAACTTACGACCCGCCCGAACAACATACGTTGTACCGTATTCGTTGAGGCAGAAGATCTTGCCGTTGTAGGCCCAAGGGGAACTGGTAAACGCTCGGCCACGTGGCAATCGGCGTTTGTCGTACACAAGACGACCGGTCTTCGCTTCATAACAACTGACATAACCGCGATCTAAGAGAACATACAACAGATCGCCCCAAATCACGGTGGCTGGGTTATAGGGCGCTGCTTGGGGCTGGCACCAGGCAATGTAGTCGTTGCTCGTCTGTTCATCTTCCAGACTGATATCTCCCGATGCCCCGGGACGAATCGCGAACAGCGGCTTCTTTTGATCCAGTACGTAGCCTGAACTGACGAATAACAACCCGAACTGTGAGTAGGGCGCCGCGATGGTAATACTGGAACCGCCTCCAAATTCGTAAAGCAACTTTCCATCTAGATCGTAGGATCGCGTCTTTCCCGTCCCCGGTGTGATAATCTCTGTGCGCAGGCTGTTTGTCCACACGTACGGCGTCGCCCAATTACTGCCTTCCGAGCGTTCCACCCGCCAGAGCTCTTTACCGGTTCGTTTGTCGAGCGCGTGCAAATAGGATCTCTCGTCATTGTCATTCACAATGAGCAGCTTCTCGCCGTGCAACACGGGTGACGCCGCGGTTCCCCAGTTATTGCGAACCTTGTGCGGCTGCACCGGCAGAGACCAAACCGGCTGGCCCTCTAGGTCATAACAGAAGACGCCAACATTCCCGAAATAGACGTACACATGCTCGCCGTCTGTCACCGGGGTCTCAGATGCGTAGCTGTTCTTGATATGCAGTGGCCAGGAGGGCACGGCCTTGTGCGGCACCTGCTCCCACAGCACCTCTCCGGTCTTCAGCTGCAGGCAAATCACCTTCCACTGATGTACGGCGGTCGAGACCTTCGATCGATCACCGCCGAAGTAAAGTCCCTTCTTCGCCTCTTCCGCGCTCTGCTGACTGACAACCGTCGACAAGAATACACGACCGCCCCAAACGACCGGCGATGACCAACCCTTTCCCGGTAGATCCTTTTTCCAGGCAACCGAACGAGAGGCACTCCATTGGTCTGGCAGGTCCGTATTGTCAGAGGTACCGATCGCTCCCACACCGCGGAACTGAGGCCAATGATCCTGTGCCGTCGCCGGCACCACAAGGATTGTGACGATCCCCACCAGGAAAAAACACCACCATCGCCGTTCTTGATCATTCATCATTTGCGCTCATCTGGAGGACCGGCCATTCTTATTCCATTCGTCGGCGATTCTATCCCAATGCCAATGGTGCCGCCACCTCGTCATTTCCACCCCCGGTGTCACTCGAACAAACGGGAAAGAAACGCGCCACTCCACACAACTTGGCAACAAGTTTCGGTTTGACTCTCCATCACAGCCGGGCGACGTGGATCCCGAAACTCCGGCGCTCATCGGCAAATCGTCGAACTGCAGGACATCGATTCGAACAGGTCCGCAACGACACGTTTAGCTGGTTGAGTTATGATCACCACCATTGGAAATTCGCTACGCTCCTTCGCCAGCGAGCGTTCGCAACCACCATCTCTACGCGTTTCGGGGAAACCGCGATGACCGACCTTCCAGCCACTGCCGGACGCTGCAAAGTAAGGCACCACACGATCGCCGGACTCGCTGTCATCTCGCTGTCGCTAGTGCCTTGGACTGCACAGGCGGGCCAACCGAAAAACAATCCGAGTTTTAGTTTTCAGGGTGCCGACAAGCAGCTCTATAAACGCACCGCAAACGCTCGACTCCATCTCCACATCTTCTTTCCGACCGAGCATCGGGGCGCCGACCGGCGACCCGCAATCGTCTTTTTCTTCGGTGGCAGCTGGGTGAATGGAACACCGAAGCAGTTTGTTCCCCACTGCCGGTACCTGGCTTCACGAGGCATGGTGGGAATCACGGCCGAGTACCGTGTTAAATCTCGTCACGGCACCAGCCCTTTTGAATGTGTTGAGGACGGCAAGTCCGCGATTCGTTGGCTGCGCAGCTGCGCCACGCAACTGGGAATTGACGCAAACCGGATCGCGGCGGGGGGAGGGTCCGCCGGTGGTCACGTGGCGGCCGCCGCAGGCAACATTCGTGGACTCGAAGACAAGAGCGAGGCCACCGATGTCTCCTCAAAACCGAACGCGTTGGTACTATTTAATCCGGTTTACGACAACGGTCCGGACGGCTACGGCCACTCCCGAGTCCAAACCCGCTGGCGAGAGATTTCTCCGCTCCATAATATCCGTCGTGGCGCTCCACCAACGATCGTCTTTCTTGGCACCCAGGACCGTCTAGTTCCCGTCTCCACGGCCCAAAGATACAAGCGTTTGATGGAACGGGCGGAGAGTCGCTGCGATCTACACCTGTACGAGAATCAAACCCACGGATTCTTTAACCGAGACAGAAAAGGTGGCAAATATGAAGTCACCTTGATGGAAATGGACAAGTTTCTTGTTTCGTTAGGGTGGCTGGCCAATTCCACAACCCACCGACAGGAATCACGTTGAATTCGCTCCAAAGTACCTCGCCAATGATCGTCTTCTGTTACCTCTTGCCCCTGGTAGCCGTGGCACAATCGCAACCACCCTCCACCGAGCGGGCGACCAGATTGTTCACCCGCTGGGACAAGAACCGAGACAGCAGGCTCGCTCCATCGGAACTACCGGACAACGCTCGCCGCAATTTTCAACGAGTTGACGGAAACCAGGACGGATTCATTTCTCTCAATGAGCACGTCAGCTTCCTCACAAAGAACCGCGACAGCTCGCAACCTCGCCGCAAACGCCGCGAGTTAGCAGGCATAACTATTCGCCGAAATATCCCCTACGCGGAAACGGACAATCCGCGTCAAACCCTCGATCTGTTTCTTCCACGAAAACGTAATGCTCACCACCCACTCCCGGTGATTCTCTGGATTCACGGTGGCGCCTGGCGGGGTGGTTCCAAGGCAAGTGGAGGCGATCGCATCTCTTCCTTTGTACGAACGGGACAATACGCGGGGGCTTCTATCGGTTATCGACTAAGCGACGAAGCGCGGTGGCCAGCGCAAATCCACGATTGCAAGGCAGCCATTCGTTGGATCCGCGCCAACGCCTCAACCTATCAGCTCGATGGAAACAAGATCGCGGTCTATGGTTCCTCGGCGGGTGGTCATCTCAGCGCCATGCTGGGAGTGTCGGAGAACCACCCGCTGCTCGAGGGGAAATTGGGGAACCATACGGATCAAGCCAGTCGCGTAACGTGCGTGATCGACTTCTTTGGGCCCACCTCATTCCTAAAGATGGACGAACGGCCCGGAAAGATCGTTCACAACGCTCCGGACTCACCCGAGAGCCAATTGGTCGGTGCCCCGATCCAGCGTGTCCCGGAAAAGAGTCGGCAGGCCTCTCCGCTGACCCACGTGGGACCAGATGATGCACCACACCTGATCGTGCACGGTACGCATGACCAATTGGTACCGTTCCATCAATCGACGATCTATCATGCGGCGCTCCGACGGGCCGGTATCGCCTCGACACTGATCACGATTCAAGAGGGCGGACACGGGGTACGCGGAAGCGTGTTGGACGAACGGATCGCTCGGTTCTTGGGCCACTACCTGTACCGCCGCGATACGGTGATCAAAGACGAAGTTCTGGACATCGATTCGCTCCGCCGCAAGCGTTGAATCCTGAAGATTTTGGAAAACCCCGGTATACGAAGTGTGCGGCGACCCGATCACGAGTACGGCGGCAAGCTGGTCATAACACCGCACGAATGCGCGGCGCAGCTTCCAGACACTGTCGCGGCGACAAACATCGCGGCCAGCACGGCGATCATCAAACCACACGTCAGGTATCAGCCAAACCGTTTCTTGAACAATGAAACGGTCGGATCCCCCGGCATATTGGGAAGCTCAACCGGAGCCTCCCAGTCGGCTGGTACGTCAACGAGCTTTACGGGGCGTCCTTCCTCGACCAAGATGCTTCGCCAGCCCGCCATGAATGCCAGATTCTTATGCAGAATCTGATCATAACTCTGCGGCATCTGACCAGTCCGGACCATGCGCTCGAAGGCCCAAATCGTGGGTGCCCAGAATTCGGTCGTACTGTAAGGAACACCCGTTCCCGTGGTCAGCGAAAAGGCTCGCCCGTGACCCATCGTCTCGGTATGGATAGTCAAGGCACCGATACCAAAGTTACCTGTGTGGAGTGTCCCAAAGAAGGGCCGACCCGTCTTGTCGTGGTGCTCATAAGTAAGCAAACCGGGCGGTGCATGCCAGTTCCGAGCTCGAAAAGAAACCGATTGGATCGGATTCGACGCATCGGTAATGGCCCGGCACAAGAAATAGAGCCCGTGGATCCCATGCGTCGGATAATCCTCGGCACCTACCGCCGCGTGATAGCCGACAACCGCGGAAGACTCTACGAACTGGCGCGCCTGGGAAACAACGTCATTATGACCGAGCGCCGAGGGGACCAAGAGGGTCGCCTTGTGACGACGAGCAAGGTCAATCAATCGCCGGGACTTGCCGACCGAATTGGCAAACGGTCGATTCACCAAATTGGGTAATCCGGCTTCAAGATACGGCTCGTGTAACAGGTGGTTGTACGGGTGGTTGTAGTACCCGCCCGATATCACTGCGTCTACTTTACCGAGCATTTCGTCAAATTTCTGAACCGCGACGCAGCCGTATCCGGCGGCGAAACCACGCGCCCGATCGGAGTCGATATCCCAGCAATGCGTGATCCGCATCCCCGTATACGGAATCTCATCACTGTCCGGTCGAGGGTTAATCAACGAGGCCCATTTGGCGGGAAGGTGCGAGTACGACCCCACGTTCAGAGCACCTACGCGGATTGTCTTTGGGACCGGGGGACGCCGTTCCGGCGACTCCTCCGCAACCGCTGCACCTCCACTCAGGACCACCCCCGCCGCAGGCGCCCGGCAAAGAAAACTGCGCCGCGACACATCATCCCGCTCGTTCATCCTCAGATCTCCTCAAAACGGTTGCCACCACCGAGCGGTGAACCTCGCGATCGAACAACCGCGGGCCGCCTGAAACGGTGTTCACGGGTGCGAACGTAGACTGACGTCCGATGCCGAGCATTCGCTCTCATTCCAGCCACAGACCGTGCGATCGGTGCGGTGATGGCGAGCCGGAAGCATTCCGTGAGAGACGCACCATCGCGGTGCAGTTTAACACAGAAGTACACCATCCAGAACTCGATGAAACGGGGTGGCGAGACCGAGGCCCCTGTTCATCCGAGAAACCGACGGGGCGATGGAGTCGCAGGCGAGCGACCTGTGTACCCTTCGTTGACGGAATTCGCCACAACGGTGACTGCGCGATCGAGCTGGTTATCCTTTCAATGCACCAACCGATATTCCCTTGACAAAGTACCGTTGGAACATGACGAATACGGCCAACATTGGTAAGAACGCAACCGTGGCGCCCGCCATCGCAAGCCCCAAATCAAAGCTGGTAAGCGTACTGACTAGCTTGGAGACGCCAACCGGCAAGGTGAACATCTCTGGACGGTTGGTGACAATCAACTGCCAGAGGTACTCATTCCAGGCCCCCATAAAACTGAAGATCGCCACCGCCCCCAGCGCGGGCCGCGCCATCGGTAGAACGATGTACCAGAAAATCCGCCACTCACCCGCGCCATCGATCCGAGCTGCGGCGATCATCTCGTCCGGCATTTGCTCCATGAACTGACGCACGAGAAAGATCCCAAATGGAAAACAGAGATACGGTGCAATCAACGCCGCGTATGAATCCACCCAACCCAATCGGACAATCAAGAGGTACAACGGCATCAGCGACACCTGCCGTGGCAGCATCATGGTCGCCACGACAGCCCAAAACACGACTAATCGACCTCGAAACCGTTTTTTCGCGAGGGCGTATCCTGCCAGCGCGCTGGTGGCCACTGCGCTGAACGAAACGGAGATCGCCACCAGCAGACTATTGACCAGCCATCGCAGCGCGGGACGACGACCACTCCAAAGACTACCGGAGGCAAAGAGCTTCGTGTAATTCTGTAGTGTGGGGTGTTGAGGAAACCACTCCGGTGGCATCTGCATCGCATCCTCTTGTAGTTTGAACGATCCGCTGATCATCCAATACAGAGGCGCCAGCGCCGCGAGCGCCGCAATGCCCAGTAGGATCCAAGCCAGCCATGCCGTCCAACGAGTGTTCATGACCGATCACTTCCAGCCCGATTGGCGGCCCAACAGCCGAAACTGCATGATCGCGACCATCGACAAGATGACCAGGAGCAACGTCCCCTGTGCGGCGGCGTAGTCAAAGTCATACGGAGGCGTAAATGCCGTCTCGTACATCCCGTATACGACAGTCCGCGTCGCGTGAGCAGGACCGCCATTGACAGTCAACAGCAGAACGACGACGAACACCTGGAAGACACCCAACGTCTGAGTCACTAACACAAACAACGAAGCGGGGCGCAACAGCGGCAGCGTTACGTACCAAAACCGTCGTAGCGGTCCCGCTCCGTCGATGGCGGCCGCTTCGTGCAGTTGCGTTGGAATGCCGCCCAAAGCCGCCAGAAAGATAATGATCGGTTGTCCCAGACTCCAACTAATAACCACCACCGCCAGGCTCGGCAGCGCCGTGTCAGTTCGACCAAGCCAATCGACCTCGACACCCAATAAGTCACCACAGATGTAGTTCAGAAGCCCGTACTGGTCATCAAAAATCCAAAGCCACACCATCGCCAAACACACACTGCCCGCAATGACCGGGACGTAGAACGCAAAGCGAAAGAAGGAGTGCGCAACTCGACCGAGCGGAAACACGATCGCGGCAACTCCCAAACTAAACAGCCAAACCGTGGGCACGACCAAAACCACAAAACAGCAGGTGTTCCAAACCGCGTAGTGAAACGATTCATCCGTGATCAACCGGCGGTAGTTAGCGAGTCCGATGAACTCCATCTCTGACAGCCGCACATCGAAAAAACTAATCGCCAATCCGTGGAACAAAGGCCAAAGCACAAACACTGCGAAAGGCACACCAGCGGGCAGCAAGAACAGCCAGCCAGATAAGCCGGCATCGGAACCCAGCGGACGCAATCGAATCATGGCGTGTTCACTTCATCGACGGCCCCGAGCACTCGTTGCGCTTCGCGTTCAAAGTCAGCGAGTGCCTCAGCAGGCGTCTTCAACCCCAGAAAAGCAAACTGGAGTTGCGGCGGAAGTCGTTTTCGCAATTCGTAGTAGTGCGGTGAAGTGGCGCCCATATCCGCCGGAGCACAACGCGCAGCCAACTGGCAAACGCGGCGTACATCAGACTGATCGGAAAAGGGGTCACCGGAGCTCTTGCGCGATCCCAGTTGATTGGCGGCGGTCGCGTATTGTCGGATGACCGCCGGTCGCGACAAGAACCGCACAAACTCGAACAATAGGCGGCGTTTTTCGGGATCACTCTGCCGAAAAACGGCGAGCCCGTTGGTCCCATACGGCAAACGCAGCTCCACTCCGTCACGCGTCGGCGGCAAAGTAAACATGAGATCAAAGTCGGTTACTCCGTCCTGATCAAAATCGGCGGTGACTTTGTTGTCTCGCAACGCAACTTCATAGCTACGACGGAGTGACAAACCACTTGGAATGCACCCGATATCGCCCCTCCAAAACATATCGTTGACCGAGTTTCCTGCGGTGGCGACGTTGCGTTGAATCCAACCGCGACGATGGGCCTTGACCAGCCACTCAAGTGCCGCCACTCCCTGGGGCGAATTAATTGCGATCCGGGAGTAGTCGCGATCTTGATAGACCTCGGCGCCGTGCGCCCAGAAAAACTGCAGCACCCGGTAATCACCCTGCTCACTCGCTACCTGCATTCCCAGTGGCCAGAACTTTCCCGGAATCGCAGCCGCCTTCAGAGCGGCTTCAAACTGGGAAAACGTCCATCTGGGATCCTCACGAGTCGGTAACAGATGCCCCAACCCGCGCCGGTCCCAGGCGGCCCGATTGACCGCGAGCAATTGCACCCACCCGCAGAGAGGCACCGCGTGTAGTCGTTGCTGGCCCCTCGTATCCGGCAACAACACGTCCGACAAGAACTCCTCACGAAAATCCTCGCGATGATCGACGAGGAGGTCATCCAACGGTTCGAGAACACCCTGGTACCAGTAGCCACTGGTCCGGCCCACATAGTCCATCAGCACGTCAGGAGGACGTCCGCCGAGAACCGAAATCGGCACCTTTCGCGGCAGATCTTCCCAGTTCAGACATTGCGTTCTGACGACGACTTCGGGATGCCGTGCCATGAATTGATCTGCCAGGTACCGTTCGAAATCACCCACCTCTGTCGTGGCCTGTTCTAGGCCTGGTACCAGTTTGACCATCGGCTGGTGCCAGTACTCGATCACAATCCGACCTCTGGGATCTCGATTCTGGGACGACTGCTCGCAACCCGATCCGCATGCGATCAGGGAAAATACCAACCAGGGATAGACCAGGTGGATACAAGGACCGAAGCGGAACATTGTCGGTCGTCGCCAGTGCACGCAAATCTCCGAAATCAAAGTCGTCGACCGCTTTGAGCGTCAAACCAATGCGCGCGGTCCATGGAAAAACCCACTTCGATCACCTCACCGATTCGATACGAACGGCGACCATCGAGCCTCGCCATGACCAGCGTGCCCTCGTGATCCAACTCGACAAGGCTATCCGATCCTAACAATTGAGCGACGGCAACCTCGCACGACACCCCAACACAGTCCGGGTCGGTTTCATCAGAAGTTCTTATCTGCAAGTCTTCCGGCCGAATTCCAAACTGCACTGACTGGTCAACTCGATGCTCGCAAGGCGCGCACAAATTATTGGGGATCGAAAGCCGCAACCTTCCCGACACAAAAAACAGTGCGTTACCCGACTTAGCAATCCGACCATCGAGGATATTCATTGGCGGACTGCCTATGAACTCGCCCACAAACCGATTCGCGGGCGATTCGTACACCGCGCGTGGGGTATCGACCTGCTGGATCCGTCCATCTCGCATCACGACCAGGCGATCTCCCATCGTCATCGCTTCGACCTGATCGTGGGTGACGTAGATCATAGTCGCATCCAAATGGCGGTGGAGCTTAACCAACTCAGAGCGCATCGTGACCCGCAAGCGAGCATCCAAATTGCTCAACGGCTCATCGAGCAGGAACACCTCGGGATCTCGGACAATCGCCCGACCGAGTGCCACGCGCTGCCGCTGACCTCCCGACAACTGCGCGGGGCGACGCGCGAAAAGATCTTCGATTCCCAAAACCTCAGCGGTTCGGCGGACGCGCCGTTCGATTTCGTCTCGCGGCACCTTGCGCATTCGCAAACCAAACGCCATATTGCGATAAACATCCATGTGCGGATAGAGAGCATAGTTCTGGAAGACCATCGCGATATTGCGGTCTTTCGCGGGCACGCTATTCACCGAGCGATCCCCGATCGTGACCCGCCCAGACGTGACGTCTTCCAGTCCGGCAATCAGCCGTAGCATCGTCGACTTACCGCATCCTGAGGGTCCAACCAGAACCAACAGTTCTTGGTCCTGAACCTCCAAATCGACAGAGTCGACCGCCACAACATCTCCAAAGCGTTTCGTCAACGATTCCAGCAAAACTCGTGCCATGGCCGTTACCATAGTCGCTCGAGTATGAGACAACAACTGACCCAGCCGTCTCGCAAACTGACGACCGTCAGCGTCGACGTTGAGAGCCGTTTCGGTCACAGCCGCCGGGGATTTGCACTGGTGGTGAGAGTGCATCTGCCACGGTTGTGAAACAACCCTGCGCGAGCTGTCCGCGAGACGCCGGTTCTTCGTCGGGTGCCGGCGACGTGCCTCAAGGCAAACCTCTTTCCCGATGCAACGCGAACACGATCACAGACGCCAACAACAGCGAATGAGGGTTACGCCAGTAGTTGCGTAACCACCTCACCACCCACGTCGGTCAGCCGGAAGTCCCGTCCCTGGTGCCGGTAGGTCAATCGCTGGTGATCGAATCCCAGACAATGCAGAATCGTGGCCTGTAAATCGTGAACATGAATTGGATCTCTGATCACGTGGTATCCAATTTCATCAGTCGCTCCAACAACCTGCCCCCGTTTAATCCCTCCACCACAAAGCAACGTCGTAAAAGCAAACGGGTGATGGTCTCGACCTTCGCGTCCACGTGAATTTCCACGGCGAACCTCGTTCATCGGAGTGCGTCCAAATTCACCACCCCAGATGATCAACGTGTCTTCGAGCAATCCGCGTTGTTTCAAATCCTGGATCAAACCCGCCGCCGGCAGGTCGGTCATCTCGCAATTGGTTTTCAGTCCGGTGTTGAGATTCGAATGGTCATCCCACGTCGTATGGTACAGCTGGACAAATCGGACTCCGCGCTCGATGAGCCGCCGGGCCGACAGGCAATTCGATCCGAACCACCGGGTTCGCTCATGGTCCAGCCCATACAACGTCCTTGTAGTAGTCGTCTCCCTCGAGAAATCGAGGATTTCGGGCGCCGCATCTTGCATCCGAAATCCCATCTCGTAATTCGCAATCCGCGATGCGATCTCCCGGTCGCCGGTCCGCTGAAAGCGTAACTGGTTGAGATCTCGCAAGACATCAAGTCGCAATCGCTGCGTACTTCGGCGGACTCCAGGCGGATTCGTCAGATGCAGAATCGCGTCCCCGCGGCTGCGGAACGTGACCCCCCGATAAATGCTCGGCAGGAAGCCACTGCCCCACAGCGACGCACCACCGTCCACTCCATGCCCTGAGTTGGACAGCATGACGACAAATCCCGGCATGTTCTGAGATTCACTCCCCAACCCGTAAGTAACCCATGAACCCAACGAGGGATGTCCCCACATCGTCGAGCCGCAGTTCATGATCAGTTGAGCCGGATGATGATTGGCAACATCCGTGCTGAGCGAACGAACCATACAAATGTCGTCCGCACAACGGCTGAGGTTCGGCAAGTAGTCGGAGAACTCCATTCCGCAGTCACCGAACTTCTGGAATTTTCGAGGACTGGCGAATACCGTCGCGCTACCTCGAATCAGACCGTCGGAAAGCCCCTCGAGAAACGACGCGGGTACTGCCTCGCCGTGTAGCTTCTCCATTGCGGGCTTCGGATCGAACAAATCCAGTTGGCTCGGGGCACCTGCCATAAAGATAAAAATGACATTCTTGGCGCGCGGTGAAAAGTGCGGCTCACGCGGTGCGAATGGTTCAGTTCGCCGCTTCACATCGGCCGTCAAACCATCGTGTGACAATAGTTGTGACAATGCGATCGTACCCAACCCGCCCGCCGCGCGGGTAAGAAAGAGTCGTCGCTGACCACGCATCAGGAGCTCTTGATCGTTCATCGGTCAGTCTCTTGTAATAAACTCGTGGAGATTAAGCAGGACACTCGCCAATCCGACCCAAACGGCAGCCCGTTTGGGATTACGGCCATCCACCGCAAGAGGTTGCATCTGCCGCATCGCCCCAGGATCCGTTTCAAACACCGCTGTTTGATCGCGAAGATAAGCTTCCAATCGTGTTCGTTCGCTGTCCTCCGGTGAACGCGCCAGACACCATCGGAAAGCAAGCTCGATTCGAGCGTCGTCACTCGTCAACGGCGCACGGAGAAGACGCCCCGCCAGTGACCGCGCAGCTTCAAAGAACACCGGATCGTTCAGCAGCGTCAACGCCTGCAGCGGCGTATTAGATCGCTCACGACGGACACAGCTCTTGCCTGGGCTCGGGGCGTCGAATGTCACACCCTGGGCGAACGGACTCGTCCGTTGAATCCACGTATAGAGAGCGCGACGGTAGCGATCCTCACCCGTGCTGGGCTTCCACTCATTACCGTAACTCTCTTCGCTGACGCTCGGCGGCTGAGGCGGCCGCACCGCCGGGCCACCGATTCGGGAACTCAGCAAACCACTCGCGGCTAACGTCGCGTCTCGGATCTGCTCAGCCGTAAGACGCAGGTTGGCCTGTCGCGCCAGCAACACATTGTCGGGGTCCAACGCCGCGAGATCGCGCCGGGCTTCCGACGCCTGGCGGTACGTCGCGCTGCCGACCAGCCGGCGATGAAGCGCCTTAGTGCTCCACTGGCAGCGGACCCATTCGTGCGCCAACCAGTCGAGCAGCAACGGATGTGAAGGTCGATTCCCGCGCGTCCCAAAATCATCGGAGGTCAACACGAGGCCCCGGCCAAAAAACGTCTGCCAGATCCGATTGACAGCCACTCGGGAAGTTAATGGGTGTTCTCCGGAGACCAGCCATCGGGCGAGCGCCAACCGATCCCTCGGCGCAGGCCGTGACCGATCCGTCAGGTAGCGAGGGACGTTGGGGGCCACCGCATCGCCCGGCGCGCGCCAGTCACCACGTTCATGGATCCGCGTCTGGCGCGGGTTGAGAGCGGCCCGGATTGCCATCGCGCGAGTCGGCCAGGGAACCTCCCCGCTTAGCTTCTCTAGTTTCTCTGACAGTTGTTTGAGGTTCAGAGATTCGCTCTCGGCGGGTGGATCAACAAGCGTCCCATGCCGGAGGAAATAATCGAGGATTCGGTCGTGCTGATTCGGGCTGCGCTGCGTATGATCGCGCTTGACAATCTCGCACCCTTCCAGTTGTCCTTCACCCAGATTGCCACCCCACACCAGTCCGAGTACCTCCCAGTGACGGTCCCAGACATGGTCTTCGCCCGGGTGCTGCGCGGCATACAGCAACTTGGCCTCCCAACGGTGCTGGAACTCGGTCAACCGTGATTCGACCGGACCGATCAGTGCGCGCCGCTGGCGATCATACTGCGGTTGTGCCTCAAGGAACTTGCCGAGTTCACCCGGGAGCGGGGCATCGATATTGATTTCATCTGCTTGATCGAAAAACGCAAACAGCGAGAAAAAATCCCGCTGCGACAACGGATCGTATTTGTGATCGTGACAGCGGGCACATCCAACCGTTAAGCCAAGCCAGATCGTTCCGAGTAGCTCTGTACGGTCGACGATCTGAGCGACACGAAATTCTTCGAGGTCCGCCCCACCTTCTCGATTACTCAGAGTCTGTCGCAGGAAGCCGGTGGCGATACGCTGCTCGACAGTCGCCTTCGGTAGCAGGTCGCCCGCAAGCTGCTCGATCGTAAACGCGTCGTACGGCTTGTCGGAATTAAATGCCGTGACGAGCCACTGCCGAAATCGCCAGGCGACGGGCCGCGATTGATCGGTCAGGTACCCGTCACTGTCCGCGTAGTGGCACAGATCAAGCCACCCTCGTGCCCAATGCTCGCCGTAATGCGGATTGGACAACAACCGGTCGACCTGGCGATCGTACGCGTCGGGCGATTCGTCTCGCAGAAACGTGTCGACCTCACGGGCAGACGGTGGGAGGCCGATGAGATCCAGCGAGATTCTTCGCAACAACGTCGTGCGATCTGCTGAGGAAGACGGACCGATCCCTTCCGCCTCCAGCCGACCCACCACAAACCGATCGATCGGACTACGGATCGCCGCGCGGTTGCGCACCGCCGGCAATTCAGGACGTATCACCCTCCGCAAAGCCCAATGCTGCGTTTCTCCGGCAACCGCGGCGACCGTCCACAGCGCCCCAAGTACCGCAACGACATTACCCCGGTAATACCACATGGATAACACTCTCTTCAGCTGCGTGACCGGTCACCCCACCTGCAGAAGTCGCGGGCAACCAAGAACCAATTCCGCCGACCCGGAGCCGGCCTGCCGCCTTTCAAGATAGCATCAAATATAGACTGGAATCATCAAGTCAGTCGGGTTTTCAGACACCTGGCTACCGACACCACGTGTCGTGCGCCGAGGGACAGGAGCACAATGATTGAAAACTGCGCCCGGCTCTGGGATGATGACCGAACCACACGAACAACCCGGCCGGGGTGGGAAACGAGTCCAAGCGACCTGAATCCTGGCTGTTTCGTCGGTCATGGCGGTCTCGACGATGCCAGCGATGGGAACCTACCAAGGGACGACAATGGAAACCCTGAAACTCCACATCTGCGCTTGTGGCCATCAATGGCCCGCCACCACTGCCACAACAGGAAACGCGACCATAAGTTGTCCAGTCTGTGGCACACCGCTTGATCCAATCGACCCCGGTGAGACGAAACAAGATCCTTCGCGCGAGAAAACGGTGCCACCAGAAGAGAGCGGTGACCAGTTGACGTTCGATCATTCGGCCACATCGGCTCTCTCTTCCGCGGCATCAAGCGATACGATCGCGTCTGACTACAACGCGGAAGAGAGCACGCTTGTTGCAGATATTTCCCCGGCCACTGAGGCGACAGCTGGTTTCCCGCCATCTTCTCACGATCCCGAAGATCATCATGTCGATCAGACGATCGATCTGCCGACGCATAGCAGCACGAGCGTGTCGTCTGCGACAGGTAACAACGTAACCGACCAGACACTCGATCTGCAAACCAGCGCGACCGCCGGTCAAGGCGCCGCTGCGGCAACTGACGGTCCAGCCGCATCCGTCTCAGAGTTGCCGACGCGACACCAAGGTTCACACAGCATTACCCGTTTCCTGGCAGAGGGTGGACTGGGCAAAATCTTCGTCGCCCAGGATAAACGCCTCGAGCGTGAAGTCGTGATGAAGACAATCCGTTTCACCGCGAAACGGGAGTCGGAGGCCGTCGTGCGGTTCGAGCGTGAAGCACGGATTAATGCGCAACTCGAACACCCAAATATCGTCCCCATCTACCAGGCGGGCACCAACGAGGAAGACGGCCAGCCTTACTACACGATGAAGTTCATTCGCGGACGCGAATTCAAAGAACTGATTGACGACTATCACAACAACAGCGGTGACTCTGACGACGATCGGACGATGGAGCTTCGGCGGTTACTCACGCTCTTCGTCAACACGTGTCACGCCATTTCCTACGCGCACGATCGTGGCGTCGTTCATCGCGATATCAAACCCGAGAACATCGCAGTCGGTGAATTCGAAGAACTTCTCGTGCTCGATTGGGGTATCGCCAAAGTACTCAACGAGCCGGAGAGCGGCGATCAGCGTCAGGTCATGCTCGGCCCAAACGACTCGCTCGAAAAAACCCAGCAAGGGCGGATCGTGGGAACACCTGCGTATATGGCTCCCGAACAGGCGGCGGGCCAAAACGATCGGGTTGGACCCGCCGCCGATGTCTACGCCCTTGGTGGTGTGCTGTTTCGTATTCTGACCGGCAAGACACCACATCGGCGCCTCCAGGAACACTCGCAGGCAGAAGTTTCTCGTTGGACCAAGAGGAAACAAACCGACCGGACCAGTATGTTGTCCGATTCCATCACGCGCGACAGTTCAACTGAAAATACGATCGACCTCTTACTGCGAATCCAAGATGGCGTCATCGCAGCGCCTCGTGACATCAACCCAAACGCGCCCGCCGCGTTGGCAGCCGTTTGTCAAAAAGCGATGGAGTTGAATCCGGCCCTACGGTACAACGACGCAGCACAGCTGGCCCAAGAGATAAATTGCTGGCTCGCAGACGAAGCCGTTGCTGCCTTCCCAGACCCATGGTCGACCCGTGTCAGACGCTGGATTAAACGACATCAAACACTCGTCGTCGGAACGGCAGCGGCGGTCGCGGCAACCGTTATCGGTCTGATCGCCATCGTGTTTGTAGTGACCAACGCGAACGCACAGCTCGACAACAAGAACCACCAACTCGATCGGCTGAACAGCAGCCTCAAGAAGTCGAACAACGCAGAACGTGCCGCGCGTCAGCAAGCGCTGCGGCACCTGAAAGACGCGAGAATCTCTGCCGATGCATGGTTACTTGATCTAAGTGGCGATTTACAGAATTACCCCGGGCTTGAAGCTGCCAGGGTGCGCCTGTTGGAAAAGGCGACGACATACTACGAGTCCTTCACGAGCAAACCGACCAGTGATCCGCAACTACGAATCGAGTATGCCCGGTGCCAGATGCGTCTGGGGGATGTCTGGCGCTTACTCGGAGACGCCCAGAAGTCCAAAGACGCTTACACGCAAGCGGCGAACTCGCTGAGTGGCATTCAGGCACCGCCGGCGGAGCCCGGCGCGCTCGCGGTGCTGCGGGCAAACAGCCACACTGGGCTGGGTCTCGTCTACAGCGACCAACCGGCGACGCATGATCACGCACTCGGCGAATTTGAACAAGCCATTCAATTGCTCTCCCCCTTAGAGAAGTTGGGCACCGCCGGACGGAATGCACTGGCAACGGCGCACTGGGGAGCAGCGAAGATCTACGACACCCAAGGTGATCTTGAAAAGGCGAAGCAGTTTTTGTCGAAGGCAACCGCGGAATTCCAGAAACTGACCGGGGAAGAAGATAGCCCCAGGTTTATCGCCCGACGCCTCAACACGTTGAATGACCTGGGCAGCGTGCTGGAGAAACAGGGACAACTGGCCGAATCCGCTGCGGTGCACAATGAAGCCGTACAGTTCTATTCCCAATTGATGACCGCGCAACCGTCACGAGCTGACTATTTTGACGAACGAGACCAAAAAATGGCACAACTGGAAATCGCACTTCGTCAGATGGGCCACGCGGAAACAGCACTGGTTGTCGACAACGCATTAGTCCAGGACTATTCCGCGCGATTCCAGGAAACGCTATTGAAAACTCTCGGTTATCTCGAGAACCGGGCGCTGACGCACGCCGCGCGGTGGCAACTTATGGTCACCCTGCAAAAAGACTCTGAATCACAACAGGCGTTACAATTGGCAATCCAGGACTACCATGCCCTGCTTGCCGCTGCGCCATCGACGGAGCTATTTGCCGAGCATCGCAGCCGCTATCAGACGGCTCTCTCAGAACTGCAAAAGTCTGCTGGGGACAAACCGGCCGACCCGCAGTAAACCGGACATCTGACCTCCGGTCGTGCATTCGCCATATTCAACACAAACCGATGCGCTCGCTGGATTCGACGGCATTTTTCCGGTTCCGGACCCGCGCCAACCCGACGAATCTGCACGCGCCGACCGATAGACAGAACCGTCGGAATTCTGTTTTTCATTACGTTCACAGCTGCCGGTTGTTTGGCAACTCGGCCTAACGCCTACAATCCCGGAAATCGCACGGATGCGCATCACCGTCAAATCCATTGGCTGGCACTCGGCGGTAATGCTGCTCTTGCTGCCAGGTTTACACACACCGTCGATAGCCCAGACAAGTGGCTTTCCTGGTACTACCGATTCGGCAACGGTGTCGGACGATTCGGTGTCACCCGTTCCCGAAACAGGAAACGAGCCAACCGACGACGACGATCAGGTCGGTCCGATCGACGCTACGGCTGACACCTTTCCCGACGGCACCCATCCGGTCGTTCAAATTCAGCCACCACCAAACGACGGTCGTCTCGACCGCCGTGAACCGCCAGCAGGGCGAGCGCCTGCAGCTTTGTCGCTTGACCTGTTCGGATCGAGATCATCTGGCTCCGGGGAATCTGGAGCCCGTAGAAAGTTGGGCGTCGATGTGGTCCGAGGAACCGAAGCGATAACTCGGGCTTCCTCGGATGGCGGCAGCCTGTTGGGAAAGTCGAATGCCACCAATGGCGTCACAGCACAGCGACGCACACCGGTCATCACAGACTTGCGGATTCGCGGTGCCCGGTCGGGCCAGATCCTGGCATCCGGTTCCTACTATGCACCGGCGCGCGTCGATCTCGATACCATGTTGAGCAAGTTCGATTCCCGCATGATCGACACGATCACCGTCATCAAGGGTCCGTACTCGGTGCGCAATGGACCTGGATTCAAGTTCCTCGATGTAGAGTTAATGGGTTCCCCGAGATACGCGGACGGGTTCCAGTCCAACTCCACGACGGGACTCCAATACCTGACCAACGGTGAGCAATGGTATGGGCGTCAATCGGTACAAGCGGGAGCCTCGGACTGGGGCGTGCGATTTGACTATGGGCATCGAACAGGAAGCAACTACGAAGCGGGAAGGGCGTTTGGCACGACTGGCGGCTTTATCTCACGAGAGCTGCCGTCCAGTTACAACTCACGCTACATGAATTTTGCATACGGAAAAGACATCGATGAGTCCAGCAGCATTGAATTCAGCTATCTACGACTCGATCAAACGGGTATCGAATTCCCCGGCTTGATTTTTGATATCAATTTCCTGGTTACCGATGGATTTGATTTCGACTACGAGCTCACCGACTTGGAAATCAGCGACTCGTTTAAGATCAACGGGTGGTACAACCGCACCCGCTTCGCCGGCGACACCCGTGGAATCGGCAAGAATCTACAGATTCCAACACTCGTAGATTCTCTCCTCTCTGGGTACGCCATCACCGACGTCGACGGCATGTCGACCGGTTACCGAGCGGAATGGACATGGGATGACTCCGATGAATCCACCTTCAGCCTCGGCACGGACCTGATTTTCCTAACGGCACAACTCAACGACATCGAGCCAGAATTCGAGCCAGAATTCATCGCGGATGGTGATTTGTTCAATTTCCCTATTCCGGATTCGTATTCGCGCGACGTGGGATTCTTTATCGAACGCAATCGACAGCTATCTCCAACGTGGGAGACGACCGCCGGAGCCCGTGTCGATCTCGTACAGACCGACGCCGCCAGCATCAATTCAGGAGAAGTACCTAACACTGAATTTGGTGTAATTGACTCCTTCAATTACACCGACGATGAGTTGCGGCGACAATTCACAACCTGGGCGATCTTTCTCAACACCGAGAAACAACTGAGTGAGACGCACACGGTCTCCTTTGGTGCCGGGCATGCGCAGCGCCCACCCAACCTGACGGAACTCTACGCGGATCAATCGTTCATCGGCAGCCTCCAACCGGGCTTTACGGCTGTGATCGGAGATCCGCTGCTGAAACCCGAACGACTCACCCAAATCGATGTCGGCGTCGCCTCCGACTACGGAAGGCTGCAAGTCGAAGTGAACGGATTCCACGCCTGGATCAACGACTACATCATCTTTGAAGACCTCGAGGGACTGGATGCTCCAGGTGAACAAATTCAGTTTGCCGCCTACGGAAATACCGATCTGGCAACTCTGGTCGGCGGGGAGTGCTCGCTGGAATTCCAGCTGACCGAGGTGTGTACCGCGTTTGGCATGCTGAGTTACGTGGCCGGGCAGGATCACACCCGCAATGAACCGACGCAACAGTCCATTCGCGGTGCAAGTGGAGGAGTTTTCCATTTTCATGGCAACGAATTCCGCAGCGACGTCGACCTGGAAGAGGAACCACTCGCGGGAATCCCACCGATGACATCACTGCTCGGCCTGCGCTGGCAATCCCAAGAAGTGGACAATGTTTGGGGTACTGAAATCAGTATGCGGATCGTGTCGGGCCAGGATCGTATCGCGAGCAGCCTTTTCGAATCGGAGACCCCCGGATTCAACACCTGGGACGTTCGCGCGTTTCGATATCTGACACCGAACTACTTGCTCACCGCGGGCGTCGAGAACTTCGCCAACCGGTTTTACCGCGAGCATCTGGACTTCCGGGTTGGCCGAGGCGTCTACCAACCCGGCCGGACATTCTTCTTCGGCAGCGAGTTGAGCTACTAAAGGCCAACCTCTGATCGGCTACGGCTGCCGCATGAACGCGCGCGTGCACCCCTAAGTTTGTACGCGCGGCGATCGAATACGACGCAGACCGTCCACAAGAACGCACCGCCCGGTCAGCATTATCCGAATTCGTATCGTTGTCCCGTCTTGAGCATCTCAAACGGTCCATCGAGTGCCGCCTCCAACTCGCTTTGTACTTCCGAGAGCAGGTTTGGTTTCGCGTGATTGATGATGATCCGTGGCAAATCACCGTCCCACTGACGCATAAAGCGAGCCGTATCGTCAGGCGTCATATGCTTACTCTTTTCAGCGAGCCACTGAAGGCGGGTCGGAAAAGTGCATTCGAGAAACACACCGGTGAGTTTCGGCAGGCGATTCAGCACCTGAACCCATGAAGGGCTGTACTCGGTATCTGAAATGAACGCCACAACCGCGCTAGAATCGCTTACCAGAAACCCGAATGTGGGTACCGTATGACTTAACTGCAGCGACGTGACCTGGACCCCATGACAGGTAGCCGTGGCACCGACGGCAAGATCCTCAAAGCGGCAAAACTGCACTCCTTCTTCTCGCTCAATTCGCCCGAGATCGGGCCAAATGAGATCGTTGAAGAAATGCTTGTGCAACGCATCGATACAGGCAGCATGTGCATGAATTGTGGGCACCGCGTTCTTTACTAGGTCGCGTTGTTCCAGAAAGAACGGCAGTGACATTACGTGGTCCATGTGACAATGTGACAGGAAGATGTCCGACACTCTGTCCTGTGTCGCTGCCGGGACCATCGTACCTAGCGCACCCGCGTCGATTGCGATGTGTTCGTTGATGATACAGGTCGAGAGCAATTGCCCATTCCGCGGCACCGCGTCACCAGAACAAATCACATCGACATACATTAATCGAATCTCGCAGAATGCGTTCTTCTGAAGCTCGCCTTCTCGGACGTCCCGAGCATCATTTCTTTTCGAGTCGAATCACGCCCGCCCATTCTTCAGGCGGCTGCGGCCCAAATTGCGCAATGTGTTGGGCGAGGAACTTCGACGGGCTGTCCCTTTCCACCCATTGGTCCAACTTCTCTTTCGCGCCCTGCCAATCTCCGGCAGTAAAAGAGTCTAGCGCATTTCGATATCCATGGACAATCTCCGCGTCGCCAGACATACGATCATCTTGAGGAGTCACAATCGAGAAGACCTCGATGACATCATCCATGCCGGCCGGTTGTAGGACAGCAAGACGGCGAACGGTTTTTCCGGAAAATATCTCCGAGTTGCTAACCTGTTCCGCCGTCTGGCCCTCGAAGCATATCTTGCACCCGAACATCTTGGTCATTCCCTCTAGACGTGCACCCAAATTCACGATTGGCCCGAACACACCAATTTTCGCTTGCTGTTTTGTTCCGATCTGACCAGCCAGCCCTTTGCCGGTCGCGATCCCAACACCGAGAGCCAAGCCTTCCAGCGTTTCCCTTTCCGACGTTTCCATCGCATGAGCAAAATCGTGCAAGATCGACAGCGCGGACGATACGGCCGAAACCGCGGGGGCCGAATCGACAATCGGCCATCCCCAGAAACCAAGCGCCGCATCACCCTGGAAGTCCGCAATCGCACCGTCAGCGTCGATGATCCCACCCGCCATGACACTCAGCGCGCTGCGAATGCGCTTATAGAGCGACATGAGGTCTTCTCGGTACTTCTCACTGATCCGTGAAAATCCTCGCAAATCACAAAACAAGACCGCCAACGGTGCCTCGCTTGGCTCCAGCGCCAGACCACCGCTGGTCGAAAGGACTTTTTCGGCAATGCTCGGCGACAAGAAACTCGACAACGCCGATTTTCTTTCATGGAATGCATTCGCGGCCGTAATCGATCGCAAGAACTCTCCCACGAGTTCAATGAACCGGCAATTCGATGCGAGTTGTTCGCGGTGCGCAATCACTCCTGGTCCCGAAATGTAGATACACCAGTGAACGTCCGCCGATTGGACGGGAACCGCGACTGCCCAACCCAGCCCATCAGTAACGGTCGCCTGGAGTTCGCCGCTGGCCGACGGACCCCAAGAGTGCACCGTCGTTTTTCCCGAAGCCAACGCCGCCGCCGTGACCCGCTTGCTGGGCCGAAACTCGGTGCTCAGCGTAGCCCGAACGTCAAACGAAAAATTAAGCGGGACGTAATCTCCCCACGGTGACTCACCCTGGTCTTCAGCCGTCTTCGTCCGAAACTCCATCACAGCCGCCGCGTCGGCCCGCGGTTGCGTCTGTAACAGAAACTTCGCCAATTGTTCGGCTAATTCGAGGCCTCCCTTAGCCGACTCAACGAGTGACGGAATTTTCGCTAGCGCGACTAGCTGTTTCTCCGGATCATCGGGCGATGCAGCCCGCAATTGACTGGCGGTAAACGTGATTTGATCCAGCAAGTGTGGTTCGGGAGCTTGCTGATCGTCATCACCTTGGGCGGGTTGCAGCGCTCGGCGGATCAAAGAAAACCGTGTCGACCCAATCTCAAAGTCATCTGTCTTCGAGAGCGTCAATTCACGCACAACCGATCCTTGAAAGACAATCGAATTACGCGCCGTTTCATTGCATCGAATGGTTACCGAGTCCTGGTCCGATGTGATGGTTCCGTGATGGCGGGAAATCGCGCCATCCCACCTGACGGCCAACCCATTATCCGGAGATCTGCCGAAGCTGACTTCCTGTCCTACAATGGGACGGNTTCGTGTCACATGTTGTCCACTACCATCCTTGGCAACCAATTCAAAATCACTACTTGTCATGGCGGTCCTACCAAATCTGACATCACTCAAACAAAGAACCGTGTGCGTTGACTCGTCTCCGCTGGCAACACGATCGAACAACCTACAAGCGGCACTGCGAACGGCCCGTAGCGAGAACGTCCCTAGCAACCGCTAGACAAGAATCCGCGCCCACAAGCAAGGCGTGACAATTCGACACCGACCAATCACATCAAAGACAGGCAAGTTACACTTAGATTGCCTGGCTGAGAGACTTGATCTCCTGGTTAAGGATTCGATCATTGTCTGAATAATCAACCGGACAGTCGATCAGGTGTACACCACCTTCACTATTGCATTCCCTCAGCAAAGGCAAGAGTTCCTCGGTCTGATTCACTCGGTGCCCTTTCGCACCGTAACTCTCGGCGTATTTAACAAAATCAGGGTTCCCGTAGTCCAGTCCAAAATTATTGAACCCCATGTTTGCCTGTTTCCACTTGATCATCCCATACGCATCATCGCGGAGAATCAACACCGTCACGTCCATCCGCAGACGAACCGCTGTCTCAATCTCTTGCGAGTTCATCATGAAACCACCGTCACCGCAAATGGCCAGGGCTTTCCGATCTGGATATACCAGTTTCGCCGCCATCGCCGCGGGCAAGCCCGCGCCCATCGTCGCCAGCGCATTATCAAGCAAGACCGTGTTCGGTTCGTGTGCACGATAATTGCGAGCAAACCAGATCTTGTACACACCGTTGTCCAGCGAGATGATGCCATCCGACGGCATCGCGGCGCGGACGTCGGCCACTACTCTCTGCGGCACGACCGGAAACGTGCCTGAATCCGCCTGATCCAGGACGTGGGCGTCTACGTGTTTCTTCACCTTCTCGAAAAACGAAAAGTCCCAGCTTTCCTGANGAGTAATCGCTTCGTTGATCTGCCAGATNCTATTCGCGATGTCACCCACCACTTCCACCTGCGGAAAATAGACTGGGTCGACTTTGGCGGAAAAGAAGTTGATGTGGATCACCTCTACGCCGCCATCCCGCATGAAAAACGGCGGCTTTTCAATGACGTCGTGACCCACGTTGATGATCAAGTCGGCACTATCGGTCGCCCGGTGAATAAAGTCCCCCGCGGACAACGCCGCGTTGCCAAGAAAAGCGGAGTCTCTTTCATCGACGACTCCTTTTCCCATTTGCGTCGTCACAAAAGGGATCCTGGTGCGTGTCAGGAAATCCCGCAGCATACGGCTGGNATGTGTACGATTTGCTGCCGCGCCGATGATCACGAGAGGATGATTAGCATGTTCGATCATCTCGACCGCACGACGAATCGATTTGACTTCTGCCGTGGGTCGTCGCACCGCGCTCTTATCTAGGATCGGCATATCGGAATCCTCGGCGGCAATATCTTCGGGCAACTCGATATGTACGGCGCCGGGACGCTCCTCTTCCCCAATCCGAAAAGCCTCTCGTACCCGCGAGGGTATATTGTCGGCTCCCGCAATCTGATGCGTGAATTTTGTGATCGGCCGCATCATGTCAACGACATCGATGATCTGGAACTGACCCTGCTTGCTCGCCTTAATTGGCTTTTGACCGGTGAGCATCAACATCGGCATGCCGCCCAGCTGCGCATAGGCGGCGGCGGTCACAAAATTAGTTGCACCCGGCCCAAGCGTGGACATGCAAACGCCCGCCTTGCCGGTCAGTCTCCCATACGTTGCNGCCATAAATCCCGCACCCTGTTCGTGTCTCGTCAAGATCAACTTGATCGACGAACCCTGCAAGGAGTCGAGGATATCCAGGTTCTCTTCACCGGGAATTCCGAAGATATATTCCACACCCTCGCGTTCCAACGCACGCACAAATAAATCTGACGCTTTCATGGAAAGTCTCTTTCTGCCTGTAGGCAAATGAAGTNNGTNAATCCAGGCGACACGCAAACTAACGAGCCNNTGTAACAGCAGCTGGNCCGCGATCACGATGGATGTGATAGTTATGACATTTCAAGCAACCGTCACTCGCCGAAGAACGGCTGTGACACGACGCACAAGTCTCNGTTGGGACGTCCGAAAAATCACTCNCGAAGTGAGCCGGATCGAACGCCGGAACCCAATCGCGGTCAAAAAATTGAGGCCGATAACGACTCAAGCTGCTCTTGAGCGAGTGACACTGCCTGCACTCTTCACCCTCGGTATCATGGCACGTCGTACAGGCACCCTGCGTCATCCCTTTGACATGTGGCAAATGAACAAAACTGGTGAACAAGCTCACCCGCTCGTCGGGTCGGCTACCGACCCAATTGATCGCCATTCGGCTATCCGCCTGATCGATCGAATGACATTTCGTACAGCGACCCGCCGCAACCGGTGATGTCATCTCATCAAACAACCGGCCCACCGTCTGCCGGACACCGGGCTCACCAACAGCTGCTGCGGGGGGAAGGGAATTCTTGATTTCAACCGCCACCTCGAGCCATCGCTTCATCGTACCATCGGCGTGACCAATCGGGCGATACCGTATCGAAAGATCCGTATTGTCGAAGTACCAGCTGATTCGGTCATTGGCAGTCGCCCCGCCAATCGGGTGAGACTCGAATTCTTCTTGACGGGAACTGGCCCCATCGTCTCCGATTTCATCCGTCAAGCCCTTAAACCAGTCCCGCCCTGCCAAAGCCGACACAAACTCCGCCTCCAGGATCAAATCCACCAATTGCGAGACAGCCGTCGCCGGTGTCAACTTCCCGATTGTCATCTCGAGCCGGGCTCGCAAACGTTCCCGATTTCCCGTCGCCAGTTCATGCAGAAGTTGCTTGAGCGCATCCACAAAGCTCAAAACGGCTTCCACCTGTTCTGGATTTGCATCGCCCAATGCAAGCAAATCGACGTCGTCCAGCGCAGCGTAGTGCTGCGCATACCGCTCATCCGCCAACAGCAGTAGTGCCATCATGGGTGGGACTTGTCCCGTCGCCCCGAACGCATCTCTATTCGAATTCTGATTCTCGGGCCAAATGCCAACCGGAAGCTCTCCGTCCGCCAACGTGGTCACGTCCAGCTTGGGAACCCCGAACAACACGATCCCGGGAATCAGAGAATCACGGATCTGCGATGTGTGGCAACTGCTACAGGCCTCGTCAAATCCCCGCACGACCATTTTCTGTCCGGCACCGTCCAGATCGTGGCACGTCAGGCAAGACGTGGGCTTCTTACCGTCTGGCATGATCCTCTCGAAAGAATCAAAGTGCTGGTTGTAGTGCGTCGCATGGTCAAAATAGACGCGCGTCCGACGAGCATAGGGATAATCAGAAAACTCCGGATGGCCCTCGGAAAGGCTATGAAAGGTGTTCTCATGACACGACTGGCACTGTTCGTTCGAAATGCCCTTCAAATCGTGCTTGCGGCCGCGATGTTCCTGGTGGCAGGTAGCGCAGTTTAACTTGTCATCACCCTGGTGCGGTCTGCCAAACGTGGTCCGGGCTGTTTCGATCAACAACTGAGAGGTCTCCGTATTTGCTGCCGAGCGCGCCGTCATTTGCGCAAGCTCCGAGACGTCGAGTCCATGCGCATTCAAAGGACGTGTCCCCAGATCACGATGGCAGGAAAGACACTTCTCCTCGCTCTGGACTGCAGCGTCACTACCCGACAAAGCCAGGCTGACCCAATGCGACAACCCCTGTTCACCGGCGCGGTGACAATCCTGACAATTGCTGGTTGAATGGACCGAAGCAAGCGCGCCCGGGGAAACGATCGTCTCCTGATAGCGCCCGGCACCTAACGCCATTAAGATCCCCAATACCAAGGCAACCGTGCCAATCGTCAAGGCGCGACGTTGGGACCAAATACTACGACGCGGTCGGCACACGTAGGCTTTCTGGGAACACTGACCATCGGGCGACGGACCCACCAAACACCGTCCGCGCGTACAGGTCCACTGCCCGGCCTTTTCGGTCGGATGACACTCCGCGGGGACCTGGCAACAACCACCGTCCTCACGAGGACCCACATCACAGCGGTTCGACAACAACGACGCGTTATTGCAGTGGTACCGATCGCCATCGAGATACGGCTCGCAGACGGCGCCGCATTGCCCACGTGCACTGGGACCCAACGCGCACGTCAAACCTTCTCCTGCGCGGCCACAGGTCCACGGCTGATTGGGGCGCTCGTATTCGCCCTTATCAAAATCAAAGACACGGCGCGCTTCGGTCAATAGACTGCCCCCGCAAAGGCGTACACCAGAATCATGTGGAAGATTGCCATCACGACCAACGCGTAGGACAGCGGAACATGAATGAAAAGCCAGGTCTTGAGAACCGTCTGATGCGCAAAATGAAAATCCAGGTCGCTCTTGACCTTGACGTAATCCTTCATCGACTCGATTGTCTGTTTTTCATTGCTGTTAAGGTACCGAGTATACGCGTCCATCTTTCGCAACAGTTTCTGTTCATCGCGGCGGGACTTGATCATGTGCTTCCAGAAATGATGATGCCGTTCAAAGAACGGCCTGAGCTGATCGGCGTAGAACTCGGGTACCGCCGTCGAATCGTCTTCTTTGAGACAAGCCAGAACCTCGTGTTCAACAGCCGCATGAATCCGGTGCAAGACGCGCGGAATTCTCGCAAAAAACACCTCCTCACCGCGGTCGGACAGTCGACGAGGAAAAATCCGACTGATCCAAAGCCCGACGATGCCACTCAACGCAACCGTTAAATACACTACGGCGAGAGCGACCTCCAAAACGCCGTTGGGAATGCGCCAGCCAATATGCATGCCAAACACGGCGATGCTCAGCAGTCCCACAAAGATATGCACCTGCAACCATGTCGCAGACCGCCCCAAAGGCAAAAACGTGATCCGCTTCCGCAAGTTGTAAGCCGTTAACGCAACAACGAGCAGAAACAGAGTCCATCCAGACACCATCGCGATGCGGTGGAGCGTGATCGACAATAGATAATTGGCCACCGCAAACAGCAACAACAACGCAATCAACGCCACCGTGTAGCGTCTGCGTCTCACACCGAATGGAGTTATCGTTATTGATTGTGCCATTGCACCAACGTCTCTACATCGCTCATGTCGAGTCGAATCATCGCGTCATGAGGGCACGCTCGCTGGCACGCGGGCCCGCCCTTTTGCTCAACACACAGATCACACTTTGTGGCCTTCGTGATCGGCGCTCGTGACGCAACCGTGCGATCTCGAAGAAAACGCCCGTTACGGTCACGAATTTCCACCATCCGAATCGCGTCGTACGGGCAGTTATTCGAGCACGTCCCACACCCAATACAAGTCCCGTCATTGATGGCCACTTCGCCTTCGTCAAGTTTCCGACTGATCGCACCGGTGGGACACTCGATCATACAGATCGGATCGCGGCAGTGCATGCAGGCATTCGCGACCATAATCCCGTTGTTGATCGGCCCGTTGCGCAAGAATCGAGGGTTATTGTCATGCGACGCGGCGCAGGCGCGCACACAGTCGTCGCAGCGGGTACACCGGTCCATGTTGATCAACATCGTCGCGGTGCCATTGACAAACCGATTTCCGACCAGGAATTCGATCAGATCCTGATCGACTCGCTGATGCGCGTCGCTGGATCGATTCGGTTCGGCCCGCTGAGCCGCACCGTACCACGCCGATGCCGGGTGGTTCAGGATGTACTTTTCTACCAACGGAGTGGGCACCACAACCGCCATCAGAAAGCCCAGCGCCCGGAGCGAGTGTTGAAGCGCGACCGGCTGACTGCTCCCGTGACCCGCCATGATCTCATTGAATCCAAACTCCTGCCCTGGGCCCAGGTAAGACGCGGTGCGCTCGCCGTGATGGAACTGGTGGCTAACGCGCGCCAAACCACCACGAATCATGACAATCCCATTGGGATAATCTCCTTCACGCGCAATCAAATGCTCACCAGAAAAATCGCCGGCCGTGGCAGCATCTGCCAGCTCGCGAAACGACTGTGCACGCCCATACTCCCCGAAAACCCGCAATTCGACGCCATCTGCAAGTTCCTTCAAGGCCCCATCGGCGTCCTCCCGCAGATGCTCAAACATCGGCGAGGCCTCCAAGAACGCGCGCAGCGACCGCTCGCGGAACCTCTTATCGATCAACGCCTGAATTCCCGCATCGCGGCGCATGATGTCACGCAGTCCCTGCCAGCGAATTTCAATCAACCGGCTCGTCTCGACCGCAAACAGCGTCGCGGTCCGACGCGTGCGTCCTAAAGCCGCGATCTCGCCGAAAAACTGTCCCGGTTCAAGGAAGGCGTGCGCGTACTTATCNAGGACTCCGTCCAAGTCTTGAAGAAAGATCCGAGTTGCGTTGCCAGCACCCCGACGCTGGACGTCAGATTTGGAACCAGCAAAACTGAACCGGCCACGAAACTCGGGAAAGCGATGGTTTGTAAATAGCTGAGCTAACGCCTGGAGCAAACTCTTGGGCCGATCCCGCCGACGGCCGAGCATCTCCTGGGGCATCCCCGATTCCGGTGGTTCGATTTCNACCGCGATCTTGCCTGAGAGGATGAAGAACGCCGAGTTACCCCAGTCTCCTTCGCGCACGACAAGGTCGCCCGGCTGCACGTCGACGACGCGCGCGTGCGCTTTGAGTGTCGCACGAAAACGGGCGGACTGTCGATATTCAGGATCGAGTGTTTCAAACGCAGACGCGGACACAAGTTCATCGATTGCAGCCTCGTCCAGGCCTTCGTCGAAGGCGACATCAGATTGCGTCTTGCGCCGTACGTCAGTATCGGTTGCCATGTGTGATAAAACTACTCGTCATCGGGAACTTCGGGTTCTTCCAAGGCATCCAGCTGATTGCCATTGCGCTTTGCAGCAAACTCTCGTGCGATCGCTGAGACCGCATTGGCAGCATCGACACACGCCTTCCGGTCGTCGTCCAGCACAAACTCCTCATCGTCGAGTTTGGTATAAATCTCCTCAGTTGTCTCGAGCATTTTTTCGAGCAATGGCAAGTCTTCAACTTCTTCCAGGATGTCCTCCTGGATCAGCTCATAAGCATCGACAATACGTTCGGCCATCGCCTCGTAAAAATCACCATCTTCATCGGTAGCGCGCGCCAAGTAGCGCAAGCTAACTTCCAGATCGACCGTGGCCCCAACCACAAACATCAACCGCTTGCGACCTGCGCTCGTACGCTCCTTGCCATGCCACTTGGGGTCCAGCCAAAGCGTCGCGACCTCAGCGTTGACTTTCTGGTCGAGATGGAAATTGTGGCGAACTTCACCCAGCGATTTCGCAGAAAAATCGAAATTCTGGGTGGCCACAGGATGCTCGGCATCGTTCACCAGGGCTTCGTTACCGACGACGTGGCACGAATAACAGGCCTTGGCAAGCTCGTAGGTATTCTCCGAACGCAGTTGTCCGGCCTTGCTACATTTTGCTTTGCGCTCCAGGTAATGCTCCTCGGTCTCAGCCGCTCGGGCACTCCCCTGCTTTCCGTAGACCGCGTGCGCGTTCAGCCATCCACTTTCGCCTCCCGACGGGCTGTGACAAGACTCACAGGANACGCCTGGCAGCACGCGCGTTTCGCCGCCGGCGAGGGTCTGGCGGGTCGCATGGCATTGCACACAAAGCGAAGTAGGAGCGGCAATATTGGCGAATTCGATGTCGAGCTCTTCCGCATAACGCCGGGCACTTGCAGTGGAACGAAGCAGATCATAAGCCCGCGTCGCATGTTTGGATTTTTTCCAGCGTCCGTACTCAGAGCGATGACAATCGAGACACTGTGTTGCACCGACGATGCGCGATGCGACATCCGGTTCGGGGGAATCACCGTCGGTGCGATCCTCACCGGCATCCTCCGATGCAGCCACCGCTTCGTCTGCATGCACCGAACGGACCTCCAACAGGCTGGCACTACTGAGCCAAGCCCACACAGCAAAGACGGTGCCAAGCAGTGCCGACACCGGTATCACATATCGGCGAGGGTTCGCAAACATATGTCACCAATCAAATATGCCAAGTTCCGGGAAAATTCAGCCGAACAGAATCACAGATCCATCGACCCCACGTACAAATCCTGCGTGGTCGATTTTCGGTTCGGAAAGTCTCTCGCGTCTTACCCTTTAAAGGCCTTTCCCTTCGACTTTCGGGGTGGCTTGACACTTGCCGGCAAACCGGTTGCGTCCTTGTACTTTGCGACAAATGCGTCGGCGACGGCTTGCACCGCATCCGCCGCCCCACTGTAGAGCTCCTTGTCGCCCGGTGTTGTTTTCTTGAGCGTGCTCTTCTTGATCTTGTTTTCCTTCATGATTGCAAGAACCGGCGCCAGCTCGTCGATTTCGGCGTCCTCAACTTCATCGATCGCGTCATCGATGCGATCGTTGACAAGATCACCGAGCGTGCCTCGCTTGGCCGAGGTGACCCCCGCGCGAATGCGCAAACTGAGCACTAGATCTGCCAATTGGCCGGCCACAAACATCAACTGCTTGCGCCCTTTGGCAGTGCGTCCCTTGCCACTGGCCAACCAGAGACTGGGAACTTCTGCGTTTTCTTTTGAATCCAGAAGAAAATTGTGGCGAACTTCTCCCTGGGCCCATTCAACGAACTCAAACTTGTCGCTGCTCGGATGCCCCGCGGCGATCAGTTTCTCGTTGGGAACGATATGGCACTGCAGGCAATTGCTGGCAATCTTGACTGCATCTTCCGCCCGGTTCATCCCCGCCTTGCTGGTCGCCGCCTTGCGGGTCGCCAGATGGGCAGCCGGTTCACCCTCACGCTGCTTCAGCAATTCAGCCAGCGTCCCAGCAGCCCCCTTCCCGTAGTCACTGTGGACGGTCAACCAGCCCTGATCTCCGCCGGCTCCCCCGTGACACGATTCACACGAGTTCCCTTTGGCGATTACTAGTTTCCCGCCCGTCTGCTGATGCGTTCCGTGGCACTTCGTACAAACCGATTTCTCACTCTTGATGTCTCCGGCCGCGATTCCCAGACTCTTGGCGAAATCGGGAGCCTTCGGATGGTCGAGCAAATCCCAGGCATTCTTCCCGTGTTTGGAGACCTGCCAGGCCCCCAACTCAGCCGCATGACACTTGCCGCACGCCTCGCGTCCAACCACCTTTGCCGCATCAATCTGTTGTTGGGAAAAACCGGTCGATGAGGCCAGCAGCAGCCAAACAGCGGCGCAACTTCCCGCGAATTTTATGTTCCCCCCGTGCGAGGAAACTCCGTGGCAGCAGCGAAAACAACTCATGAAATACTCCTCGTTGGCGAACCCCAATATTATTGAAAATCCCAGGGACCCACATGGCGATCTGCAGTCACACCACCACGCAGCCCAATCATTCATCTATTGCGAAGCTGAATCGTCTGCCGTTAGCCAAACGCGTCCCCGGAAGGCGCTTGCAATAACCCTCCGTTATGCATCAACCACCAAATCACCATCCGGACAGGCAACGCAAGCCAAACCGCAACCCGACTCGATGTCACAATCCGGATCCGATTCGTACTTCACGCTACCCGTCTTGATCGCAACCTTACATGTCCCACACCCACCGGTCCGACATCCCGAATCGATCTCGATACCATTCGCTTCAGCGAGGTCCAGCAAACTCGAGGCCTTGCCGGCGTCCCACCCAATTTCCTTGCCCGATCGAGAGAAAGTAACCTTCACCTTTACTGCTTCCACCGCAGCAGCAGCCGGTTCGGCAGCGTCCTTCGGCTTTTTGCTCTTGGCTTTGATCGATGCAGGACCAAAAGCCTCCGAGTAAATATGGTCCTTGGGAACCCCCCACTCGCCAAGCTGGTCGGTGACCGATTTCATGAACGGTGGCGGGCCACACATGAAATACCGGTGATTGCTGGTCTTGATGTACTCTTTCATCACCTCGACAGTGACACGGCCAGCCTGGTCGTAATCCTGGCCCTTGACGTCATGACCAGCCCGCGGACCGCTGTAACAGGTCACGACGCGAATATTTGGGTGATTCGATGAGAGTTCCGTCAATTCGTCCTTGAGCGCATGGTCCTCACCGTTACGCACGCCGTAAAACAAGGTTGCCTGCCGCTCGCCTCCACTATCGACAATCGCCCTCAGCATGCTGACCATCGGCGTAATCCCAACTCCGCCCGCGATCAGGACGGCCGATGGCTTGGCAAGCGGATCCATAAAAAAGTGGCCTGACGGGGCGCGGACATCGAGAATATCGCCTTCGTTGACGTGATCGTGAAAAAAATTCGAGACCAAACCTGGCGGGGCATCCGGCTCCTTCCGCGGTGCCGGTACCCGTTTAATGGAAACCCGATAACGGTCAGGCCGCGGCCCATCCGACAACGAGTAACACCGGATCACCGGCTTCGCCTCGGTGGGGACATCCAATTGAAACGTCAAGAACTGCCCCGGTTTGAACGCCGGCAGCGGTCTACCGTCGTGGGGCTCCAGGCAAAAGGAAGCAGTCCCTTTGGCCTCCTCAATTCTCTGCCTGACAACGAACTTGCGGAAGCCATTCCACGCATTCTTGCTTTCCCGCTCACGGAGAGCGCGCACCGCCTCAATACGTTCCAGCATGAACAGATTGGACAGTCTGTTCTGCTTCGTCTGCCGCGACAGCGACAACACCGACACAACGGTCCCCGTGATCACTTGCACCGCCACCAGCACAATCAATCCCGAGCCAATGTAGATCGCTGCCGTTTCCATGAGGCAATGAACTCCATCTGCATTCGAACCACACAACGAGTCCGAATGGTAATTCAACAGGAAACGCTACTAGATCGACGCAACGCCAGACCAGTGTGCGCGAGAAAAGGTAACAACGGGGTTCGCAAATTTTCTCAGACTAATCCGTGCTGTCAATCGGCGGAACAGGAGAATTTGTTCGATTGAAATGACGGAGCGGCGAGGCAATCCGATCGGATCGTCTGAACCACTCACCCGACGCACCGACTCCAGAGGAAATTTGCCGGATACAAAGGCGCGATTGCGACGGCAACGGAACCGATTTTGGCGTCGATCTGCCACCATTCCGGCTGGTCAGATGCAGCAGATTTGCTAGGTTGGACAACACTCCGGTTCTGACCAGCATCGTCTTCTGCCAGAACTCTCGTCATCCACGCGTC
>PADE01000031.1 GCA_002702965.1 Planctomycetaceae bacterium
CGTTATAGTTTCCCGCGTGTTGCGACAATAGATCCAACAATCGTCGCGCGCGTGCCGGTCCGATTCCCGGCAGCAACAACAGTACGCGGTTTCCCGCCACCCAATCCCGCGGGTTCTCGGCCAGACGGAGCAACGCCATCAGGTCTTTGAGGTGGGCCGTTTCGATAAACTTGAGGCCACCGTACTTAACGAAAGGTACATTGCGCCGCGCCAGCTCGGCTTCTACTACGCTGCTGTGGTGGGCGGCGCGAAACAGTACCGCCTGTTCGCGCAGTGCGATTCCCGCTTCGCGCTGTTCGAGGATTTGCGTGACCAGATATTCCGCCTGTTCGTCTTCATTCTGACACGTCACGAGCTGCGGGGTTGCACCGCCTTGCCGCTCGGTCCAAAGCCGCTTCGTGTACTGTTGCGTGGCTTCTGCGATCACCTGGTTCGTCAACGCGAGAATCGGCGTTGTGCTGCGGTAGTTCTGTTCTAGGCGGATGATCCGGGTGCCGGGAAAGTGATCGGGAAAGTCCAGGATGTTGCGGACGGTCGCCGCCCGAAACGAGTAGATCGATTGCGCGTCGTCCCCCACCGCGGTGAGTCCAATGCCGGCCGGCGACAGGTGACGCAGGATGTCCGCTTGGAGTCGGTTGGTATCCTGGTACTCGTCGACGAGTACCGCGTCGAATTGGCCGGCCACGCGCGGGCCGACGCGGCGATCGGCGAGCATCCCCTGCCAAAACAGCAGCAGGTCGTCATAATCACAGATGTTGGCTTGGATTTTACGATCGACGTAGGCGCGAAATAATCGCTTGAGATCCTCCACGTAATCCGCACACCAAGGGAAGTGCCCTGTGAGGATCTCTGTAAGTGGTTGCTGTGCGTTGACCGAATGGCTGTAGATTGCCAGACAGGTTGTTTTGCGAGGAAAGCGTTTGTCGGTTCTGCTCAGATCCAGTTCGGTTCGCACGACATCCAGTAGATCTTCGGCATCACTGCGGTCGACGATAGTAAACCCGTCATCGATGCCGATCGCCGTAGAGTGTCGGCGGAGCAAGCGGGTTGCCACGGCGTGAAACGTGCCGCCCCACACGCGGCGACTGAGCGACCCGGGCCGCATTGCGCCGCGTTGGTAGGAGGCGTGTAGCACTTCGTCGACCCGTCGCAACATTTCCGCAGCGGCGCGCCGGGTGAATGTTAACAGCAGGATCCGCGCTGGATCGACCCCTCCTTGGATCAAGTGCGCAACGCGGTGGACGAGTGTCCGCGTTTTACCGGTCCCGGCCCCGGCAATCAGCAGCAGCGGATCCTCACCGTGTAGGACTGCCCGTTGTTGTTGTGGGTTTAGACCTTCCAGCAGGTCGTTCGAGAGGGCCTCGGATGACATCCCTGTCTGCTTTCTGGAAACGTCCGTGAACCGAAACAGTCCGCAGTTGCATGCGTGGGGTGTTTGCTGCGAATGACTCTCGGTGCGTTTCGACACCCAATAGGAAATGATACCATGTAGCCGTAATTTGGTACCCGCCTCGTTCGTATTTGGTGAGGAAGGATGATGATCACGAAGCGCGTTGGCCGCTGGGAATGTCAAAACCTTCTGTTGTGGTTCACCGGGCTGGTGGTGTCGTTGCCGATCGCCACGCTGACTGCGCAAACCAAGCTGGTCCCGCCGGGAGTCGACTATCCCCGGGTCAATCTAACCAGCGGTTATCGGCTCGCTCCCGACTGGCCCCGGCAGCGGTCCGATTACGCCTGGGAGGCGATGGCCGGAATCGCCGTCGATGCGCGGGGGTTCATCTGGACGCTCAACCGCGGCGAGATGCCGGTCCAGGTCTACAGCCCCGAGGGCAAGCTGATCCGGCAATGGGGGAGTGGCCTGTTTCAGAGTCCGCACCAATTGAGTATCGGTCCCCGTGGGCACATCTGGATTGCCGACTCTCACAATCACGCCGTCTATCAATTTGCGTCCGACGGTACCAAACTCATGACGCTCGGAATCCCAGGTAAGTTTGGCGACGACGAAGATCATTTCAAAATGCCGACCGACGTGGTGGAGACCGAAGCCGGGGACATCTTTATTTCCGACGGATACCGCAACAACCGGGTTGTGCATTACAGCGCCGAAGGGAAATTCGTCAAGCAGTGGGGAAGCTTGGGTGTCGAAGTGGGGCAGTTCAGTCTGCCGCATTCGATCGCTGTCGATTCGGAGGGCCGTCTGTACGTTGCCGATCGCAATAACGCCCGGGTCCAAATTTTCGACCAGTCGGGAAAATTCCTCGCCCAGTGGAAAAACCTGATGGTCCCTTGGACGGTTCGCGTCACTGCGCGCGACGAAGTCTACGTTTGCGGAGCTTCTCCTTCGCACTGGAGAGAGGAAGATGTACAGCTCGGTATTCCTCCCAAGGACCAACTCGTAATGAAACTCGATACCCGCGGTCGGGTGCTTTCTTGGTGGAAGTTTCCGTTGGGACAATGGGGTCCGGAAAAGAAGTCAAAACCAGGCGAGCTGGCTTGGGTACACGGCTTAGGAGTCGACGCTCAGGGCAATCTGTTCCTGGGTGACATTATGGGCAAGAGGGTACAACGGTTTACTCGGATCGGTCATCCGTCCAAATAGTGCCCCGATGCGAGACGGCATTCGGTCGCGCATCTCGAGACCGCCTGGTCGCGCTGTGTGGTCGATCGACAACCGCGTTGACCGGCGGCATGAAAAACGAGGAATACGATGGATACGAAACGCGTCTGGATTCCTTTGTGTGGACTGGCTTTGCATTGTGGAATGACATCGATCGGCATGACGCAGTTCAAGCCGAATTACGACGAAGCACAGGTACCGCATTACGCCTTGCCCAATGCGCTGGTCGGTCGCTCCGGAGAGCGGGTCAGCACGGCCCGGCAATGGCGAGAGTCTCGTCGCGCCGAAGTCCTACGGCTCTTTCAGCAACAGGTCTATGGGCGCAGCCCGGAGCCGTCACCCGCGATGCGCTTTGAGATCGCATCGCGCGACGAGCGGGCGCTGTCGGGAGCCGCCGTTCGCAAACAGGTCGACGTGCTGTTCACTGGTAGTCCAGACGGTCCCCAAATGCGCATCCTGATCTACTTGCCGAAAGCCGCGAAAGGCCCTGTTCCCATGTTCCTAGGGCTGAATTTTGGCGGCAATCATACGGTTCGCAGTGAGCCGGGCATCGCCTTGTCGACGTCATGGATGCGACCTGGTGAGGGGGTGGAAAACAATCGAGCCACCGAACAGACTCGAGGTGCCGCCGCGGGCCGTTGGGCAGTCGAGAAGATCTTGGAACGGGGCTACGGCTTGGCGACCATCTACTACGGTGACATCGACCCGGACTATCACGATGGCTTCCAGGACGGCGTGCACCCGGCATTCTACAAGGAGGGTCAGACCCGACCGGCGGCTGACGAGTGGGGATCGATCGCCGCCTGGGCTTGGGGGCTGAGTCGGGCGATGGATTTCTTTGAAACCGATCAGACGATCGACCACCGGCGGGTAGCCGTGATCGGCCATTCACGTCTCGGGAAGACGTCGCTTTGGGCGGGTGCTCAAGACCTTCGTTTTGCGTTGGTGATCTCGAACAACTCCGGTTGTGGTGGTGCCGCGTTGAGCCGCCGCCGGTTCGGTGAAACCGTGGCTCGTATCAACACGTCGTTTCAACACTGGTTTTGCGGCAATTTCAAGGAATACAACGACCGTGAAGATGCACTGCCGGTCGACCAGCACCAGCTGTTGTGCCTGATTGCCCCGCGACCGGTGTACGTAGCCAGCGCCGCGGAAGATCGTTGGGCGGACCCACGGGGCGAGTTTCTGGCGGCCTGGCATGCCGACGTGGTGTACCGCCTGTTGGGAGCGCGCGGAATCGCCGCGCTGGGGATGCCGCCGGTCGACCATCCTCTGAAAACGGGCACCATCGGTTACCACATTCGTTCTGGCGCGCACGATGTGACCGATTATGACTGGCAACAGTATCTCGACTTCGCCGATCTCCACTTCGCCCGTCGCTAGCAGCGACTCGTTGGGGGGGAGTGGTGAATCGTCAGCCAATCCAGCGCACGCTCATCGCGCGGGGTACGGTGATCTATGTGTCGGCGTCGTGGGTTGTATCGAGAGCCAGGCAATAATGGACTTGCCGGGCCACTTCCTCGAACCCCAGGTCGGGGTAAAGTGTTCGCCCGATTGCGTTCTGTTCTAGTGTTTCGATGCGGGCCAGCGTCAATCCGACGGTGCGGAACTGTGTCAGCGCATGTTCGATCAACTGGCGACCGATTCCCTGGCCACGCCAGCGGCGGTCGACCGCCAGGTTGGGGATATGGCCGATTCCCGCTTCTCGATCACACCAGGTGGTGATGTACCCAACGACGGCTCCTTCCTGTTCCGCGACATAGATCCCCCCTGGTTCGCGGTCCACATCCTGGTCCAGGTGCCGCACCTTGCGCCACTGCCAGTCGTGGTCTCGGACCATGCCGAACCGGTCTTCGATATTTCGGTCGATAGAAACTCCGTCGAAGGCTTCGACAGTGATTTCCTTGATGCGTGCCAACTCCCCGTCTTGAAACGGGCGGATCGTCGCAGCCATGACGTAGCGCATTCCTGAAAAATCGAAAAAGAAAAACAGCGGTGTTGGTCGGATTGCAGGATCGCTGATCTCGACACACGTTGGCGCGGTGCCGAGATCAACCCCGTTCCGCGTATTGTAGTGCGGCTGGATCGGCCCACCAGCCCGTACCGAGCGTTGTCGGCTCGGGTACCGCGAGTCCCCGCGCGTTGGAAATCGCACCCGGTCGGTTGGAACGCTACTGTGACCCGTTTCCCCGCTCCCGGAACGCGCGTCCCTCTGGCGCGTGCTCTAGGGACGCTCGACTTGACGACTCTGCGTACCGAGTTTTCCCGAGCCGATTGGTTTTCCCGAGCCGATTGTACCGTCGCCCCAGTCGTAACTTCCCGAACGCGACGGGGCCCGCTTGGTAGTTGCCGTTGGCACCGGCCGGGGCGCGGCTGGCGGCGATAACCCGGAGGCCTGAAAAGCCGCGGGTGCGACTTTCGCTTGTCGCGGGTTGCTCGCGGTGGCGGGTGTTTCGTTTTGCTCGGTCGCCGGTTGTTGGGAGTCCTTTTCAGGGTCCGCCGGAGTGTCGGTCGACTCACCCGAGTCGGACATCTGGCGAGATACGGTTGTCCGACTGACAACATCGGGTCGCGTCCATCCGTAGTCCAGATATTGACTGGCGTTCCGCTTGCGCGCTTGCTCCATTGCGTCCCAGTACGCTTTCTGGGGCCACGGCCCTTCGGCCAATTGCACGCCGTTGTATTCCAACAGCGTGCCTTTCGTGAAATGTAGGTTGGCGATTGACTTGTTGTATGCGCACACAATCCGATAGTACTCGTCGTAGGCGGCGGCCCGTTCGTTGATTGCGTTTAGCAGTTGGTTGATCAAGACCCGCGTGTCGCGCCCGGTGGCCCCTCCTTGGGACCAGATCGTAGAGATCACATCGGTCCATTCATCAGCCGCTTGCAAACGGTTGAGATTCGAGTTGGCCTGGACGTAGTTGCCATCCAGTGTGCGCAGCGCCGAACTCAGCAGGTGGGTAGTGTTCAGTTCCATGTCTTCCAGGACGGCTTCGGCGCGCACGACTTTTAATTGGGCGTTGCGGACGCCGGCCAACTCGCGGCGATATCCGACCGGCATCCCAAAGCTGAAATAGACGTCGAATTCCTGGAAATTTCCCTCGGTCAACTCGTCAAAGGCGGTCGAACCGGGATTCGGAAAGTTCAGTCCGTTGCGGTCTGTGTTGCCCAGTTCGTCACCCATGCCCAGCCAGCGGTAGGTAGCCCCCACGTCCAGAATCGGGAGCAGCCGATTCCGTGCAGCAACGAGTTCCAGTTCGCGCTGTTTGAGTTGCCACTTTTGTTGACGAACTTCGGCCCGTTGGACTAGGGCCTCTAGGTTGGTGGAGTTCCAGTCGAATTCCAGCTTGGCTGTCGCCGGTCTGTCGGTCGGGCGGATCAGGCGCCCGTCGGTAGGTGCAATGCCCATCAACCAGCGCAGTCGATTTTCCACATCAAAAACGTTGATCTGGGCCGATTCGACGCGCACGCGGAACGAAAAATATTGGGCTCTCGCCTGCGCTTCGGCGTCCGCTGGATCGACCTGTCCCTCGCGCCGCGCCTGGATTTTTTGCCAGGCCCACTGAGCGGCGTCGCGGCCCTGCTTGGCGGCCTCCAACGAGCGGTAGGCGTAATGGAGATCCCAGTAGGTGTTTTCGACATCTAACAACTCATTGCGGACCGCGATTTCGAACCCGGTCAACGAGATATCCTCGTTGATGCGCGCCAGCACGACAGGAATGCGGTTGATCTGCGTTCCTCGTCCTTGCAGCAGGTGATGCTCGGCTTTGACTTCCAGGAACTGCATCCAGCTACTGGGAACCGCTTGGAACGATCCCCGGCGGTTGCTCCGACTGTAGACCGAACTGCTGCTCGCCGCGAAACTCGCTCCGCTGGCGGTTTTCTTGGCGAGATCCATCCGCAGTCCACCATCCTGGGCTTCGGTGACCACCGGAAATCCGGTGAATTGCCCCGTCGTGTTGACGGGTCGGTCGGTGCGACTGAGGAGCGTTCCACCCGCCGACCCGCCGGACGCCCCGAGAACCGATAACTGGGCATCATAGGCTGCCAACGCGGATTCGGAACCACCCGCGGAGGCCGCAGTAATCCGGTTCGCCTGATCCCCTGAGATGGTCAACCCCGGGCCGGGCCGGGCCGCCGCCAGACCGCTGCCGGCGGTAGCCGTAATCGCCGGGTCGTAGACGGTTGAATTACCCGACCGTTGCACCAAACCGTCAGCAAACCCGATCGGCGTCACGCTTCCCAGATTGCGGATCACTTTGCTGTTGTGCAATGCGATTTGCACAATTTCTTCCAGAGCCAAGTCCCAGAACTTGTCGAACTTGGGATTACTGACGGTCAGCGGTGCGTGGCTCTGTGTGGCGTCCGCCAGGCTGGCCGCCCGTACGTCGGGATAATCGATCTGGAGCTGTTGTTCCAACAGGCCGGATAGATCCCCATGGTCGTGCAGATAGCGCGGCTGGAGAGGACGGCAGCCCGCCGTCAGCGAAAGCAGAGTCAGGTATAGCGCCAAATAGGTTGTGCAGGTGCGGCGCATCGTGGATTAGGTCTCTGGGAGGATTGACTCAAACTTGGTCCGCAGCCGGTTGACCAATCTGCGGTTTCCCCCCAAGGACAACCACGCGCGGGAAACGCTTGCTCAAGCGCAAACCCCGCGCGACGTAACCGGTAGTCTCAGTATCGGTGCGATGACCGGTAAACTTTGACAAATCGCGACAAACCACCCGGAACCCCTGTTCTTACNTCGGACGGCTGTCGNTTGCACNGGGAAATGNCGCGGCAGAGNGAGCGCGAGACCCGACGGGGGTGGCCGGCCAGTTTTTCGCCCTCTCAGGNTTTTCGCGCTCTCAAGGGTCGTGCGGCCGCCCGGTTAGAGCCAATTGCGACCCGCCGCTGTGAGGTTGCTAGCGGGAGGGTTGCTAGCGGTGCTCAGCCGTGGGGCTCTAATGACAGGGCCGTTGCCGAGCGCCCGGCGGTTAACGCGGCGCGGCGCGTCGGGTACCGCGCTAAGTGGATCTGGCGATCTGTGACCGGGAGATTGGAATCGCGAATGCCGGTCAGTCGCATCAGACCCCCCGCGGTTTCGATNCGCTGCCGCAGCAACTCCAGTTCCTCGAGCAGTTCCTCGGTAAGATCTTCGACCTGATCCAATTCTACGAGTAGCCTCCGCAGCAACTCGGCCTGGAGTAACTGGTCGAGGGAATCGGCCAGNCCCGCGTAACCGCCTTTGGTCTTGGCCGACGTTGTGCCCAGCCTCACGAACAACCAATCCGGTCCCCGGTCACACTCCACGGACCAGCGTCCCACCAACTTGTGCGTCATCGCCATCAGCCCTTCGCTGCAGTGTGCTCTCACCTCGCCGCTAATCGTAGGGATTGACTAGAATGCGGCAAGGCGAATCTCGAGGCGGTGACGGTGACAGGTGACGATGTACGTTGCCTGATCGGTGCGGTAGTGATATCCTGGCCGCCGCTGGGGAGCTGCGATGACCAATCTCGACCAATTCGAAAGCACCTTCAAGTCGGCCGACAAGGCGCGGTTTGTTTACGAACCGGTCTCTTTGCAGAAGTTACTGCTGGTAACAGACACCGAGGAGAGCGTCGCCTCTGGCTTCAAGAGCAGTGTGGAACAATTGCTGAACTCGGCCGCCGGTGTGGAAGGTATAGAAACGTCGGTGGTTCTGGGCGGCGATTTCGATCAGATTTCCAGCTTGCTGGAGCAGATTGGACAGCACCAACCCGATCTGATTTGTACCTACCGCAACCTACATGTCGAAGCGGCTGACTACCCTTACAGCTTGGGTGGGTACCTGGACGTGTTGACCCAGGTCTCGGAGATTCCCGTGTTGGTGATGCCGCACCCGCGATTCGCGGGTTCCCCGACATCCACCCAATCGGTGATGGCGATTACCGATCATCTGACGGGTGACGATCATCTGGTAAGTTGTGCGACTGCCTTGACCTCTTCCGGTGGCACGCTGTTCTTGACCCACGTCGAGGACCTGACGACGTTTGAGCGTTACATCGAGACCATCGCCAAGATCCCTGAAATCGATACCAGTACCGCACAGCAGGCATTGTTGGAGCAATTGCTGCGCGAACCGAGAGACTATATCGCCTCCTGCAGTGAGGTCCTGACGAGCCGTGGACTGCCATTCCAGGTTCAGAGCCTTGTCTCGGTGGGGCACCATTTGGCCGACTACCGGCGATTGGTAGAAGAACACAATGTCGACCTGCTCGTCTTGAACACCAAGGACGAAGACCAACTGGCGATTCACGGTTTGGCGTATCCGCTGACCATTGAATTGCGAGAGACGCCCCTGCTGCTGCTGTAATGTTGGGGCACCGTCGCCTGCACGGATGGANAACTGCATGGTCAATCATCTATTGGCAAACNCCTCGCACCAGGTCTCCCCGGGGACGACGCTGTTTTTCGCCGGTTTGCTGGTCGCGCTGATTGTCTGCTTGGCGCTGGAAGAGAAATTGCACGCCAAGAAATCGGTGATCGCCGGGGTGGCCGCTGTCGTCTGTCTTTTGCTGGGCGCCGTGTGTGACATCTTGCCTTTCCAGAAGGTGCTCGTCGGAAGCACGGAAGTGGTTCAGGGCGAACAAACGCTGCACTCCGGCGGCCATGCGATCAGTATGCCGGTTTATATTCCGGGAATCGATTGGGGCGTGATTGCGATCATCCTGGGGTCGAGTCTGTTTGTAGACATTACCAGTAAATCTGGGTTGTTCACCTGGATTGCCATCAAGGTCACGAAGGCATCGGGTGGTGATCCACAGAAACTTCTTTTCTCCTACGGATTGATGACGGTCGTGTTTTCGGCGGTGCTGAATAATGTGACAGCCATGATCATTGTGGGTTCACTAACCGTTGTATCGCTCGAGAAGTTGAACCGTCGCGACAAGCTGCTCGGATTCTTGTTGATCGAGGGACTGTTAACCAATATCGGCGGCTTGTTGACCTTGATCAGCTCGGTTCCGAATATCATCGTAGGTACGACGGCCGGAATCAGTTTCGTCGAATTTTTTGTGAAGGCCGGCCCCTACGTCCTGGTGGCAACGATCACGACGCTCCTGATGGGCGGCAAGCTGTTTGAGATCCAGCGCTTGAAAACGGANGAAGAACGCGAACAGGCGCGGCAACTGGTCGAGAGTTTCGACGAAAATACCGGNATTGAAAGTTGGGGTTTCTTTTACTTTGCCACCGCCATGCTGGTGCTGTTTATTGCCACGATTGCCACCACGAGTGTCTTGCCGTGGATCCAGAACCTGGAGATGGGATACGTGGCGTTGGCTTTTGCGGCTGTGATGCTGATCCGCTACGCCTCCCGCGTGGATGAATTCTACAAGGCGGTCGACTGGGATCTGTTGGGATTTTTNATGTGCCTGTTCGTTGTCATCTATGTGATGGAGCACGCGCAGGTACTGGAAGCCATCGGTAACGGGTTGCAAGTAGTCCTGCGGGACATCACGGCTGAGCGGGCGAACCTGATCGATGCCAGTGTGTTACTCGTTGGAGCAGCCGGATTCAGTAGCGTCACGGACAACATCCCGCTCGCTGCCATGCTCGCTAGTATCTTGCACAATCTCGGGGCGCCGGCTTCATCGGGTCTTTGGTGGTCGGTGATTTTTGGGGCTAATCTGGGTGGCAACCTGACGCCCATCGGTTCGGCGTCGACGCTGGTGGCGGTGACGATCATGCACAAGCATGGACTGTCGATGTCGTTTGCTCGGTTCGTTAAGACCTCGGTCGGNTATGCGGCGGTGCAGATCGCGTTGGCATTNGTATATGTGATCGTCTTGATCTTTCTGATCTAGTTCTGCCAGAGCGTCAGCTCCGCGGAGTCCGGTCGGAGAACGTAATTGCCCTGGGCAGTACCGATCTGTGCTCGGTGTCGGATATGGGCATCGCGGCGGGCGGTTCGTGTCAGGGGAATTGGACTGGGCTGACTCCCAGATCGACGATGCTGCAACCGACAATGATCTCCAGACCCAACTCCCGCCCCCGTCGGATCAACTCGGGACTCTCGCTACCAGGGTTCAGCCAGACCTCCGGATGCCCTTTGTCTAGCATTGCGTCGAGTAGACCGAGACCGATCTGTGGGGGCAGGTAGAGACTGATCCGGTCGAGCTCCTGGCGTTCCATCGCCGCCAGCGACACATAGGTGATCAGGCCCTCGATCGGCTCACCTTTGGGATTGACCGGAAAGACCTCATACCCGCATGCGGCGTGGGCGCGAACGGACTTGTTGCCGAATTTTCGTCGATCGGTGCTTGCGCCCAGGATGGCTACGGTCGGTTGTCTGGTCGTCGTCACTTTCGAGCTCGATTGGTTGATTGACATGCCGGCCCGTTACCGACAAGTTGTGAACCGGACTCTCCCGAAACGCGTACCGGCTTGTCTATCCTAGTCGATCTGTCGGTGTCGGTCACCGAGCACGGCAATCTGTGGTGGACGTTCACGTTCGGGTCACTCATCGAGTGCCGACGTACCGTCTGTGCGCCGCTCAACCCGCTCGCGGGTTCGTTTTGAGCGTCGTGCTTGCGTTGACCAACGGGCTACGCGTTGTACGATGGTGAGGGGTAAATCGTGGGTGGTGGTGCGCTGGCCCGCGCTTGTGAACATCCGATTGCGTGTTGAACGGGGCTGCCATCCCCGCCGTTCGGAATAGCGAGCGGGCGCGGTGCCTACTGGCCTCGTCGGCATCGCCGCGTTGAGATCAAATCTGCTTGTCGGGAGAAGTCATCGTGCCACCGCGCAATTTTTCCATCATCGCCTTGTCCGGTATCGTCTCGCTGGCCTGCTATCTCCAGGCGCCGCGGAGCCGAGAAGCCCGCTCGATCGTACGGGCGATGCACATCATCAGCGAGCGGCATGTCAAACCCGTCGAAACGCGGGAGCTTTACCGACACGCGATGAATGGCATGGTGCAGAAGCTAGACCGCTATTCGAGCTACATTGGTCCGGACGATTACCGTTCGCTGAAAGCAAGTTTGGAGCAGCAATTCGGCGGGATTGGAATCTGGGTGGATGGACCACCGAGGGTTGAGCGTTTGCGAGTTGTCAGCCCACTGGTGGGAACGCCCGCGTATCGAGCAGGTATCCAAGCGGGCGATTTGATTCTCGCGATCGATGGGGTATCAACCGAAGGAATGACGCTGGAGAAGTCCGTAGTCATGATGCGCGGGGAACTGGGTACCGAAGTCAATCTACAGGTTCTACATCCCGACAGCAGTGAGCCGGTGGAAATCGCCGTGCGTCGCGACACCATTCGGACCGAGTCGGTAAAGGGTGACTCGCGCCACGAAGATGATTCGTGGAGCTATTTGCTCGAATCGGATCCCCGCATCGGGTACGTACGAATTACGACATTCGGTGATCGTACGACGGGTGAATTGTCCGCGGCCATGAACCAACTGCGAACCCGCGAGGCCCGCGCATTGGTTCTCGACCTGCGGGGTTGTCCTGGCGGCTTGTTGACGGTCGCGGTCGACACCTGTGACCTCTTCCTGGATCAAGGCCGCATTGTCTCCACACGCGAACGAGATCAGGTTCGAGACATCCGTGATGCGGTGCAGGGAACCGAGTTCGATCCGGACCTGCCGCTCGTTGTGCTGATCGATCGAAATTCGGCCAGCGCGAGTGAAATCGTGGCTGCTTGCTTAAAAGACCAGCAGCGCGCGATCGTCTGCGGTCAGCGGTCATGGGGTAAAGGCAGCGTGCAGAACATCATCGAACTGGACGATGGGAGGAGTGCACTAAAGTTGACCACGGCGACCTATTTCCGTCCCAACGGGAAGAATATCCACCGCGCCACGCGCGAGTATCAGGAAGAAGCCCCCGAAGCATGGGGAGTGCGACCGAGCCCCGGTTTCAAGGTGTCATTGACTGACGAACAGCAGATCGCGCTCTTTACAGCGCGTCGGAAACGCGACGTTGTCCGCAACCACAACGTTGGCACCGGCATCCGCCAGCCCGAGCAGGTCACTCAGGAGCAACCTGTGGATCTGCAATTACAGAAGGCGCTGGAGTACTTGCGAGAAGCGATCAAGATCAATAGCGGAAAAGTCCGCAAGGCTTGAATTCGATCGGTTTTCCGAAAGACAACCGATCGACCGCGCGGTAGCTCGCAAATGACTGCTGCCGGAAGTGCCGTGGGTGGTTGTCGCACGGTCAACGATGTGAATTTCGTTTCCACTGGCGGCGCCGCATTCGGTGCGGGTAGCGCAATCCGATCGCCGGGGAACCGCTCGGGCCTCACACCGGGTCCACGAGTTCTGTCTAGCCGTCGCGTTGCGTTTTGACCTGTGTGACCAACCCGATCCAGGACAGGAAACAGATCGTCCAATAGGTCGGATCGAATTCCCACCAACGGTGTCCGTGCGCAGCCGAAACGGGGTATGCGTGGTGATTGTTGTGCCACCCTTCGCCGCCTGTGAACAAGGCGACCAGCCAGCTGTTGCGACTATTATCGCGAGTCGGGTAATTCCGGTATCCCCACATATGAGCGACTGAATTGACGGCCCAAGTGACGTGCCACGTAAGCAGCGTTCTCACGACAACGCCCCACACGAACAGACTCAAGCCAAATCGCAGACCTTCCATTGGCCCGCCGGCAACCCAACCCACGGCGAGACCGACGAGAAAAAACATCACCGCGTGTGCCACGTAAATCCAGACCCAAAGAACGTTACGTTCGAGTTTCAGATAGAACGGATCTCGAAGCACATCAGGCGCGTACTGATGGTAGAAACCGGCCGCATTTGATTCCTCGTCACGGCGGATCAGCCAACCGAAGTGTCCCCACAAGAAACTGACCAGCGGGCTGTGAGGGTCGGGTTGCTCGTCGGCATGCTGATGGTGCTTGCGGTGGATGGCCACCCAGCGGGCGGGTGAGTCCATCAGAGTGCAAACGCCTAGAATGGCAAACGTGTGTTCGAGCCATTTGGGCATTACCAGTCCGGTGTGCGTCAGGGTGCGGTGGTAACACAATCCGATTCCGACCCAATCGAACAAATACAGGCCGAGCGGAACCAACAACACCCCCGTCCAACTGAAAAGCCAGGGAACAAACGCCAGCAGGAGCGTCAGGTGCAGGGCCACAAAGGTAATCAAATACCCCCACATGAGTCGCTGACCGACCGTTTCGGGTACGGGCAAACGTATCGCCACGGATGGTGCGCTGGTGAGATCGGCGACCTGGTCATGCGACCTTGACGCGCGATCGTTCGCGGGAAAGTCAACTTCGGAGGCAACCGTTTCCGGCAAGGGTGTACTGGCGGACATGGCCTTTTCCACGCTACGCCGGTGCGGCAAACCATCCATCTTTGCCAGCCAGCGTCGAATCGTTACGCTTGGAAGTAGTCGGGAGGTCGAGCGTCGATGGTCAGCCACCGCCACTCGTTTGATCCGACTGGCCTCAGGGTCCGCTTCCTGAAACGCGGAACGATCGACTATCGTCCGACCCAGAACCGAAAAGCCATGCGTATAGCTTCACGTAGTCGATCGCTAAATGCAAGCCTCTAGGGGATGCTTGTTAGCCTGTCCGGTCTTTACAGATTGCATCATCTGGGGAATGCCCGCCAGCTTGCCCCGGTCCGCGAACGGGGCTCGGCGGTAAAAGAGTGGGGCCGGAGGGCTCACGCCCACGGCACACACCTTATTCGTTGAAACACTCTTCGAGCACTTCTTCGTTGACATAGATCGGCAGTGGAGGCGTACAAGTCATCGCCACCGCAATCGCGTCGGAGGGGCGGGCGTCGACCTCGACCAACCGACCGTCCTGNCGGATTCGCAATTGGGCAAAGTAGGTGTGCTCGCGTAGCTCGCTAATCACCACGCTGTCGAGTTCTGCCCCCAGTTCTTGGGTCAGGTTCACCAGCAGGTCGTGGGTGAGAGGTCTGGGTGAGGGTCGTTCTTTGACACGACGGTCAATGCTGGTCGCCTCGAAGATCCCGATCACAATCGGAAACTGGCGATCGCCCTCGACCTCCTTGAGATAGATGACTTGCTGGTCACTGATCTCACTAATAATGATCCGCGAGAGGAGCATCTGCACGGGCATCGAGAACGTCCCTTCCCGACAAGAGATGAGAAGATCGGGAGAACCAAACTGGAGACAGGAGGACCAGACCACCTGATTATATGACGGGGATTCGGTCGCCGGCAAGGTGCGGGTGGGCGAGTCATGACGCGCGGCCGATTCTCGCCGTTCATTCACCACCGCGCAGCTTGTCGAGGGCCTCGGCGACCGATTCCCGTTCTCCGTACAGGCGATCCAGACCGTCACGCTCGCGCTGAACGATCTCTGGCGGGGCCTGCTCGACAAATTTCTGGTTTGCCAGTTTCTTCCGTTTGCTCTGAATCTGCCCTTCGATGCGGGTCAGCGCTTTTTCCAGCCGGGCTATTTCCGCCGGCACGTCGATCAGCCCCGCTAGGTCCACGAACACTTCCATCCCGGTTCGGGTGATGCTGGCGTGCGTGGCGGGGGGTTGGACGTCGGGCCCGATCGCCGTGGCGTCGGCATTTGCCATCGATGCGAAGAAAGGTTCCATCGGGGACAGCAACTGCGTTTCCTGATGGTCGCAGCGGATACAGAACGCGACTCGTTTCTTGGGAGCTATGTTTTGGCGACTGCGGATTTCGCGGACTGCTCCCAGCGCTTCCTGGAATCGAGAAAATCGCTGTTCGATCTCGGGGTCCTGGTGGTCTGTGTCAGCGCGCGGCCAGGGTGCCTGCATGATACTCATCGCAGCCGTTTGGGGATCGTTCAATCCCCGCCTGCCGGCGTGTCGTCCCAGCGCCTGCCAGAGTTCTTCACTGATAAACGGAATGATTGGATGGAGGAGACGCAATAACTGGTCGAGCGCCGATGCCAGTACTCGCTGGGCGTTGGGTCGGGCGCTGGGATCCTGCAATCGCTCCTTTGCCATTTCCACATAAAATCCACAAAATTCGTCCCACGCGAAGTCGTACAAGGTTCGCGCTGCCTCGGAGAAGCGAAAGGCTTCGAGCGCGCCGGTGACCTGTTGGGTGACACTCGACAGACGGCTCAACAGCCAGCGGTCGGTGACGGTCAGCGCGTCCCTCGCGACCGGCGCCGGCTCATAGCCGTCCAGATTCATGAAGGCGAAACGGGCGCCATTCCAAAGTTTGTTACAGAAGTTTCTCGCTTGTTCGAAGCGCGCACTGACGACAGCGCCGCGCGGCAAACGGGTGTCGTCATCGAGGCGTGCCCACTGGGTCGCGAACGGTTGATCGCAGTGTTGACACTCGATCCGCGGCAATTCTCGATTTTCACGCGTTTGTTCGATCAACGTGTGGCAGGCGGGACATTCGAANTGTACTGGCAAGCGCACGTCCTGCGTTTCGGTTGTCAGGTAGGATAGCCCGAAACGCAATGCATCGGCTCCGAACTTGTCGATGACGTCCAACGGGTCGACGCCATTGCCCTTCGACTTTGACATGGTTTCGCCGTATCCGTCCAAGATCTTGGGGTGGATGAAAACGTCTCGGAACGGCACCTCGCCGAGGTTATTCAGCCCGGTCAATACCATGCGGGCAACCCATAGCGTGATGATGTCACGACTGGTGATNAGCACGCTGGTGGGATACCAGCGCGTGAGCGCCGGCGTTTCGTCGGGCCAGCCGAGCGTCGAATGCGGCCACAGAGCGGAACTGAACCAGGTGTCGAGAACTTCATCTTCCTGAACGAACCCGCGCGCTTCCAGCTGCGCTTCCAGATCCTGGCTGTCGCCCGCAACCGAGATCAGGAACTGGCCGTCGGTGTCCTCGCTAGGTGGAACACGAAGGGCGGCCATCCGTCCCGCGGCAGCCGGTGCGGCCGTATCGTCGGCAGCAAGCACCAGCCCGAACTCGGAACCGAGCCACTCCTCATCCTGTTGGTTCCAAGATTTGAGCCAGATAGGGATCCGATGTCCCCACCACAGTTGACGTCCGACGGGCCAGTCGCGTTTTTCACCCAGCCAGTCGAGATAGCCTTTGGCATACCGCTCGGGGTGGATTTTCACGCGACCAGAGCGGACCGCGTCGATCGCGGATTGAGCCAGCGTGTCCATCCTGACGAACCATTGATTTGCCAGCAGCGGCTCGATCGGTGTCTTGCTCCGGTCGGAATGGGCCAGATCGATTTCACGATCCTCGATTTCGACCAGCAGGCCGAGTTGTTCGAGGTCGTCTACGACCCGCTGGCGCGCCTCGGGAATCGTCAGCTCGGCGTACCGATCGGTATGCTCGTTGAGCGTCCCGTTCGAATGCAGCATGTTGATCGCACCGATTTCGGGATGCCTCTGCCAGACCTCATAGTCGTTCGGGTCGTGGGCTGGGGTGATCTTGACGCAGCCGCTACCCAACTCGGGCTTGGCCCAACCATCGGCGATCAAAGGGATCTCGCGATTGACCAGCGGCAACCGCACCAGGCGTCCGGCACGAGCCATCTCCCGAAGTTTCAGGAGCGGCTGGAGCATCGTGCGCCGCTGCTCGCTGACCGCGTCCAGTTGCATTTGCAAGGGTTCTCGCTCTCGGTCGGTTGCAGCCGACAGCTTGTCTTGCAACCCGTGCTCGACTCGGTCTAGTGCGGCCGCCGGATCGGGATGGACCGCGACCGCCGTGTCCGCGAGCATCGTTTCGGGTCGGGTGGTGGCGATGACGACGTGTGTCGGTTCACCCGGCTGCGGGTCAATCACCGGATAACGGATGTGCCAGAAGTGGCCCTGGACGGCCTCGTGAAAGACCTCGTCATCGCTGACCGCGGTCTGCAGAAAGGTGTCCCAATTGACCAGTCGTTTGCCGCGGTAGATCAGGCCCTTTCGGAACAGATCAAAAAAGGTGGATCGCACGGCGCGGGCGCAGACTTCGTCGAGCGTAAACCGCGTGCGCTCCCAGTCGCAGGAGCTGCCCATTTGTTTCAACTGGCTGAGAATGCGNGTTTCGTATTGGTCCTTCCAGTCCCAGATGCGTTGTACCAGCGCCTCGCGCCCCAGGTCGTGTCGGCTCTTGTTTTCCTCCTCCTTGAGGCGTCGTTCAACCACCGCTTGTGTAGCGATTCCGGCATGGTCGGTACCCGGCATCCAGAGCGCATTAAATCCCTGCATCCGTTTCATCCGAATACAGATATCCTGCAGCGTGTTGTTGAGCGCATGGCCCAAATGCAGGGCTCCGGTCACGTTGGGAGGCGGAATGACAATGCTGTACGGCTCGCCCGGGTGGTCGGGATCCGCGTGAAAGTACCCCGACTGTTCCCATAGCTGGTAGAGCCGTGGCTGAGCTTCGGTGTGATCAAACCGGTTCGGCAACGCGTCCGGCGAAACAGAATCAGACATGTTTTCCAAGACTATAAGAAGAAGGGAAAAGAAAGGGTCTGGTGTTTCCCGTGGGCGCTTGCTCCCTGCCGAGGGCTGCCGCCAGACGCGGCAGGGACAAACAAGTGCGGCGAAAATGNTGTGTGGTAAAGACCGCGGGGGGANGCACCACAAGCAAGCCTATTGGACACTGGCGAGTTGGTTGTCGGAAGTACCCTCGACGCCATCTCCGGTTTCATCCTTGACCAGCTTGTATTCGATGGCATCGACCAGAGCTAGCCAGCTGGCTTCGATAATGTTCTCACTGACACCCACCGTTCCCCAGATAGTCGTTTTGTCAGCGCTCTCGANCATCACGCGAATCCTCGCGGCCGTTCCGGCCTCGGAGTTCACGACACGGACTTTNTAATCGACCAGTTTCATTTCCCTCAGCTTAGGAAAGTGAGTGCACAGGGCTTTGCGCAGTGCCGCGTCTAGCGCATCGACAGGACCGTCTCCCTCGGCCACTTCGTGTCGTTCGCTGTCTCCCACACGCAGCTTGATCGTCGCTTCGGTGAGTACCCGGCTTGTCTGATCGGTCCCCACTTCGACGTGGTACTTGACACACGCGAAGTGCGGCTGAAAGGTACCGGCGCAGCGTTTGACGAGCAGGTCAAATGAGCCTCTGGCAGCTTCGAACTGATAGCCATTGTGCTCCAGTTCTACTACGCGTCTGAGGACCTGATCCATCAGATCGCGGTCGTGCTCGGGGTGATCGCGTGTCGTCAGAGCGATAATGTTCGATCGCCCTGAGAGTTCACTAACCAGGATCCGTCGTTCATTTCCGACGCGCTCCGGATCCATGTGTTCATAGCTTTCCGTCGCGCGATTGACCGCGTGTACGTGCATTCCCCCTTTGTGGGCAAAAGCGCTTTGGCCCACAAACGGTTGATGGGTCCGTAATTGCATGTTGGCGGTTTCGTACACGAAACGCGAAAGTTCTGTGAGCCGTTCAAGGCGATCACCGCCAAAGACCTGATAACCTTGCTTCTTGATACTCAAGTTGGCGACGACTGAAATCAGATCCGCATTTCCGCACCGTTCCCCAAAGCCGTTGATCGTGCCTTGCACTTGCATGGCCCCCGCATCGATCCCGGCCAGCGAATTGGCGACCGCCAGGTCGCAGTCGTTGTGGCAATGGATGCCGACCGAGATACCCATCGGTTGCAGAATTTCGATGACCGAGCTGGTAATGCTGGCGATCTCTTCCGGCAGAGAACCCCCGTTGGTGTCGCACAGCGCGATCAGCTTGGCACCTGCGGCGGCGGCGGTTCGGAGCGTTTCGGCTGCGTACTGCGGGTCCTGTTTCCAACCGTCAAAGCAATGCTCGGCGTCGTAGATGACCTCGCGACCCCCATCCACCAGGAAACGGATGCTGTCCGCGATCATCGCCAGGTTCTCGTCGGGCGAAACGCGGAGCACTTCCGTGACGTGGAACGCCCACGTCTTGCCGACCACCGTGCAGACCGGAGCCTTCGATGCAAGTAGCGCTTGCATGCCCGGGTCATCTGCTGCCGTCATCCCCTTACGACGCGTCATTCCGAAGGCGCACACTTTTGCGTGCTTGAGGTCCATTGCATCGATGCGCTGAAAAAACTCGACATCCTTTTCATTGGAGAGCGGATAGCCTCCCTCGATGTAATCGACGCCAATTTCATCGAGTCGTTGCGCAATTTGCAACTTATCCTGCAGCGATAGGCTGATCCCCTCCCCCTGCGTACCGTCCCGGAGCGTGGTGTCGTAAATCTGAATGGTCTTCATTCGATCGAATTCCACCTGAATCGGAGCACGCTGGATACGGACGAGGGATCGCCGGAGTTGGTCGGGATGGTTTGACTGCCGTAAACACAACAAAAAAACCCCGAAACCGTAGGGGCTCCAGGGACTGATTGTCAACATAAGTCTTGCTCGCCGATGTGTCAACTCACACCGGTTTGCTAAGATGCGAGGTTGTTGTGACCGATGTCGCCCATCGCCGTTTGCAACAGTGCCTCGGTTTCTCTCCCCGACGTGACCCGGCTGATGACAGAACTTGACCGCTACGTCCGCCAGATGCGTTATCCACCGGTCGGAGAAGAGGGGCAGCGCAAATTGCTCGCCAGTCGTGTTTTGATTTGTGGTTGTGGCGCTCTCGGTTCGGTGCTGGCCAATACGCTGGCGCGCGCCGGGGTGGGCCACTTGCGATTGGTCGATCGTGATTTTCTAGAGACCAACAACCTGCAACGGCAGGTGCTATACGACGAGGCGGACGTTGCTTCGGGTGTTCCCAAGGCGGTCGCGGCGGCGAACCGCCTGCGGCAGATTAACTCGCAGATCGAAATCGAGGACGTCGTCGCGGATGTCGATCACGGTACCCTACCCCAGTTGCTCGAGGGGATCGATCTGATTCTCGATGGCACCGATAACTTTGAGACGCGGTACCTACTGAATGACGCCTCGGTACACTACAACATCCCGTGGGTGTACGGGGGTTGTCTGGGTGCCGAGGGAAAGACGATGACGATCGTGCCGGGAGTCACTCCTTGCATGCGTTGCGTTTTCCAAGAGGCCCCGCCACCGGGCACCACCGCTACCTGCGATTCGGCGGGCATCTTGAGTCCGATTATTAACGTGATCGCGTCGATACAGTCTGTTGAAGCGTTGAAGATTCTCAGCGGCAACGCCGACGCGATCAGCCGTGTGCTCACCGTGTTCGAGCTCTGGGATAACCGGATCCTGCAGATCAAACTCGACGGGATTCAGGATGACCACGATTGTCCAACCTGTCTCCGCGCTGAGTTTCCCTGGCTGCGAGGAGAGCGGGGCAGTCACACCGCGATTCTGTGTGGTCGCAACGCGGTCCAACTGAGTTTCCCCGATCGGTCGGAGGTCTCCCTCGAATCGTTAGCCGAGCAGCTGCAGGGGATTGGCCAAGTGACCCGCAATCGTTATTTGCTGCGGTTGCTGGTCGGGGATTATCAGATCACCGTCTTTCCAGACGGTCGGGCGATTATCGGTGGGACCGAGGAAATCGCCGAAGCGCGGACCGTCTATGCCCGGTACATCGGCAGCTGACCCCCGCGCTGAGTGGTCTCGCTGCCTGCTGCGTCGCGCGAGCGTTTGCCATTGCGCGCTAGGGACTTGGCGATCCAGGCGGTATACTGAACCACTGCCAGCTCGCTGGAGTGCATCTCAGCACGAGCGCTGCTGCGCGTCCAGCCTCGGATAGGGTAGGGAGCGTCATGCCACCACGGACAGCGAACATGCGAATTGCAGTGGGAGTGCTGTTGGGAATCGCGGCAACGGTGGGGAGTTCCTACGCGGCTCCGTTTGTTCCCGAGCGCAACGCCCAATGTATTGCGGTGTCGCCGGATGGCCGTTTAGTGGCGACCGCCAAGTCGGGAATGTCCAACGCCGAATTTCCCCCGCGACCGCATCCGACGGTCCGTAAGTGTGGGTTGATCCAGATCTGGGACGCGCGGACCGGGCAAATGTTACAGCGTCTACAGTCGTTTGGCGATTTCACGAACCTCCGTTTCTCACCCGATGGCAAGCGTTTGGCTTCTTGCCGGTTGTTCACCCCTGGAGGGGGATTGGAGTTGAGCGAGGTGCGAATTTGGGATGTGGAAACCGGCAAGTCGCTGTACCAGTTCAACCGCTGTCACGCTTTTTCCTTTTCTCCGGCCGGTGGAAAAATGGCCGTTCTCAGCCGCACCAAGTGTGTGATTTACGATACGACGTCCTACGCCAAGCTGGGACGCTGCGACCCACTCGGCGGAGCGCTGTCCGTCGAGTACTCTGCCGACTCCCGACACCTGCTGGGTGTGCGTGCCCAAAAGGAGCGATTTCAGGTTGTCATGTGTGACGCTCAGAGCGGTGCCCTGCAACGCGCCTCGGTGGATTTTGAGGCGCCGTTCTATACGCTCGCCATGTCCCCCGACAAGAATGCGTTTGCCACCGGCCATGTGGGTGGAGTTGTGCTGCACTGGAATTTGGAGTCGCTGGTCCCTGTGGCCCAATTTCGCACACTCGACAAGGCGATTCAGCATCCCTTCTTCTCGCCCGACGGACAGACGCTCGGCGCCGGAAGTCAACGCACTGCCGATGTTGAATTTTGGGATTTATCGACCGGTCGCCAAATCTACCGGTACACCTACGTGCGGGGAACGATGCGGACCTATCATCCCCGCGATCCCGACGAGCGAATCTGCCCGGAACGAGACCCGGCCCGATTCTTGTTCATGCCCGATGGAGGCGCCTTCATCGCCGGTTGCTACGGGGGCATGATTCGAGTGGTAGCCAACGGACAGGAAGTCAAGCGATTTGGTTATTAGGCTGTGCCACCAGGGGTTCGCAGTCGGGCCGCGCTGTGTTGAAGCGCGGGCGGGGCGGCGAGCTGTTGAAAGCGTGGGGAAGCAGTGCGGTGGGTAGGAAGCCTCAGCAGGATTGGCGCGAGTTGCTGGCGGTGACCAGGACTGCGACCGATCAGATCGGTGCGGCTCTGCCGGGTCTCCGCGATTCTTCTCCGCTGGTGGAGGTCCACGCGCGACTGCGGCGGTATCTTTCCGCGGAGGCCGCCACGAGCCAGTTGGCGCAGGCCCTGGTCTGCGGGCGTCTGGCCGGCCATCTCGCCGGGAGCCCGTTTCAGCGGGGTCCCGGACCCGCTTGGTTGACGGCCCAGGCAGAACCGTCGCTGGCGCCGTTTTTTCAGGCTGCGTTTGACCCCCAGCGGGCGACGTGGCTGGCTGCCGGACTGGACGTCACGGCCTGGGATGGCGCCTGCCTGCGCTGGTGTCGGGCCGCTCCCGAGGGATCTCGATCGGCGTGTACCCTTCATCGGTTTGATTTTTTCGAGTCGTTTCTGAGCAACCTGGCGGCGCGGGATCGCACCCGCCGCGGTGTTTACTTCACTCCCGTTGCACTGGCCCGATTCGTGGTCGAGTCGGTCGACCGCTGCCTCCGCACGGAGTTTGATTTACGAAGTGGGCTGGCCAGCTGTCAGAGCTGGCGATCGGTCTTGGGACCGGCGGCGCCACATCGATTGGGTTCGCGCGCGGGTGATCTTCCCTATGTCCGCGTCCTCGATCCGGCCTGCGGAACAGGTGTGTTCTTGCGCGCGGTCTTGGAGCGGATCCACGCGACCTGTGTGGCAGACTGGCGACGCGATGGGATCGATACCGCGGGCCGACAAACCGCCTGGAACGACTACGTGGCGGAGCGGCTGTTGCCGCGTCTGGCGGGTGTTGAGTGGATGTTCCCCGCCGCGGTCGTGGCGCACATCGGTCTCGCTTGCCAGTTGGACCAAACCGGGTTCGACTTTCAACGGGACGCGCGCATCCAGATCGGCGTCGGCAACAGTCTGGCGGGACCCGATCCCGACGCGGCGGTGGCGCACAGCGGTGCGTCCGAGGAGGATGAGAGCGGATCGTGGTCCTCAGCCGGACCGTTCACGGTGGTGGTGGGGAATCCACCCTGGGCGGCGCTGTCGACCAATCGCAATCGCTGGACTGACGATTTGTTGCACGGTCGCGTCGAGGGGGCACCCGCCAATTATTTCGCCGTCGATGGCCGCCGTTTGACAGAACGCAAGCTCTGGTTGCACGACGACTACGTCAAATTTATCCGCCTGGCGCACTGCAAGATCGAGCAGGACACGAGCGGTGTTGTGGCGCTGGTGACGAACCACGGCTATCTGGAGAACGCGACGTTTCGCGGGATGCGACAGGCGTTGTCCGCCACGTTCCCGCGGATTTCGTTCTTGGACTTGCACGGTAATCGAAAGAGCCGCGAGCGAGCGCCCCACGGAACCACGGACCAGAACCTGTTCGGCATCGATCAGGGCATTGCGGTTGGCTTGTTCCGCCGGTTACCAGGGGCCCAAGTCGAACCAGCCGTCGGTTACAGCGAGCTGTGGGGGAGTCGCGAGGACAAGTTGGCGCGCCTGACCGATGTCGCATGGAGCGATCTGCCGACTCGAGGGATTGCGCTGCATCCGCCGTTTTATTTCTTTACGCCCCGCAAAGGCCCGCCTCGGCATTTAAGGGAGCGCAGCTTTCGCCTGCCCGATATCATGCCGTTACACAGCACCGCGCCGATTACAGCCCGCGATGGTTTTGTCGTGGCTCTGGCGGATGAGGAGTTAGAGGCGCGTTTGCGCGACTTTCGCGACCTAGCGATTCCCGATACGGCCATCCGCTCAAGGTATTTTGGCAATAGTCGCTCGACGCGGTACGCGCCGGGTGACACGCGCGGCTGGAAACTCCCGCAGGCTCGCAAATGTCTGGCTGCGGACGACCAATGGCGCGGGCGGATTCAGGGCTGCTGCTATCGACCCTTCGATCGCCGACGGATTTACTGGTCTGAATCGATGGTTGATTGGCCGCGAACGGGCGTCATGCGGCATCTGGTTGGCGGTGACAACCTGGCCTTGATTACCCGACGCCAGATGCTGCCCAGCCAGCCGTGTAATTTCTTCTGGGTGACCGACGGTATCGTGTTGGATGGGGTCATCCGTTCCGACAATCGTGGCAGTGAGTCGGTCTTTCCGCTGTGGATCAACTCTTTCGATGAAGGCGGTACCACGGTGACCGCCCGTACCTTGAACTTCGATGCGGCTTTCCTGGCGGCGATCGAGCGGGCGACCGGATTGCCGATGCTTGATTCGGACCGGTCACCCGAGCACACTCTACAGACCGGTCGCGGATTGCTGGGCTATCTTTATGGGCTGTTCCATGCGTCGGATTACCGCAACCGCTACGCGTCTTCGCTATGTATTGACTTTCCACCGGTTTTGGTGCCCGCATCGGCACAGATCTACGGGCAACTGAGTCAACTGGGAAACCGTTTGATCGGCTACCACACCGGACAAAGGATGTCCGCTCGCGGCGCGACGGAGCAACCCGTCCGTCTGCGCTGGAGCTTCGTGGGAGATGCCCCGGTGGTGGCTTCGCGGTTCCCCCGCTGGTCGCAGGGGCGCGTCCACGTCAGCCCGGACGCCTGGTGCGACGGCGTTCCGCAGCAAGCCTGGGAACTGTGTATCGGATCGTACCAACCGGGTCGAAAATGGCTCCGGGATCGGCGTGGCAAACGGCTCTGCGGAGCCGACCGAGATGCTTACCAGGGACTGGTCCGCGGCGCGGTCGGCACATTGCAGACGGTCTCTGAGATCGATCGCGTGATTGAGCGAACGGGCGGCTGGTCGGGCGCATTTCAGGCGACGTCCGGGCGGCCTGTTGCGCGGCTGGGTGGGGCGCCCTGAGCCCGTTTCGTGACGTTGTCCACGGGACGCGTGTTGTACCACCATCGAGGAGACCGTTGATGAGCGATCCACTGATGATGTGGGCCGTCGTTTTAGGGCTATTCGGTGGTCTGCTTTTTCTAACCGGTACGGGCTGGTTCCTGCTCGGTTGGTTGCGGGGACGAACGACCCGTCTCAGCGCCACGGTGAGCATCACCTTGGGGTTGGGGCTGTGTGGCATCGCGACCCTGATGGTATTCCAGGTCGCGTCGCGGCCCCGCGAAAAGACCGACTACGAGAAGTCCATGGATCAGAAAGTGGAGTCCGGTGAACTCGACCTGGAGGTGGATCTCGATAGTCTGAACGACCTGGCACCCTAATCCTGTACGCCGGCGGTAACGAAAAAGGCCCGGCCGCCCTCAGGGGCCGCCGGGCCGCAATCGAATTTCAGTCGCAGACGGTACCGACCTCAGACCGTTTCAGGGACCACAAACGGTTTGCGATAAGGTCGACCCAACAGTGCATTCGCCTGATCATCCCCCTTGAACCGTTCGGTTTTGGTGTCGAATTCCAGCACGCGGCCCAGCGTGTAGTCGGTTTCCGCCAAATTGACGTCAACCGCCTTGAGATTGTCCTTCAGCGTCTCGAAGGCTGCCACCACCTGAGCGTTGTCGCCCAGCGTTTTGGACTGCTTGTTGAAGGGAACCGGTTCGCCCAGTCGGTAGGAGATATTGCCGAGGTGGCACAGTGCGCTCGAGTAATGGCCGACTTGGGCGTCGCAGTTTACGCCCGCGGCGTTGCGACTGCGAACCGAGGCGATGAAACTGCCGAACGGACCACCCGGCGTAACGGTCGCCGGTTCACCTTGAATGGCTTCCGGTTTGCCGCCGTTGTTCGGGTAGAACTTACCCTCGGTGATCTTCACCACACCTTCGGTCGTGTAGACCTCGTTGCTGACGTTGCGCGGCGGGGAGCCTGCCTTCCCGACCAGTCCGCGGGTCTCGAAGACCAGCAACGTGTCATCGTACTCGTACACGCTCAGCTGCATGTTCGGCGTTTGGCCTTGATCTCGGAGATTTTCTTCGCCGGGAATAAAACGTCCCCCCAGGCTCCAGATCCGATTGGGCATGGTGGCGCCCTTGATCGCCCAGTGGGCAACGTCCATTTCATGAACGCCCTGATTGCCCGTGTCGCCATTTCCGGTATCCCAGAACCAGTGCCAGTTGTAGTGCACGAGGTTGCCGTGGAAATCCTGTTTCGGCGCGGGGCCCAACCAAAGGTTGAAATCGAGATGCGACGGGGGTTTGCTAATTGGCTTGGACCCGATACTCCAGCGCGGTTTGCAGCAGTAACCCTTGGAGACGAGTACCTTGCCATATTTGCCCGCCTGAATGGCGGCCATCTGCTCGGCCCGTCCTTGGCTACTTCGTTGCTGGGTCCCGTGCTGCACGATGCGATTGTATTTGCGGGCCGCTTCGGCCAATTTGCCGCCTTCAAACACATTGTGGCTGATCGGCTTTTCGATGTAGGCATCCTTGCCCGCCTGGCACGCCCAGACACCGATCAGCGAATGCCAGTGGTTACAGGTTGCGACCGACACCGCGTCCAGGTTCTTGTCGTCCAGGGCGACGCGAATATCTTGCACACACGTTGCGGTGTTGCCGCCGCGGGCTTTGACCGCCGCGGTGGCCGCTTCGAACAGGCTGCTGTCGGGGTCGATCAGATAGCTCACGTCGACCTTGTCCATCTTGGCGTAGTCGCCGTAATGTGATTTTCCCCGACCGTGGATGCCGGCCACGCCGACACGGATGGTATCGTTAGCACCCACCACGTTCCCAGAAGCCTTGGTGCCGGCAACGGTGAACAGTGGGTAGACGGCACTGGCGGCAGCCGTCGTCTTGAGAAATTTACGTCGATTAAATCGGGACATGGGTTAACTCCTGGCCTGCGTGAAACACGGGACGAGGGATTGAAAACTGGGAGTTGCGTCGGGCGTCAAAATAGGGTGATCGGGTGGTTCCCGATGAACACGATCCAGCTGTCGACAAGCGAACCGAGCCTCACCCGGTTGGACGAATCCACCCCGTCCATTACAACAAACCCCGATTTCGTTGTCCAGGATAGTTTGGCTGCCAGGAGTGATCGCCCGTGGGACCTGACGAACAAGATGCCCCCGAGAACCCCGATGATCCCATCGAGATTGCCCTGGTGGGCGATTTGACTGATCAGGAATCCGATATCACAGAAAAGCTGTTGGCGGTCCCGGCCCAAGCAGAGTGCGTGCTCTATTTCAATTCTCCCGGTGGTAGCGCCTATACGGCGGTCTCCCTGATGTCGATTTTGCTGCTCCGCGGCATCCAAGCGACCGGCATTGTGGCCGGAGAATGCTCCTCGGCGGCACTCTGGCCACTGGCCGCCTGTCAGCGGCGGTTCGTTCACCGCGCCAGCGTGTTGCTGTTTCACCCCATGAAATGGCAGAGCGAAGAGCACGTCGGTTTGGCGGAGGCGGCCGAATGGTCACGCCATTTCGGGCATCTCGAGGCCGACATGGACCGCCTGCTGGCTCGGCTGTTGGGCGTCACCGACGAACGGCTCCGTGGCTGGATGCAGCCGGGCCGATACCTGACGGGTCCCGAACTCGTCGAGGCGGGATGTGCGGATCTGATCGAGTTGCCGCTGCCCGGGAGCAGCGCGTAGCGGGAACGGGCAGGTGTGGGTTGCCGCCGGAGGCTCAGCCGGCCGGTTTCTTGTGGAACTGGCCGTCCTTCATGATCATCACCAGCTTGTCCCGATCGGTTAGCATCCGCAGGTCCGCGAGCGGATCCCCGTCAACCAACAGCAGGTCTGCCAAGAACCCGGCGCGGATTTGTCCCAGCTCGTCGGGTCGATCCATCGCCTGACCACCGTCTCGAGTCATCGTCAGCAGCGCTTCCAACGGCGAGTAACCGAGATACTTGACGAAATGGTCGAGGTCCCGCGCGTTGTTGCCGTGGGGTGTCAGTCCGAAACCGTAGTCGCCCCCACCGAGGACCCGCACTCCCCGTTTTTTCAGCTCACCGACGACCCGGGCGGCGCCGGCCAGTTCTTCACGAAATCCCATGGCTTGCACCTGTTCTTCACTGAACCAGGCGGAGCCCTCGTACGCGGCGATGACGGTGAACCCGACGTTCGGGCTGATGAATACATGCTCTTTGTGTTCCTCGAGTAGATCCAGCGCCTCACCGTCGGCGAAGTTGGCGTGATAAATGACCTTCACGCCGTGGCGAACGCACCGCTTGACCGACTCGGCGCTGCGTGCATGGGCGCTCATCCGCTTGCCGTGCGCATGGACGACTTCGGCTGCGGCGGCGACCTCGGCTTCGCTCATGACGGTCGTCTCGGAGCCCGCGTGGGGGACAAAGCTGTCTCCGGAAACCACCAGTTTGATGATGTCGACGCCTTCGCGAATCAGCTCTCTGGTGACCTGGCGATACGCTTCGGGACCATCGACGACCAGCGCCATCGATTCGACGTGCGGCATGTGCAGCGTGCGCAGATCTCCCAGGCCGCCGGTCACCGTCAACCAGGGGCTGGCGGCCAACAGTCGGGGTCCCGGGATTTCTCCCGCTTCGATGGCGTTGCGAATCACGACGTCCAGTCTCGGTTTGGCGGAGGCTGCGCTGATGCAACTGGTGATCCCGTGGTCCATGTAAAGCCGCGCGTTGTGCATCGTCAGCAGCGTGTGTTCTTCGGGTGGGATGCGACCCAGTTCGGCCAGATCGTCGACGTTGTTGATCGACAGGTGGGCGTGTGACTCCACCAATCCGGGCATCAGCGTTCGCCCTTTCCCGTCGAGGATTGTGGCGCTCTCGCGGGGGAGCTCGCCAGCGGCGCGCGAAACGGCGGCGATCCGCGCTCCGTCGACGAGGACTTCGCCGGCGAACGGCGGGTCACCGCTGCAGTCGATGACTTGAACGTTGGTTATCAGGGTGCGGGCCATGCGGTCGTTCTCCCCAGTCGCAAAACATCGGATGGCGTTACTTGCTACTTGGCTAACGTCTCCTAACAGGCTCGCCGATTGCACGCGCGACTTCAAGTTGAGGGGTCCCGATTCGGGACAGCTTTTTTTGTGCTCGCCGTAGCCTTAAAAACCGCGCAGTGGCGGCCGTGGAGGTTGCGATCGGCTGCGGCGGCCATCAGAATGCGGTCCTGGCCGTGGGTGTCATCCGGTCGCTCCGGAGACGCCGGTCCGCGCGGCCCGGTTCCCGAGCGAAGGAGACAGTGCAATGCATGATCCGTGTCGTCGCAATTTTCTGGCAGCCTGCGGTGGGATGGCAGCCGGTCTGACGAGTTGGCAGATCGCCGGCGCGCCCGCCCGGGCGATCGATCCGATCGCTCGGAACGGTCGCGCCAAGTTTAAATTCAGCCTGGCCGCCTACAGCTACCGCAGCCTGCTCCAGGGAAACCCGGCAAAACTGACGCTTTCGGATTTCATCCGCGATTGTGCGCAGCTCGGGCTGGAGGGCACCGAACTGACCTCGTACTACTTTCCCAAGACGGTGACCTTGGGCTATCTGCGGCAGCTCAAGAGCGAGGCCTTTCGGCTCGGCCTGGATGTCTCGGGGACGGCGGGGGGCAACGACTTCGGTCACACCGACCCCGCCCGGCGCAAGCAGGAGATCCAAGGCGTCAAACGCTGGATTCGCTACGCCGAGGTTCTCTCGGCACCGGTGATCCGTATTTTTGCCGGGCACGCCCAGAAAGGATCATCGCCCGCGGAGGCGCACAGCCTGATGGTCTCCGCCATCGAAGAGTGCTGTGACTACGCGGGTCAACACGGCGTGCACTTGGCGCTCGAGAACCACGGTGGCCCGACCAGCACCGCGGACGGTTTGTTGGCCTTCGTGCGGGACGTCAAGAGTCCCTGGTTCGGTGTCAACATGGACACCGGCAATTTCCACAGCGACGATATCTACGGCGATCTGGCGCGGGTTGCCCCCTACACGCTGAATGTGCAGGTAAAGGTGGTGGTTTCCGGTAGCGACGGCCAGAAGCGTCCCAGCGATTTCAAGCAGTTGGCGCAGCTGTTGCGCGAGGCGGAGTACCGGGGCTATATCGTGCTGGAATACGAAGAGTCGGGTGATCCCCAAAAAGAATCTGCTCGGTTTATCGAGCAGTTGCGGGAGGATTTTGCCTGAGTTACGTGTTCTCAACCGTACCGCGGCCGCTTTTGGTGCTTTGCTCGCCGATCGGTCCGGCGTAAGATGAACAAGACATTCGCGGCTCAAGTTCTGACGACTCGGCGGTCGAGTCAAAGAGCTGAGCGTCGCTCGTTACGGGGGCGACATGGTATCGACCGGATAGACGAAGGGCCAGTGGCGTGCCGTGGTTGGTCAGCGGGCCACGTTAAAAGCTGACTACAACTTTATTTGCCGAGAATAATCTCGCACTGGCTGCCTAGCAAAAGGTAGCCCCGGCTGCGGGCCTTCGCCGGAGAGGCCCAAAAGCCGGTCACAATTCCGGCTAGCTTCGAGTCATGTCGGGCACGTTCGAAGCGAAATTAAGTCCCCGGCTGGCCGATCCAGAATCCTGTCGACGGGAGTCCGGAGAGGCGAGATTCAAATCATCGACTACGCACGTAGAAACTGACTTGGAAGTATCGCGGGACGCGGGTTCGATTCCCGCCGCCTCCACTTGGGCACCGTCAGTGACTGGCGGTGCCTTTTTTTGTCTACGTGTGCCCGAAGGTGACACGTCACAAGGGTTTGTGTCACCACTCCCCGCAGTCTCCGAGTGACAACCCGTGTCTTCCGTTGACTGCGAATGCCCAGCTGAGACGCCCGATTTGCTGCAAATCTGCTGCGACGTGCTGCATATATGCTGCGACATTGGCTCCGTTGGGAGGCCGGTTTCCAGCCATTTGGGGTCAGTCGGCAGGTTCTCAATCGCTTTGGCCTGATCCTGCAGTCCAATGTGGGTGTAACGCATGGTCATCGTCACGTCGGAGTGTCGAGCCAGCTCGCGAGCCACGACCAGTGACGTCCCGTTTCGCAGCAGCTCTGTGATGTAGGTGTGTCGTCCGACCGCATGAAAGTCGGCATCGCCGTCTTTTGTCGTGTACGGAATTCCTGCTGCCTCCAGATCTTTTCTGATCATCACATAGCCTTTGCGTCTCGAAAGTTTCGGAAACAGAGGCTGTTCGGGGGCGGATTCCGGAAGCCATTGGCGGAGCAGCGTGACCAGTTGGGGATGCAGCGGAAGCACATCCTTCTTGCGATGCTTCGAATCGCGGGCTTCGAGAGTCAAAGTTGGTGTCTCGTCGTCAAGTTGGAAGCTCTCGGGTGTCAGGCTGGCAATCTCGTTCTTCCGCAAACCGGTCAGGTAAGCGAGCAAGTAGATTCGAGCCCGTTGTTCTCCGTCATAACATTGGACGTCTTTCGAGCTGGATCGTGCCGCTTCCACAATGCGTGACACTTCGTCGGGAGTCAGTGCCCTACGTTTTTTCCGGATATCGACTTCGGCATTCCGCAACTCCAGATCAAGCAGTGGGTTGGCAGCCAATCGGTGGGGCACCAGCCACGCGACGAATTCCTTGATCGTCTGGATGTAGTGATTGACCGTCCGGGGACTGAGGTCGTTTCGTTTCTGAATAGCCCCGATCGCCGACTCGATTCGAGCGCGCGTGATCTCGGAAGGGGTTGCGATTCCAGCTTCTTTGATGGCAGCTTCGATACGAGCCGAGATCAATCTGACGTGCTTCTCGGTCCCACCTTTGGATCGGATCGTGTCGAGGAACTCAGAGAGGTGTTGAGAAACAGGTCGTTTGGTCTGAGCTGCCAGCACTTCGGCAGCGAGATCGATCACTCCATCCCTGCGAAGTTTTGCGGCCTCTTCCATCTTGTTCGCCAGACGCTGGCTTTCCTGCTTGTCTGTGAACCCAACTCGCTGCCTCTTCTTTCCGTGGGCATCGCTGTACTGAATGGTCCAACGTTGACTCCTCTTACCGTTTTTGTCTTTTCGTTTGAAAACACTAGCCATGCTGACGTCCTCTCTCGTTGTTCGCGTCCCTCGAAGACGGGCAGCTGTTGCGAATCCAGAGCTCGAGGTCTTTAAGCGACCAACGAGTTAGTTTGCAGATTATTGCGGGCTGAATCACATTGCCACGGCTTGTCTGTTT
>PADE01000032.1 GCA_002702965.1 Planctomycetaceae bacterium
CGCGACCCATTTGGTCAAGGCGATAACCGACGACGAGTTTCAGCCGCAATTGTTCGCTAGCGCCAATGTCTCCTTGTTCGATGAGTCTTTTACAAGCCTCTATCGGATTGTCACGGTCGGTGGGCGAAGGGTAGGGATTACCTCGGTGTTGGCGTCGGACCATCAACAGAAGGTTGCCAGTACCGACATTCTGATGAAGCCACCGGAGGTGGGTTTGCGCGAGATATGGCCCAAGTTGGAACAGCAGAATTGCGACGTCCACATACTTCTGGCATACGCGTCGTTGGAGGAATCTCGACGACTGGCACGTGCGTTTCCTCAATTTGATATCGTGGTCACTGCGGGAGGTGCGGACGAACCGAACCCCAATCTCGAACTCGTGTCGGAAACGGACAGCGTCATGATCCAAACCGGGAGCAAGGGAATGTACGCTTTCGTGATTGGGGTGTTTGACGATTCCGATCAACGTTTTTTGGCTCAGCGCGTTCCCTTAGATGCCAGGTTTGCCGATGCTCCACAGACGGTCGAGCTCTTTCAGCGTTATCAGACGCAACTGGAACAGATGGGGCTCGAGGGGTTGGGTTTGTTAAACTCTGCAGGAAAGGGCACCCGTCATCCGAGTGGCGCGACGTTCCTGGGCGCGACGAATTGCCGTGAATGCCACAGCGCGGAATTCGATGTTTGGAGTGCCGGTGTGCAGGGACAAGACGCCGTGGGACCGCACGCCCACGCGACTCGTTCGCTTCGGCATCCAATCGGTAGAACAACGATTGGTCGCCTCCACGATCCAGAATGCCTCAGTTGCCATGTAACCGGATGGAACGCACAAGAGTTTTTTCCGTATGACTCTGGGTTTGTTGGCGAACGAGAATCGCCCCTACTCGTTGCCAATGGATGTGAAAACTGCCATGGTCCGGCGTCGCTGCATGTCGCTGCCGAACATTCATCTGACGACGACGTAGAACGCGAGCGATTACGGGAGCAGCTTCGGTTGAAACTCCCACGTGCAGAACAGATGTGTCTCAAATGCCACGACTCGGATAACAGTCCGGATTTTCACCAACCTGACGCGTTCGGGGCCTACTGGAAGCGGATTGCCCACTGATCCGTCACGGTTGACGTGTTAGAGCACGGCCCTGTTGAAGTCATGCGAGTCGGCGTAGTGTTCTCGATAAGCCTGGGTCAACGCGCGATCTGCATTGAAGATGTGCACCAGCAAGGCGGCGCGCGCCCACAATCCGTTGCGGGCTTGATGGAAATACATAGCCCGCGGGTTGCTGTCGATGGCGGTGGGAATCTCGCCCGCTACGCTGTCTCGTGGAAAGGGGTGCAAGATCGGCGCGTACGATCGCATTTGATCGACTCGTTCGGGAGTCAGCCGATAGTTTGTCATGTCGGTCGATGCAAAGAACTCGTCATCTTCTTGATTATTGTGTTCCTGTTGAATTCGCGTCATGTAGAGGCAATCGACTTGGTGCAAAATCGGGATTCCGTCAAGGCACGCGTCCAACGAATCGATCTCCTCAAACGGAATTCCACGGTCGCGCAGTCGGCTGATCAGATCTTCACCGAGTTGAAATTTCGGATGGCTGGGAGAGATAAACACCATCGACACATGGTCGTATTTCATCAGCAGTTCGACCAGCGAACGAACGGTTCGGCCACGTCCCAGGTCACCGCAGAACGCGTAAGTCTTGTTCGAGACATCTGCGGTGAGGTGGGGGTAACTGTCGCCCAGCATTTCAAGACGTGGGCGCGATGTCCGTTTTTCATCGACAAACCGAAAGGTGCGGCGGATGGTATAGAGATCCAGCAACGCCTGGGTAGGATGTTGGTCTGCGCCTGATCCGGCGTTGATAATCGGAATATTTCTGGTGTTGAAATCCTGGTTCTCGAGTTCATTCATTAAGTAGGCGCAGCACTCGGCCAGATCGGGAGCTTTGCTGCGCATGATGATCAGATCGAAATAACTACTAAACATACGAATCGAATCGAAACGCGATTCACGCTTGACACCCTCCGAAGATTCCGACGAAACCGTAGAATCGCGTACTTGTTCGGTCCCGATTCCCAACAGTCGGCAGACCGCTGAAAAAGAGAGAAAAGTACGCGTAGAGGGCTGCGTAAAATACATCATGGCCTGCAAGTGACAGAGGAGCTTACTCAGCTTGCGGCGCCCCTCCGGATCGCTCGCCAGCTCTCGTACCATATCGGCTAGGTCACACAATTCGTCGAGCAGATGGCGCGTGAATTGTGTGGCCAGAATCACATGCTTGAGTCGCCCGTCGCGTTCGAACTCGATGATTTTTTTGCGCACCGGACGATGTAGTAGGGGGCGGTATTCGGACATTTCACGGACGGAAATGTCCTCGGTGTCCGGTGACTTCTCGGCGGGCATACGGGCGCATCCTGATCGCGGGCATCGAGTGGCAAGAGCTGGCCATGGGAGCCGGTGGCTGCGGCATGAACCGGTCCGGCCAAAGCCGATCCATTGTAGGCTGCGCTCGCAAAACTCGCCAATTGATGGGCCCAGCGCGCGGACCTACTTTGCTCAGTAGGTCAGAGTGATGAACGGAAAACTGCCGTTCGATCGGTGGACGGCGCGTCGCCGCGACAGGACCCGGATTTCCGCCGGCGTTGGTGAGCCGTACCTTACGAGTCAGCTAGCAGACGGGTTCGGCGAGCGCGACGTTCGGCGCGTAGACGCGCCCGGCGTTTGGTTTCGCTGGGCTTCTCGTAGTGTTCGCGCCGACGCATTTCTTTCTTGATTCCGCTTCGCTCTACGAGCTTGCGAAAACGGCGCACGGCCTCTTGAATGGTCTCACGGTCCCGGACGACTAATCGAACCATTCTCTCTCCAACGCGTAGGCGAGCAACCGAAATTTGTAGGATTCGGGATACTACCCCAGCGAGGCCGGGGGTGTCTAGATACCAGCTGGGATCGCGACCGGCGTGTGCGCGGTCACCACTCGCAGATGCTCCCGGAATCACTGCCAATTGGGTTCAGCGTCGGCGCCCGAATAAACACCTTAAGTATTTTACTTATAATGAGTTACGACGTATTGAGTAGATTCTTTTCCAGCCTCAGCGGGGTCGCTCGGCGAGCGACCCCGTGGCAGTTATTTTTCTTTCGATCGCACGCGTGGCGAGCGTTTTCCGAAGATTCGGGCCCGATTGATGGCATTGCCTGCGTGTGGCCGATGGCCGTGATGGTCTTACCCAAGGGAGCGGATTCGTGCGCGCCGCGGATGGTTGGTGTTACTCGATTGACGCTGGAAATCCAACCTACTACGCTTGCCGGACATCCGGGCCACGGGAAAGGCTCGAGTGATTTTGTGTCACGCCACGGTGTCGGCCGTGGTCTCCAGAGCTCCAACAAGGCGGTTTCCAATGAGTGATCTCCAAGCCTCTGGCGTTGCGGTGGCCAAACGGGATTTGTGTGGGCCGATGATTCCGGTGATCACGAATCTCCAACCCGATTTAACGGTTGACTACCCCGCCATTTACGACAATGTNCAAGCCGATGTCGAGCGTGGAATCGTGACGGGCCAGGGGGTTTTCCTCGCCGGCGGAGCCGGGGGTGACTTTCCCATGTTGACGGTTCCAGAGCGCAAGGAGGTCGCACAGACGATTGTGCGTGCTGTCGCAGGTCGCGCGCCGGTGTTGGTCGGAGCTCAGGATACCAATCCCGAGGTGTGTACTGAAATGGCGCGTTGGGCCGAGCAGATCGGTGCCTACGGAATCCAGCTGAGTCCGACGTATTACTACGCGTCATCCCGAGACGACTGTTGGCGTTTGTTCGAAACGGTTCACAACGCCACGCAGACAGCGAGCATCATGATCTACAACACCCATTGGGAGGGATACGAGCTATCACTGGATCAAATCGAACGCTTGGCAGAGCTGCCGCGCTGTCTCTCATTGAAATGGTCTTCGCCGAGTTCATCGACTTATTTGCGTGGCCTGGCGCGGTTTGCTCAACGATTTGCTGTTGTCGATAACCAGGGATTGCAGGTCATGAACCGATTGATGGGCGGCACTGGTTACATCACCCATCTAGCGACGTTGTGGCCCGAGCACGATCTGGGTGTTTGGAAACGGTTACAAGCCGGTGACTACACGGCGGCGCAAGAGCAGCTCACTCGGGTCAACTGGCCGTGGCAGGATTTTCGGGGGAAAATGTGGCGCCGCACGGCCGCGGAGAGTCCCGTTGTCAAAGCGGGATTGGAGTTACTGGGCCGACCCGGAGGACCATCGCGCAGCCCCACACGGGAGCTGGATTCGGAGGAACGANAGGAACTGCGCAATCTGCTGTTGGAGATTGGGGTGCCGGGAGTACGCTGAGCGATCGTTGATACGAGGGTTGAGCGCCTCGGATCGATCCATTCACGNGCATGTGGGCGGTGCGCAGGCTGCGGTTCTTGTCGGCTTTGATGTGGAACCGGTTTGGCCAAAACCGGGATCGTTCTGCGTCGCGGCGATGCAGCAACGCGGGGCGCCCTGGTTCGATGACCGGGCTCATCGCCTGGAGCTTAAGCGGAAGTGCATGGGAATCGAACCCACCAGCGACGCGGTTAACGCGCCGCCCAACGGTTTTGAAGACCGCGGCCGCCACCAGGCGTGCAAGCACTTCCCGATCGAAGAAGACAGAGACTTGGTTTTCACCTCTGGACTCGAGTTGGCTCCGATCGTACGACCATTCGCAACTCTATTTTACTGGAACTGGGGCGAGACCGAAACCAGTTCTGCGAGCCGTCGTAGCACCCACTCGCCTCGGTCCCACCAACTCAAACGGCCATGGGACATCGCTTGATGCACGAGCTGACTACAATACGGTTTCGGAACATCGTTGCACGCCGCCCGTGCCGCGTCGTCTGCGGTGGCGGGCGCCACGGTGTTCTCGCTGAAATGGCCGCAGTTGCCCGGATGCGTGGGACGGTGTCCGCCACGAGAATGTCGCTCGTGGGTGGTTACAGGAGTATGTGAAACGCGATGAAAGGACCTGAAAAGCGAAGCATCAGCGCGCTGCCGCGCGGTGTCGTGTTGATGCTTGGGGTGTTGGTGGTGGAAGCAATGAGCGGGTGTCGACCTCAGACATTACCCCCCGCTCCGCCCGTCCGCTTGGGGCCCAATGTCCTCGACGAGGACGCACCGCGGGAATTTGCCACAACCGCCAGTGGCTTGAAGTTCCGGGTTCTCCGCAAGTCGGACCAGCCGCGACCAACGGTGCATGGACTTGTGGTGGTGCACTATCGTGGGCGATTGAAAGATGGAACGGTGTTCGTCAATTCGTACGAGGGTGGCAAGCCACAACAAATCGCGTTGGCGAGTACGATTAGGGGCTGGCAGGAAGGGCTACAGTTGGTTGGTCGCGGTGGATTGATCGAACTAGAAATTCCACCACACTTGGGTTACGGCGAAGCCGGTTTTCGCGAATTCTCGATTCCCGCCAATGCGGTCTTGCGTTACCGCATCGAGCTGATCGACTTCAAGTGATCCTACTATTCGCGACTGGCGTGCCCGCGATCGGACTGCCACCCGAACCGCTCGAAGGGGTCACTGGCGTCAGGAGCGATAATCGTGGTGTGGGACTTTCCTGTGGCTGGTCCCCCTCCGGGTTGGATGCTGTGCCAGCCGTGGTAAAATCTTGCGCACCGCGGCGGGAGTGAATCGGGATCAACCGTCGGCAGGCGGCCTTCGTACCGTGGGGGTCGTCTCTTTTTTTGGTGACTGCAGGAGAGTTTCATGTCCGATTATGTTCCCATGACGCGCGAAGCGTACGACCGAAAAAAGGCCGAAGTCAAGAGGATGGAACAGGAGGAAGTACCGAAGATTGCAGAGAGCATTGCCGCTGCTCGCGACGAAGGTGACCTGAAAGAAAATGCAGAATACCACGCCCAGCGCGAGGCGATGGGAATGTTGCAGGCGAAGATCAACCAGCTGAAAACGCAGCTGGTGCGCGCTCAGATCATCGATCCAACCCAGGTCCCCAAAGATGAAGTTGCGCTGGGCGCAACCGTCTTGGTGAAAGACTTGGATATTGACGACGAAGAAGAATTCACCCTAGTCGGCTCCGGTGACGAGGACTACGACGCTGGCAAATATCTGATTACCAGTCCGATTGGACTGGGGTTGTTGGGAAAGAAAGTCGGTGACCAGGTCACGATCCCGATTCCCAAAGGCGAGCTCAATCTCGAAGTTCTGGAGATCAAGTACGATTTCTAGATGTCCGTCGCGTGCGTGTTTGCCCGCCGACCCTTGCCGATCGATCGAAGGCCGCCCGCGGATTTGGCAGATGGTCACGGCGCATGGTAGCGACCGGCGGTGCCAGACCAGCGCGACGGCAGGAAACAGTCCTAACGCGCGGATAAAATGGAACTTCGTGGCGGTCGACGTGTAACCGAGCGATTTACTCGTCTCGCAGAATTTCACGGGCGGCGTTGCGACCACATGTGCCCATCACGCCGCCCCCCGGATGACTGGCAGCGCCACACAAGTAGAGGCCTCGGATAGGCGTTCGATGATCTGCCCAGCCGGGAACCGGTCGCATCCAGAGCAGCTGATCCAGCGGCATCGCACCTTGCATGATGTTGCCGCCGGTGAGACCGAACGTACGTTCTAGGTCGAGTGGGCTGAGCACCTGGCGGTGTTCAATCGCAGTCGGGACGTTGGGGGCGTAGCGAGCCAACAGCGCGATACAGCGGTCCGCGAAATCCTCCTTGATATCATCCCAGTGATGACGAGCCAGCTTGTAAGGGGCGTATTGAACAAACATCGACATCACGTGCTTGCCCGGGGGGGCCAGGGTTTGATCGACGGCGGAGGGTAACGTGATTTCGAGGACCGGTTCGGTGCTGGGCCAGCCATACTTGGCGTCGTCAAAGGCGCGCTCGATGTAATCGAGCGTGGGGGAAATGTGGATCGTGCCATGGTGATGTGGTCCGACGGTAGTTCCCCGCGCCGCTGTAAAGTCTGGGAGTTCGCCGAGCGCCAGGTTGATCTTGGCCGATGCCGAAGCGTAGTCGATCCGCGCGACGCTACGGAGAAAGTCGTCGGGCAGTTCGCTCGCGGCGATTAGCCGCTCAAACGTGACATGGGCATCCAGGTTAGACGCCACGACAGGAGCTGCGAGTACACGCTTATCCGCGAGCGCTACGCCACGTACGCGGCCGTTTTCACAGAAGATCTGCGCTACTTCTGCTTCTCGGTGAATCTCGACCCCCAGCCCGAGACAGGCCTTCTCCAGCGCCGTTGCCAGGCCGCCCATGCCGCCTTGTACNTATCCCCAGATCCCACGGCCTCCTCCCGCCTCGCCCATCACGTGATGCAATAACACGGATCCGGTACCTGGGTACGATGGCGAGGCAAAAGCGCCGATGATGGCGTCGGTTGCCAACGTTGCACGCAACACCTCGGCTTCAAACCAACGGGTTAAGAAAGGACGGGCGGCGCCGGTCAGCAGNGTGATGGCCTCGGGCAGGTCGTCTCCCAGGTTGCTCATTATCCGGTACAGGTCCCAAAGTTTCCCGCTGTCTCGCAACCGTTTTCCGACGCTGATCTTGCGGCGACCTTTGGGCAGGGGGAGCGGATCGGGCGCTGTCTGCGACAAGAACGGTTCCAAGCACTCGGCGATATGCTGCAAGAGGCGCTCGTAACGAGGGAACGCTTCAGCGTCGCGTGGGCTGAAACGGGCGATCTCCTGGCACGTTTTCCGTTGGTCGGGTCCCATCAGCAGACTTCGCCCGTCGAGCAACGGTGTGAAGGACGAAGGATTGCGAGGCAGGACGTGCAACCCGTACTGCTTGAGTCGCAGGTCCCGCATAATCTCTGGCCGAAATAGGCTGATCACGTAAGCCGCGGTTGAGACTCGATAGCCCGGCCAGAGTTCTTCGGTGGTCGCGCAACCACCGAGAACGTGACGCCGTTCAAGCACACAGACTGATTTGCCGGACTTGGCCAGATAGGCAGCGGCTACCAGGCCGTTGTGGCCGCCACCCACGATGATGCAGTCGTATTGGGTTGGGTTCATGGGCCGCTGATTCTAGTAGTTTGTGTGTGACCGCAAAAGCGGTTGCGACTCGGCGAGGCCACGGCTGTCGCTGCAGCGGCCGGCCCGTGAGGTGACAACAGAGCCTGCCAGCGCCGGGGCTGGTTTCCCGTGGCGGGCGATGCGGCGCGAAGCGGTTGCGGGCACCCGACTCAGAGTTGCCCGGACGACCCCGTTGTGAGTTGCTTCCAGGTCTCGAGAATCTCTCGTTTGCCGCGCCGCGGTGATTGGCAAACTCCATTTTCGCAGACATATAACGTGGTCTGATCGGGGGCAGTTGTCTTGCCGCGGCAAAGTGTCTCCAGCGGGGCCGTCGGCGGAGTAGACGGGTCGTAGCACACGAGCACACGATTGGGGATAAATTGGTTCTGCAGCTCGCGGATCACCGCCTTGGCTTCGCTCGATCCACGCTCGGCGACGACCACGATTTCATGGGTTGGCCCGCAGAGTAGATCTGCGGCGAGCAGCAATTGTCCGCAAGCGCGCGGCGCTTCACGCATGAGGCCGGAGGCCATTGCGAGAGTCCGCTGGGCGGCNTCNAGATAACGACACTGTCCCGTCAGCTTGCCCAAGCGTATCAGCGCAGTTGCCATCATGCCGTTGCTGCTGGGAACACTGGCGTCGTGGACTTCTTTGTTGCGGGCGATCAGCATTTCGTGATCGTCCGAGGTGTAGAAGAAGCCCCCCCGTTTTTCATCGGTGAAATGTCGCTGTACCAAATCGGTCAGACGGACGGCTTCTTCCAGCCAGCGCGTCTCCTGCGNTGTTTCAAAGAGCGTGATCAGTCCGTGGATTAGGTGGCTGTAGTCATCCAGATAAGCGTTGAGCTTCGCGTTGCCAGCGCACCAACTGTGGAGCAACCGGCCGTCCGGACGGCGCAATACCCGCAGCAGGAAATCAGCCGCGCGTTGGGCTGCTAACTGGTATCGTTCTTCGTTGAGCACCGCGGCTGCTCTAGCCAGAGCGTCGATCATCAACCCGTTCCAACTAGTCAGTACTTTTTCGTCTCGGCTGGGCCGAATTCGGCGATCACGGACTTCCAGTAGNGCCGCGCGATCGCGGCTGAGTTCTGCTTCCAGGTGGTCCAAATCCATCGACAGTTCGTTTGACCAGTGGCAGACGCTGTTGCCCAGGTGGAGGATGTTCTGGCCTTCGAAATTGCCCGTTTCTGTNACGTCGTAAATATGACAAAACCGCTCTCCTCGGTCGCTTCCGAGGACGCGCTTCACCTGTTCGGGGTTCCATAAATAGAACTTGCCCTCTTCTCCTTCACTATCCGCGTCTTCACTGCTGTAGAACCCTCCGTTGTTGTCCGTCAGATAGGACAGAACGTAGTCCAGGGTTCCCCGAACGATCCGCGCATCGTTCGTGTGTCCCGTTGCCAGGTAGCCGTCCAAGTAGGCGCCGACGAGCAGCGCGTTGTCATACAGCATCTTTTCGAAGTGTGGGACGAGCCAGCGGTCGTCAACAGAATATCGAGCAAACCCACCCCCCAGGTGATCGTAGATGCCGCCCCTGGCCATCGCGTCTAGGTTCAGGCGCACCATCTCTTTCCAGACATCGTTTCCGTGTTGTCGCCAGGCCCGCAGTAGCAGCTGCAGGTCCATCGCATGAGGAAACTTCGGCGCCCGGCCGAATCCACCGTTCTGAAAGTCGAATACGCTTTCTAGGTTGGTGGCGGCTGCGGTGACTAGTTCCGTATCGAGGGGTTCTTCTTCCTGCGAGATCTGACCGGCCTGCCGCAGATGCGAGGTGATGTGTCTCGCTTGGTCGGTGATCTGGTTCCGATTGTTCAGCCAGGCATCGNCGACAGCCTGGATGACCTGATCGAACCCGGGCATTCCCTGACGGGCGGTCGGAGGCCAGTAGGTGCCGCCGTAGAACGGCTCGAGACTTGGTGTCAAGAACACCGACATCGGCCAGCCCCCGCGCCCGGTCAGCATTTGCACCGCGTTCATATAGATCTGATCCAGGTCAGGACGTTCTTCGCGATCCACCTTGATGCACACAAAATGTTCGTTGAGTTGTGCGCTGATCAACGGATTTTCGAAGCTCTCCGCCTCCATCACATGGCACCAGTGACAGGCGGAATAACCGACCGACAGAAAAATCGGCCTGTTTTCACGATCGGCTCGGCTCAGTGCCTCTGGCCCCCAGGGATACCAGTCGACCGGGTTGTCTCGGTGTTGTAGCAGGTAGGGGCTGGTCTCTGTGGAAAGATGGTTGGCCATTGAGAATTCGTCTGTTGGAATCCGCGAAACGTGGAGCGGGCAGTCGCCAGCAAGGTGGCAGATTCGCGACCGAAACGGAAAACATACTACCTGGCCGCGCTGAGAGAGCGGTCTCACCTCATTGGTAGGACTGTTCGTCCCCCGGGAATTCACCGCTGCGCACGTCTTGGCAATACTGTCCGATTGCCAGCCGCGCGGCTTCACTCAGATCGGCATACTTTCGGACAAACCGAGGTACGTAGCAACTGGTCAGTCCGAGCATGTCGTGGGTTACCAGGACCTGTCCATCGCAGCCGTTACCGGCACCGATACCGATGGTGGGGATTTGGACATGCTCGGTAATTTCGGTGGCGATCGCCACGGGCAGGCACTCCAGCACGACCGCGAAGGCGCCGGCCTGTTGAGCAGCTTGTGCGTCGCGCAACAAGCTATCGCGGTCGCGTTGTACGCGGTACCCTCCCATCTGATGAATGCTCTGGGGCCGCAAACCGACGTGCGCCATGACGGGGATGCCGACATCGACCAACGAGGAAACGATCGCCGCTTGGCCCGCATTGCCTTCGAGTTTTACCGCTTGGCACCCGGTTTGCTTGAGGATTTGCCCGGCGTTCTCGATCGCTTGATCGACTCCCGTATGGTAGGACAGGAACGGCATGTCGACGACGACCAGGGCTCGCCGAACCGCTCGACAGACAATTTCCGCGTGGTAGATGATTTCATCTAGGGTGACCGGAATCGTTGTCTCGCGCCCCTGGATTACATTGGCCAAGCTGTCACCGACCAGGATCGCGTCGATGCCGGATTCGTCTAGCAACTGAGCCGTGGGAAAGTCATACGCGGTCAGCATGCAGATTTTCTGATCGGATGACTTGAGCGCGGTAAATGCGGGGACCGTAACGCGGGAAGAGCTTGCCATCGACATTTGACTCGGGTGTCCGATCCGGCGGGGTCGGTGGGTGCGGAGTTTGCCCGCAATTGTGACGCTAGCTCATAGCGCTGGCAACCGCCGCTCTGTTCGGAAGAGTGCGAGTGCCGGGTCCAGGACTGACGGCGCTTCGCCATCTGTCGTGTGTGATGAAGGTTGACTACGTTCCTGGATGCGCGCTCGGGGCGGATGCCTCGGCGGCTGGCGGTTCGGGAGGGCGAGGCCGTTGCGTTACAGTTGTGTCAACGTAAGATCGTCGTCCAAAGGTCGGTGCGGGGCGATGCCTAAGTGGTCGAGCTCATTGTGGTAAGCGCGAACCGCATCGTCCGGTTCCAGTTCATCGTCCGCAAGGGCTCGCAAGAACTTCACGAAGGTCAGTTGATGTTCGGAATGGTTGATCTTGCGACCAAACAGCGCGGCGCGCGCACCGTATTTCTTCGCTTCCCATAACATCCGAAAAGCGTCGTGGGTTGTGCCCGAAGATCCCCCCAGGATTCCCACCACGAGGTTCGGGTCATAGTGAACAAGCTGGTCCATCGCCCGAGCGCCGAAATACGGGATTTTCAGGAAGCGCGGGCGACTTGCAGTGGGAACCCCGGCCAGCGTACGAGCGATACAGTCGTTTACAAATCGGGGAGTATCCGCGATCGGACGCAGCGGTGCGTTTGGGGCGAACACCTCCAGGAAATGACGGAAGTTCTTGGATTCGGCTTCGATGCGGAATGCGCGATAGGATTCCAGTGATTGTCGGTCCAACGCGTGATCGTGATTAAAGGTAATCGAATAGAGTCCCAGGTCCGCACCCTGACTTCGCGCATCTGGTTCGCAATGCCATGTGCCACATTGCGCATGATCGATGGTCGTGCTGCGAAACGGAAGTGAAGGCTGCTCGGTGTAGGTTCCGCTGAGTCCCAACCAGATGTCGGTGCTATCGTTGGCACGGATCGCCGGTGTGACAGGGCTGTTATCAAAGATACGTTCGTCAATGGTGAGTTGCTCATTGGTGCTGACGCTCATCAGCATGATATCCACGAGACCTTGAGCGACGATATCGCGCATCGCTTGACGGTAGGCTTCCAGAGATCGAAAAGGACCAGCGGGCGAATCGGACCCGGTTGCACGCCCCGGTGCGGCGACGCCGAAGCCCATGTCCCCGTCTTTGGCGTCAGCCAGGATGAAGTCGCGACACGTGGAGTCTTCGTGAATTCGCTGTAGTTTTAGGTCAAATGACTTTTGCATCGAAGCGTCCTGGCGGTCGAAACCTCTCAACGGCGGTTGGAATCTGGCATCATAAGCGCCAAAATCATACGACAAAAGTGCCGGTCGGGGGGCCGGCGGTTGATGCGACGGCNGCCACCGACCTGAAAACCGAACGACAGTTCGCTGCGTGTTCGTTCAAAGGGGGACCAGTTTGCAGATGAAATCCTGTGACTGTGTGGTGTGTGGCGAGGCATGCGTTGACCTGATCCTCCGCCCCTTCAAGCTCGATCGGCCGCTCTATGATTCGGCCACCCAAATGATCGAACCGATTCGTCTCGTTTCCGGAGGGATTGTTCCCAACGCCGGCATCGCCATGGCTCGGTTGGGAACGCGTATTGGTGCGATCTGTGTACTCGGCGACGATCCGTGGGGCCAGTTCTTGCGGGCGCAGTTAAGTCACAACGGGGTCGATACCGAAGCAATCGAGGTTCGGCCTGGAACCGCCACCAGTGCGACCGCGGTGCTGATCGCCGAAGACGGGGGACACACATTTGCCTTTCACGCGGGCGCATCCCAGCTGATCAATCGCCAGACTTGCCTCGCGCGATTGGACTTGTTCTCACAGGCCAGGATTGCCTTGGTGGGCTACTACCACCTGTTACCCAACCTGGAGGCCGATCTTCCCGAGGTACTAAAGGCCATCCGAGGCGTCGGGTGCCAAACGGCGCTGGACACCGCCAACGGTGGCGGCGCGTTACAGCCGTTGGATCAAATGTTGCCGCTACTCGACTTTTATATCCCGAGCTTCGTCGAGGGGCAGCAACAAACGGGGCACTCAGATCCCCAGCAGATGATCCGCACCTATCGTCGTTACGCGAAGTCCGCGGTACTCGGCATCAAACGCGGCGCAGACGGGGTGTTGTTGAGTCCCTCCAAAGAGGAGTTTCTTGATGTCCCGGCGGTCTCTCCACCCGGTCCGGTGGTCGATACCACGGGCGCCGGCGATGCATTTCTGGCGGGCTTGATTTCCGGGTTGCTGCGGAAGCTCGATTTGCCGTCGGCGGCTCGTGTTGGGGCAGCTGCCGGCGCTTGCTGCGTGACCGGAAGGGGCGGCTCGCAGGGCCTCCGTGATTGGGACCAGACGTTGCAGTTGCTGGGAGATTGACTTGGGAGAGAACCGGAGGTAATCTCGCGCCGACAGCGCCCCGCGACAGCAGCCGGCTGAGCTGGCAGCGTTCGCGGAGACCGGGTATTCTGATGGGTGCGGCGGAGTCACGCATGTACACGCAGCCGGAAACGACCGGACGCGGGCCGTTTGGCGCAGAAATGACGGGAAGAACAGATGTCAAGCATCGATCGAGGGTGGGTTGTTTGTGTTCTGCTCGGTTTCTTGTTGGCGGGCAGTGCACCCGCCCAGCAGGCCAAGAAGAAAGGGCCCAAAAAGGAGAATATTAAGGGTTCGGGAACGATTCAAGATCTCGGTCCCGGTTGGGTTTTGGTGGCGGACAAGGACGAGAAGAAGCTGTACATCAAAGCACCGCAGCGTGTCGAGGAATTCTCCTATGTCGCGAAGGCCGACAGCAGTTGGCTACGGCCAGGGATGATCGTGAGTTTTACTTCCCGATTCAAAGCGGTCAAGAAGAACGGCCAGGTGGTCAAAGCAATCCAACCCCTGCGCGAATTGGCAGTCGTGACGCCGACAAAAGAAAACCCGATCGGTGCAAAGCCGGAGAAGCGATTGGGTGGAAGAGATCTGTTTGCTCCTGCGAGCGAGACGGCGAAAAAAAAGAAGCCCGCCGGACCGGCCTACGATGTGGTGGGCCGGTTGGTCAAGTTTCGGGGTGGCAAGATGACGATCGCCTGTGGACGTTATGAGGTCCAAGCCGACTTGACCGAGGGCGCCAAGATCTCGGTCAAGATTGCCGACGTCCGCTGGGTACGTCAGGGTGACCGGGTTTCTTTTCAGGGTTGGTACTATCCGCAACAGCCCGATCGGATTGTTGCCAAGACGATGACGATCGAAGCGATCGAACCGCTTGCCGGACTGAAAAAATCGACCCCCAAGAACAAGAAGAAGAAACGAACGGGCGCCAAGAAACCGACTGCGCGTTCGGCCAAGAAACAAACGGCCAAGAAACAAGATGGTTCAGACTAGCGGTCCTTTTTCTCATCGAGACATCCCTCACAGCAAAGCTGATTTCTCGTCGTCGCATTGGTTCCGCGTTGGCTCCCTCTCGGTGGCAACGGAGGGTCGTCAAGGCGCCTGGTCCTTGTTATGCCAACCCACTTCGGTAGAGTGACTCAGTCATGACGATCCCGTTTACTTGTCCACACTGCGGCCAATCGATGCAGGTCGCCGACAACTACGCCGGTCAAACGGGGCCGTGCCAGGCTTGTGGCCAGACGATCACGATTCCGCCACGGCAGGTAGCGGCGGCAGAACAGGGAGTGCCGTCCGCCGGTTTGCGACCCAGCGGCGCGGGAATGGGCATCGGATTGATCGTTATGGTTGTCATGGGGGGGCTGATGGTCGTGTTGGTCGTGGGGGCGATTGCGGTGGCGTTGCTGCTCCCTGCCGTCTCGACCGCCCGCGAGGCTGCCCGCCGCGCGCAGTGCATGAACCAACTCAAGCAGATCTCGCTCGCGTTTCATAACTACCACGACACATACGGAACTCTTCCGCCGGCCTACATCGAAGATGCGGACGGTCGCCCGATGCACAGCTGGCGCGTCCTGATTCTCCCTTTTCTGGAACAACAAGCGATCTACGACGATTACCGTTTTGACGAACCGTGGGACAGTCCACACAACAGTCAGGTTACGGCGCAGCCGGTTCCCATCTACTCTTGTCCATCCTCGAACGGGTCGCCCGGCAACACACAGACGAGTTACATGTTGATTACGGGAAAAGAAACCCTGTTCGAGGGGCAGCAGGCTACCAGTTTCGGGAAGATCACCGACGGTACCGCCAACACGATTCTGGCCGTTGAGGTGCAAGGGCAGGGCGTCCACTGGGCGAGCCCCATCGATCTGGACGTGGAACGTGTGACGTCACTGTTGGGTTCAGGTAGCGGTGGTATCGACAGCCCGCACCCGAATGGCGCCAACGTTGCCATGGCCGACGGTTCGGTGAGGCATTTAAGGTTCGACGTCTCAGCGGCAGAAATAGAGGCCCAGGTGACGCCGCGCGGCGGCGAGGCGGTCTCTCCGCCGGATCGGTAGGAGGGTGATCGGTGGTGCGTTGACCCTCAAAAGGGAGGCCCACTATACTCCACACTGGCCGGGCGCCATGTGGGATTTGTTTGGAGAATCCACTCCCGGAGCCGCGCGACCCGGTCGTCGCGCTTTGCGAGCGCGGCAGGATCGATGAGACGTTTACCCGAAAGCGTTTAACCCACCGTTTGCAGCCCGCGTTGGGGCTGAGTGTTGTTCTGGAGAGGATGGATCATGGTAAATGCGCCGGCCCGCGAGGCAATCAACGAGGAAATCACTCAGTGCATTGGTCAGACACCCTTGGTGAAACTGCGGCGCGTGACCGCAGGTTGTGGAGCGACGGTGCTGGCCAAGCTCGAGAACATGAATCCGTTATGGAGTGTCAAAGACCGCCTGGGGCGGGCCTTGATCGATGCGGCCGAAGAGGCGGGAAGCATCAAGGAAAATACGATTATCATCGAGCCGACCAGCGGTAACACAGGAATCGCGCTGGCTTATATTTGCGCGGCCCGCGGGTACACGCTGCACGTTACGATGCCCGAGAGCATGACGCTCGAGCGGCGCAGGCTGTTGAAGGCTTTGGGGGCCGAGATCATCCTGACCCCGGCCGCCGAGGGGATGCCCGGTGCGGTCCGCAAGGCGGAGGAGATCGCCGCCTCGGATCCGGACACGTACTTTGTACCCCAGCAATTCAAAAACCCGGCGAATCCGGAAATCCACCGCCAGACGACGGCCGAGGAAATCTGGAAGGATACCAACGGACAGGTCGATATTTTCGTCGGTGGTGTCGGAACCGGTGGTACCATTACCGGTGTGGCCGAAGTCATCAAGGCGCGAAAACCGGAATTTCAGGCGATCGCCGTCGAGCCGGCAAACAGTCCGGTGATCACCCAACAGCGGGCGGGTGAGAGTCTCCAACCGGGAAAGCACACCATTCAGGGAATTGGCGCGGGTTTTGTGCCCGACATCCTGAATGTCGATGTGATCGATGACGTGGTGCAAGTCGAGGATCAAGACGCCGCCGAAACCGCCCGTCAGATGGCGCGGACGGAGGGAATTTTTTGCGGTATCAGTAGTGGAGCGGCCGCATGGGCAGCGTTACAAGTTGCCCGCCGCCCGGAAAATGAAGGTAAGCTGATCGTCGTGGTGCTCCCCGATATCGGCGAACGGTATCTGTCGACGCAGCTTTATCCGGAATAGATTTCGCGTTGCGAAGATCGCCATCAGCGGAGCTGCGGCGGTTCTCTCCGGATGCCGGTTTGTTTGCTTGTCTGCGGCACTCGGGATCGGTTGTTCACCGATTATCACATGTCTGAATATGACTTTCCCGAGTTTCGCCATCCCGCCGCGTCGGATGGTGAGCCGAGAGAATTTCAAGTGCAGCCGGCCAGCCGTGTGCTGCGTCTGCCCCCTTACATGTTTGGGCGAATCAACCAACTGCTTTACGAAAAGCGAAAGCTGGGACGGGATGTGATCGATCTGGGGATGGGGAACCCCAGTGACCCTCCCGATCCGCTGGTGATCGAAAAGCTAGCGGAAGCGGTGCGGGATCCTCGTAATCACAGCTATAGCCGCTCCAACGGCATCGTCAATCTGCGGCGTGAAGTTGCCAGCAAGTACTTCAAGCGCTACGGCGTGCGTCTCGACCCAGAGCGGCAGGTGCTCGTCAGCCTGGGGTCCAAGGAGGGGTTCAGCCATATGTGTCTGGCGATGATGGGGCCCGGTGACACGGCGATCGTCCCGGCCCCCTACTTCCCGGTTCATTTGTACGCCGTGGCCCTGGCGTCGGGCAATGTTATCGCCTTGGAGGTCTCGGACAGCCAGCAGTTGCTCGCGAACATTGCCTATACCTGCCAGCACCTTTACCCCAAACCCAAGTTGGTGATTCTCAACTATCCACACAATCCATCAACCGTGACGGTGACGCAGGAGTTTTTTACCGAAATAGTGCAGCTTGCCCGCCGGTACGAGTTTCTGGTGATCAGTGACTTCGCCTATGCGGACGTTGGTTTTGCAGGATACCAGCCCCCTAGTTTTCTGGCTTCTCCCGGTGCCAGCGAAGTCGGTGTCGAGTTCACCACGATGAGCAAAGGCTACAACATGGCGGGTTGGCGGGTCGGCTTTTGCTGTGGGAATGCGGAGATGATCCGTGCTCTTAGTGTGATCAAAGGGTATTACGATTACGGCATGTTTCAGGCCGTTCAGATCGCTTCGATCGTCGCGCTGCGGCATTGCGACGCCGCTGTGGAAGCTCAGGCGGCCTTGTATCAGAGGCGACGCGACGTGTTGGTCGAAGGTTTGCGGCGGTTAGATTGGTCGGTGGACCTACCCCTGGCGGGTATGTTTGTTTGGGCGAAAATCCCTCAGCCCTGGGCGACGCAGATGTCGACGATGGATTTTGCGATGCGTTTGCTCGAGACGGGCGACGTCGCGGTTAGTCCCGGCAGCGGGTTCGGTCCCGCTGGTGAAGGGTATTTGCGGATGGCGCTCGTGGAAAATGAGAATCGGCTGCGTCAAGCGGTCAGACAGATCGGCCGCTGTTTGAGTGAGCCGGTGTTGGCTCGCGCGCCAGAGACTTGACCCCTGACGGGGTGCGGCAACTCGCTTGGGATTTGCCCGGGGACCCCGGTGACCGGCGTGTGACCGAAGGCGGCGCTGCGGGACGTCTTGCCGCGAGAGCGGGCTGCCGATTTCATCACAGGCCGGTGAGCCCGGCTTCCAGGCAATCGACGACGTGTTCGGTCGATTCGATGCCGACCGACAGACGGATGGTCCCTCCTTGAATGCCCAGCGTCGCTCGTTGAGTGGCGGAGAGCCCGCGATGGCTGGTCGACTCAGGATGGCTCAAGGTGGTGACCGTCTCGCCCAGCGATGGGCAGAACGGGAGCTGGTTCCGAGTCTGCCTGACGAACTGTTCCGCGGTGTCGCGACCCCCTTTCAGGTGGAACGTGACAACCGTGCCGAACTGACCGCCCAGTTGGCGTTTGGCGAGCGTGTGTTGGGGGTGAGCGGCGAGCCCCGGATAGTCGACTCGTTCGATCGTCTCCTGCGTCTGCAGCCACTCGGCGACGGTCGAGGCGCAATCGCAGGCCCGGGCCAGTCTCAAAGGCAGGGTGGCCAGCCCGCGCGTTGCCAGCCAACAGTCGAAGGGTCCGCTGGCCAGTCCCCAGATCGAGACCGTGGCTGGTACTTGTTCCCAGCTTGATTCGTTGCCGCACAACAGACCTAACATCACATCGCTGTGGCCGTTCATCATTTTACTGATGCTCTCCATCACCAGATCGGCGCCCAGTTCGAGCGGTCGACAGAGGACCGGTGTGGCAAAGGTGTTATCGACCAGCAGCTGCGCGTCGTGCCGGTGCGTCAACTCGGCTAGCGAACAGAGATCGGCCACTTTGAGCGTTGGATTTGAGAGGGTCTCGACGACCACCAGGCGGGTATTAGGGCGGAAATCGTTTGCCATCGAGTCGGGCTGGCAGGGATCAAACAGCGTATGTTCGATGGCCAGTTTGAGGCATTGCTCAGTCAATAATTGCAGGCTGCGTCCGTAGAGCTCGCGGCTGACCAGGAGGTGGTCTCCGGCCTGGAGTTGTGAGAGTACGGCGGCGGACAGGGCGGCCATACCCGAGGACGTAATCACCGCGTGTTGCGCACCGTGGAGTTGGCAGCATTTGGCGGCCAGCGCTTCCGCGTTGGGGTGCGCGTCTCGTTGATAGACATACCCGGCGAGTTTGCCATCGAGCATCTGCTCGGCTTGGTCCGGAGACTCGCATTGCCACACCGAGGTCGGATAAATCGGTGTAGCTAGCGGTCGGGTGGGGGTGCTCGGGAGAGCATCAGGTTGTGGGCATTGGTCGTCGGGGCGCCCTTTCATGGTGTGGCTCCGTGTGCCTGGAGGGTAGGGGAGTCGAGATTGCTGCCGGAGAAACCCGAGTGGATTACCTGGCGTGACGATCGAGACGTTTTATCGGTATGCTGTAGGCCGAAGGGATGACGCGTGTCGAATCTTGTGCTTCTTTCCGGTGACTGGTGAGACCTCATGCGGAATGCCGATGAGACCCAGATCTCCGAGACTGAGACGGTCGCCGGGCCGCGGCGGCAGTTGTCGTTGCTCGATAGTACCTGCATCATTGTTGGGATCATTATCGGCTCGGGGATCTACGAGTTAAGCCCCCTGATCGCAGGCAACGTGTCGGGGCCCGCGATGCTGCTGGGAGTCTGGTTGTTGGGCGGTCTGGTCGCGCTGGCCGGGGCGCTTTGCTACGCGGAACTCTCGACCACGTATCCCCGTTCCGGTGGCGACTACGTGTTTTTGTCGCGGGCCTATGGAAGCCGGTTTGCGTTTTTGTTTGCCTGGGCGGAGTTCTGGATTGTCCGGCCTGGAAATATCGGCATGGTTGCTTATGTGTTTGGCCGTTACGCGCAGCAGATCTGGCCGCTGCAGCAGGTTTCCCAGCCGGTAGCCATCGCCGGATTCGCCTGCGCCGCCATCGCGACGTTGAGCGCAACCAATCTGTGGGGTATCCGCGCCGGTGCGCGAACACAAAATGCACTGACGATTCTCAAGGTTCTGGGCCTGGGGGGAATCTGTCTGGTCGGACTGTTGGGTGTGGTGCTGGCGCCGTCGGCCGGTTCCGTTCCGGCCCCGGTTTCAAGCTCGCAAGGCGATTTCCCGATGGCCTTGTTGTTTGTGTTGTTCTGTTTTGGCGGCTGGAATGAGATGTCCTACGTAGCCGCAGAGGTGCGGCACCCGCAACGCAATATTGTGCGGGCCCTGCTGCTGGGGACGATTTCCACGGTATTGATTTATCTACTGGTGAACCTCGCTTTCCTGGCTTCAATGGGGTTGGCGGGGATGGTGTCGTCGGAGGCCCTGGCGGTCGAAATGGTCCGTCCACGTCTGGGGCGCTATGCGGCGCATTCCATCAGTATTTTGATCTGCCTGTCGTGCCTGGGCACGATTAACGGAATGTTGTTTACCGGTCCGCGGATCTACTACGCACTGGGGACCGAGCACGCTTGGTTTTCGTGGCTGGGCCATTGGCACGATCGGTTGGGCGGCCCGGTGCGCGCCTTGCTGCTGCAGTCGGCCGCCACACTGGCGCTGGTGATAGCCGCCGCCACCGTGAGTCCGGGGCAGGGGTTTGAAGCACTGTTTTTGTTCTCGGCCCCGGTCTACTGGGGATTTGCGGTCTTGATCGCGCTGTCGCTGTTTGTCTTGCGGCTCCGGGACCCCAGTACACCGCGGGTGCACCGGGTGTGGCTCTTCCCGGTACCGCCGTTGATCTTTCTCGGCAGTGCGCTGTACCTGTGCTATTCCGGTGTTACCTACGCGATCGCGCACGAGTACCTGCGTCTATCGTTGTGGGCAGTCGGGATTCTACTGTTGGGCGCGGTGCTCTCTCTGTTTCGGCGCTCGAGAGAACCAACGGCAAACAGCGTGAAGCAGATGCCGCAATCCGATTCGGGAGATTGAACTGGTTACTCGTCACTGATTGTGACGCTCTCCATACGGTCGCCTTGCGCGACTGCGTCCACCACCTTTTGACCTGCTAGTACGCGGCCGAACACCGAGTGTTTGCCATCCAGGTGCGGCGTCGCGACGTGGGTAATGAAGAACTGCGATCCATTGGTATTCGGACCGGCGTTGGCCATCGAAAGGACGCCCGGTCCATCGTGCCTCAAGTCGGAGTGGAATTCGTCGTCAAACTGGTATCCGGGTCCCCCCGTACCGGTTCCCTCTGGGCAGCCGGCTTGGATCATGAAGTCGGCAATCACGCGGTGAAAAGTCAACCCGTTGTAAAAGCCCTTTTCAGCCAGTTCAACAAAGTTCTTTACGGTATTCGGCGTTTTGTCTTGGTGGAGTTCGATGACGATGTCGCCTCGGTTGGTCGTGATCGTGGCGGTTGGCATGAAAAAAAGTCCTTTCGGTTTTTAGGAGTTGAGTTGGTTTTCGGTATGGAATTAGCTACTCGGGAGTTCGGGTGAAGCATTCGATTTACGAACGGCGCGGGACGATCCATCTGGGGCAGTCGTGTCAGCGCCGTCGGCAAGCGCTCGGGTTGGGCGCCGGCCGGGATTGGTGGTGACGTGACCGTCAGCAATGCGGACGAGCCATTGCCCCAACCGATCCGCCTCCTGTTGACTGTGGGTCACATGCAGAATCGTGACGCCGGTCTGCTGTTGGACATCTTCAAGGAGTTGGCACATCTGGTCGTGGGTGCTGTCGTCCAAGGCGCTTAAGGGCTCATCGAGGAGCAGGATGGCAGGACGGAAGCTGAGGGCGCGTCCCAGGGCCACGCGCTGGCGTTCGCCACCACTGAGTCCATGAATCTGTCGTTCTAGAAGCGGCTCGATTTCGAGCATGGTTGCCAGTTCACCGACACGTTTTCTTACCGTGGCGCGGTCGACATTTCGGATTTGCAGGGCAAATGCCAGGTTCTGGAAAACGCTCATAGTGCTGAACAGGGCACCATCTTGAGGTACGTAACCAATGTTGCGATCTCGGGGATGAAGTGTGGTGACGTCTTGCAATCCGAGCATGATCTGGCCGGAGTCCACAGGTTTGAGACCGGCAATGGCCTCCAGAACGGTTGTCTTGCCACAACCGGTTTTTCCCATCAGGACGCAGTAGTCACCGGTTGGAACCTGAAAGCTGATGTCGTTCAGTCGGAAGTCACCGGCTCGCAGCGTGAGGTTATTGACGTGAATCACGGCAAGTTCGTTTTGGTGGAAAGTGGTGCATGTCACGGGCCAGGATGGATTCACACCATCAGCGTGGACAGGTGTTCGTTAGATGGTTGCTCGGTTACCCCAAATCCGAGCAATAATCAGTACGATCATAGCCCCGGTGACCATGATCAGCGAGACGGCAACGGCTGCCGCCGTATCCCCGACGTTCATTTCCAGGAAAATGGTGGTCGACAGCACTTCCGTTTTCATCCGTGTGGCGCCGGCGAAGATCAGCAGGGGACCAAATTCACCGAGCGCCCGCGCCCAGGCAAGCGTGGCAGCGGTCAGGATCCCTCTGCGTGCTTCGGGGAGGACGACTCGGGTGAATGCTTGGAAGCGAGTGCAGCCGAGCGTCATGGCGACCTGTTCGCGACGCGAATCAATCTGGTCAAAGGTGGCTCGCATGGTTCGTACGGCAAAGGCTGCCGCGACCATGGACTGTGCCAGGATGACAGCAGGTATTTCATACACCACGCGATCGTGCAGTTCTCGCGGTACGAATTGAAACAAGATCAGCAAACTCAATCCCACGACCAACGGTGGCAGGACAATCGGAATGTCGACAATTGCGTCGACCAGATTGTGTCCCCGGAAACGGTATCGGGAGAGCAAATAGCCGATCGGAATAGCGACCCATAGTGAGAGGATGGCCGTGATCGTACAGCTGATCAGGCTGAGTTTGATGGCGTAACGAATCTCGGGCTTTCGCAGCGCATCGGTGAGCGGGTTGTAGGCCATTCGAGACAGCAGGGGGTGCTCCTTTTCCCAGTCGGCCCGTGTGCGGCCGAGCCAGAGGTATTTCAACCTNGAGACGAAACCGCCGCGCGGTAATGTCAATTCCAGCCTGCTGACATTCTGGATGCCGTCGTGACTTTCGCTCGCCTGCGCGAAGTCGAGAGTGATGTTCTTCGCGCTACCTTGGATTTCGCGGAGCTCTAGTTGTTGGCCGGAGGTGTTCAGAAAGCGAGCTGTCGCGACCGTATTGATGGGTAGATGGGAGAGATCGAGTAGCGTGAGTTCGATCGGTTCACTCCATTCGAACACAAGTCGGGCATCCGGTCCCTGATAAACACGAGGTGGGTCACCACGTGAACGTCTCTTTGCAACACCCAGCATGGGGGTGGAAAACCGGGTTGGCGGGTCCGCGAGTCCTGTGTCGTCGNGCGCGGGGAGATGCTCAAAGATGGTTGCCGCGTATTGATCGCTATCGGCGCGGATCGTCAAACCGCGACGATCGTACTGGGTGGTGACCACGTCACCGTGATGCATCAGGCGACCGGCGTCGTCCCACAGGAACTCGATCGCCGCCATTTTGATTTGTTGGTGAACTGCCAGGTACAGCACATCGGCTGCCAACATCCCCACGATCAGGACGATGTAGACGCCTCCCAAGATGGCCAGGCTGATGAGGAACGGCCGGTCGGAGGATGTGCGGGGCGTGGTGCGTTCGGCCATCGTGCTGACAGCTTCGGTTCTGCAGGTCGGGGCCGATGCTAGTTGCTGGTGTGTGGGGTCAGACGCCAGCGGAACCCGGCTTGTTCGAACTGTCGCCGAGATGCCGAGACGGTATCGAAGAGCCGCTGGGAAAGGTGCTTGAATTCGCTCGCCCGAGCGACACTAAACGGTTGGATGGCCTTCGCCAGGTCCGATTTGACCGGGATGATCTCGATCTTGTCGAGGTTCGACGACGCGTCCGTGCGATAGGCCAGCACGGCATCCGCGGATGCGGAGGTGACGGCCGGCAGCAGCATGGCAGAGGAGGGCGTTTGCGCCTTGATGTTGTGTTCTAACATGCGGTCGTAGAGTCCGGCATCCTGGAGTAGCCGTCGGCTGAGAACGCCGATCGTGCATTCGCGGGGCTCGCCGATCGCCACCCGGACTCCCTCGCCGGCCAGGTCCCGCAGTTGCTGGATGTTTTTGGGATTGCCCTTTTGAACACAAATCACAATGTCGGTTTCTGAAACATTTACACCAGGCTCGAAGAACTCCTTTACGACGTCGAGGTAATAAACATCGCAAGCCATGTAGGTGTCGGGGAATCCGTTGCCATTGGTTTCCAGGATGGTCCTCATTTGGGCGGTGAGGATACCGCAACCATTGTAGATGGTATTCACCGTTACGCCCTCTCGATCTTCAAAGGCCTGGATGATCGGTTCCAGGGCACGACGGTTGACCGAACCGGCGAAAAACGTGAGCTCCGGTTTGTTGGCCCAGGCATCTCCCTCGACAATGCGAAAGCCCTTTTCACGGAAGATCCGCAATCCCTTATCGCGGGCAGCAGCGTAGCGGGCGAAGTGCAGCGCGGCGGTGGGGAACTTACTCGATGTGAGCACGCCCATCTGGACCAGCGCGTCGCCGGCANCAAGTTCCGGTGTCGCGATTTGTTTGAGTTCGACGTACTGAGCTGCAGTGGCATCCCAGATCACACCGGCATCGACACTGCCCAACTTAATGTCATTGGCAACTTCGTTCACGGTGGGTTTGAACACACCGTTTTCCGTGACGTTTTTCTTGACTCGATCCCAGTGTCCTGATCGAGTCAGCAGCCGCCGGACTTTCTTGCCAACCGCCGCCGCATCGGGATTGCCCAACGCGACTCGATGCCCGGAGGAGGCGAGGTCATCCACCGATGTGATCGATGTGTTTTGTTTGAGAACAGTGAGCACCGGTTTCATTCTTGCCAGGTCAAACACCTCGTTCATCAACCCGGCATCGACAGCTCGCTGGATGTAGCTGGCATCCCCCGCCAGATAAAGGTCGCCGGTGTCGGCAACCTGGATTTGGCTGAGTAGCGTATTGGAGCCACCGTACTGCAGTTGGATACTGACGCCAAATTCTTCCTTGTACCGCTGGGCGATCTCCTCCATCGGATAACGCATGCCGGCGGCACAATAGACGAACAACTCCTCTACCTTACTTCCATCGGCGGCCGTACCGGAGCTGTTCTGTGATCCGGTGCCGGAGAAGAGGGCCCAGCTGAGGGCTGCCACAGCCACCAGAGAGCCACCGACGATCACTACGGGAGAGACGGTTCTGCCGCAGCGCGTCGCACGGGTTGGCATAGCTNACTCCCTTGCCAGGGCGAGTCGGTGGTCGAAAGAGGTTGGGAGGAACGCGCCNATCTCTAAGTCGCCCAGCTGTACATTAGTCGCCCAGCTGTACATTAGAAGTTCGCGAAACAGGGTGTCCATACCGCACCCCTCAAACGGGTGGAATCTGGCGGGGCGTTTGCCACGCTTTGAGCGCCTTTTGTACTGTTCTTTTGCTGTGAGATCGAGGTGACGGGTTGAAACGGGNTGAAATATGCTTGTCATAGATGTCCATTGATGTGATAATTTTCGGACCGAACACTGAAAACGCCGGANAAACAGGACGGTCCGGGCGACANGCTTTTTTCATGAAAGAGAAAAAGAAGGGACCCACGATGCGAAGATTTCCCGCCACGGCTTTGCTGGTAAGTGTGTTTTTACCTGCAATTGCGTTGATCGCAGCAGAGGGACAGAAAGAACCACCGGGTCTTCCGGATCCGGGTAAACTCCAATCACTGGAAATCATCACCGGGCGCACCCAGGACGGAAAGTTCGTCGTGGCNGGTCGCGATTCCAGTCAGCAACTGGTCATCTCGGGCCAGTTTGACAGCGGTCAAAAGCGTGATTTGACGCGCGACGTCGTATTCTCGGCCAAGCCGGAGGGGATTGTGGCTGTCGACGTGACCGGTCACGTGACCCCGATCAAAGAGGGCGAGGCGGAGATCGTTGTAAAATCGGCAGCTGGCGCCGAGGGGTCCGTTAAGGTCCAAGTGACGAATATTGAAGAAGATCTGCCGGTTAATTTTCCGAATGAAGTGGTGCCGATTTTTACCAAGTACGGCTGCAACAGTGGCGGTTGCCATGGCAAGTCGAGTGGTCAAAACGGTTTTCGCTTGTCACTGCTGGGATTCGAGCCGACCGAGGACTTTGAATTCCTGGTAAAGGAAGGGCGTGGACGGCGCCTCTTCCCGGCGGACCCGGATCGCAGCCTGTTGATTGAGAAGGCCGTAGCACGTGTTCCGCACGGAGGTGGTCAGCGCATCTCGGCCGGTTCTCCGTCCCACCGCATCTTCAGACGGTGGATCGAACAGGGGATGCCTTACGGGAACGACGACGATCCTGTTGTGAAGCGTCTCGAAGTATTTCCGCATGAGCGGTTGATGGGGCGCGATAAGGACCAGCAGATCATTGCGGTTGCACACTACTCGGATGGGTCGATGCGCGACGTGACCCGAATGACTCAGTTTGATTCGAACGACACCGAGTTTGCCGAAGTGAGTGTCACGGGTTTGGTGACGACCGCAAAACTGACCGGTAGTGTCGCGGTCATGGCGCGCTATCAGGGGTATGTGGATGTTTTTCGTTCGACCGTGCCGCTTGGTGTGGTTGTCGAGAACCTTCCCCCCGAGAAGAACTTCGTGGATCAGCTCGTGTTCGCCAAATTGACAGCGCTGGGACTGCCGGCGTCCACCGTTGCCGGAGACGCTACGTTTTTGCGACGGGTTACCATCGATGTTGCCGGTCGTCTGCCCACCCAGGCCGAGGCCGAACAGTTTTTGAGCGACAAAGACCCCGAGAAACGCAACAAGTTACTCACGGCGCTCTTGGACAGCACAGATTACGCGGACTATTTTGCCAATAAGTGGAACGCGATTCTTCGGAACAAACGGCGGCGTGCCGAGGACCGTTCCGCGACGTTTGCGTTTTACGATTGGATTCGCGACAGCTTTTATCACAACAAGCCATACGACCAGTTTGTTAGCGAGATCGTCGCANCCAATGGTGCGCCCGCTAAGAATCCACCGGTTGCCTGGTACCGTGAAGTCAAAGATCAATCGGCCCAGGTTGAGGACACGGCGCAGCTGTTTCTCGGTCTGCGGATTCAGTGCGCCCGCTGCCACCACCATCCGTTCGAGGTGTGGAGCCAGCGGGACTATTACGGGTTTGCAGCTTTCTTTTCACGTGTCGGTCGCAAGAAATCAGATTTCCCTGGATTTGACCGCATTTTCCACAACCGCGGGGTTGCCCAGGCTCAGAATCCGAAGACCAAGCAGAACGTGAAGCCCACCGGCTTGGGAGGTCCCACGCTGGAGATTCCCCAGGACGAAGATCCGCGTCAGTATTTGTCGGAGTGGTTGGCGAACCCAGAGAATCCCTTCTTTGCCCATGCGCTCGTGAACCGCTACTGGAAGCATTTCTTTGGTCGTGGGTTGGTTGATCCAGAGGACGATATGCGGGTGACGAATCCTGCGACCCACCCCAAACTGCTGAATGCACTGGCCGCAGACTTCATCGAGCACAAGTTCGATCTGAAGCACNTGGTGAGAACTATCTGTAGCTCGAGTGTCTACCAGTTGTCGGCNGAGCCCAACGAATGGAACCGGGACGACAAGCAAAACTACTCGCGTTATTTCCCGAAACGACTGAATGCCGAGGTTCTGTTGGATTCGATCAACCAGGTCGCCGGGACGACCACCGGTTTTGGCGGGCTACCCGGTGGAACGCGCGCAGTCCAGTTGAAGGACAATGGTTTTAGCTCCTATTTCCTGACCGTTTTCGGCCGCCCCGAATCTTCCAGTGCATGTGAATGCGAACGGTCTTCCGAAGCCAATCTGGCGCAGAGCTTGCACCTGTTGAATTCGAGCGAGATTCAAGGCAAGTTGACCGACGGCAACGGTCGAGCTGCCAAGATGTCGAAGGACACGGAGCGCGGTCACCAGGTAAAGGTGCGAGAGTTGTACTTGTTGGCCTTCGCCCGCGAGCCGACCTCTGAGGAATCGGAAATCGCGACCAAGCACATTCAGAAGCACCAGGAGAAGCCTCAAGTTGCCTACGAGGACATTGTCTGGGCGCTGATCAATACCAAGGAGTTTCTCTTTAATCACTAATCGTGCGCAGGCCTCGATGTATGACTGGGTCAGGGACGCGCCGTGTGCGGTGCGGGTGCCCCAGGTCTCCGGCGCGCAGACAGGAAGTCGTAGTGTTTTGCCTAACGTGGTGTGCTGCCCGGAGGGTGGGTCGAGATTACAATGGAGCTTGCTGACGGTCCGTCGCGCGCGGCGTCACTAGTCGCGCTCCGAGTGCCACGTTGCGGCGCGCTGCTGGGCCTTGAGGCGTTGGATTGTATATATGTATTGCAACGTAGATGTCGGGAGATCGCGTTGGGAATTGCCACCGACAGAAGGGACTAATGTCGAATGACCAGAATACAAACTCGTGCATCATGGTGGTCGGTGTCATCGGTTCTCGTGATGGCTCTGATGACTCAGGCCCAGCTGCCGCTCACCGAATTCACCACCATCTACCCGCTCGGTGCCAAACCGGGTGCCACGTTGGAAGTGACCGTTGGCGGGGGCAATCAAGATGATCTTAGTGCGCTTGAATTCTCGCACCCCGGCATTAAGGCGACGCAAAAGACGAATCCGCCCGCGGAGTTTTTTAAGGACCCCGTGCCCGTCAACAACGTGTTCTCGGTGACTATCGCCGCCGATGTCCCCCCGGGTGTGTACGATGCACGAGTGCGAGGGCGATTCGGCGCGTCGAATCCGCGCGCGTTTGTCATCGGAATGCACGAAGAATTGCTCGATGACGGTTCGAATTCCACACGGGAGACTGCCAAAGAAGTGGCGACCGGAACCACGATCAGTGGACGCGCCGATGCCAACGCGGTCAATTATTTCAAGATCTCCCTGAAGGCCGGGCAGCGAGTGATTTTTGATTGCGCTGCAGAGAGGGTCGATTCGAAACTCGACGCTACGTTGGTGCTCTACAACTCGGCTGGCAAGGAGTTGTTCCGGGTTCGTGACAGCGTTGGCAAAGACCCGTTGATCGACTTCACGGTTGCTGCGGACGACGTGTATACCACTGCTCTTCACGATCACATCTTTGGTGGCGGGGCCGAGCATTTCTATCGATTGTCGGTGCATGGTGGCCCACATATCGACTATGTGTTTCCGCCGGCCGGTTTGCCCGGCTCGAATGAGGAGTACACGCTTTTTGGCCGCAATCTTCCCGGAGGTGAGAAAAGTGCAGAATTGGCGGCGGACGGGCAGCCCCTGGAGCAGCTGAAGGTCAAGATTCCTCTCCCCGGAAAGCAACAGAGTGAAGATAGCCTTGGAGTGGGGTCGTACTTGGTTCCCGCCGGAATCCTGCTGAATGGTCACGAGTACCGCTACGCTCAGTTGAACCCGATCCGGATTGGTTTTGCCAGCGCACCTGTGGTGCTTGAGCAAGAGCCCAACAATGAAGCGGGCAAATCCCAGAAAGTCACGGTGCCGTGCGAAATCGCGGGACGTTTTTATCCGCAACGCGACGTCGATTGGGTCGAGTTTGAGGCCAAGAAAGGGGCGGTGTATCGGATCGAAGTGATTTCCCATCGGTTGGGCTTGGAGACCGACCCTGATTTTACGGTGCAGCGAATTACCAAGAACGACAAAGGTGAAGAGCAGGCAGCTGACGTCAGTTACGTCGATGACATCGACAATCGGAATGGTCGGATTGGTGGCGATTTCGATTACTCGACCGATGATCCTTCCTATCGGTTTGCGGTCCCCGAAGATGGTCTATATCGGATCAAGCTTCGCGACGGTTTAGGGTCTGCCAGAGCCGACGCGCGTTCCATCTATCGCCTTCAAATCCGAAACGAGGAACCGGATTTCCGGCTGGTCGCCAATGCCCGTCAATTGAAGGTTGCTAACGCCAACACCGTTTCCTATTTCTCGCCGGTGTTGCGCAAAGGTGGAACGACTTTGATCGAGTTGATCGCCATACGGCAAGACGGGTTTGGTGGCGCAATTGAGGTCGCTGTCGAAGGTCTGCCCGAAGGAGTGCAATGTGCCCCCACATTGCTGCCGGCGAATGCCTCTTCGGTATGGCTGGTGTTGTCAGCTGCCGAGGACGTCAAGGACTGGATGGGCCCGATTCGGATTCTCGGGAAATCGAAGCTTGGTGACCGTGATGTTGCCCGTTACGCGCGCATTATCTCGGTCGTCTGGAATACGGGTAATCGAACAACGCAACCAGCGCACTTTCGTGTAATGCGAGATCTTGTACTCTCGGTGACCTCGCGGGAAACCTATCCGGCGCTCGTCCAGGTAGGGGATGGAAAACTGCTCGAGACATCGCGTGGGGGTAAGATCGACGTTCCTATCAAGGTGACTCGGCGGCTGGGTTTTGCCGAGAAGTTCAAGTTGATTGCCCAGAATGTCCCAGGTGAAGTGAAGCCGGGCGACCTGGAGATTAATGGGGACAAGAGCGAGGGTACGTTGGCTGTCCATATCACGAATAACAAAGCCAAAGTCGGCTTCTACAATTTTTATCTCCGCTCTGATACCAAGGTGAAGATCCCTCGCAATGCCGATGCGGTGGCCCGCGCCGAAGCCGAACAAAAGCTGATCGTGGCTGTCGTCGCCCAGGTGGCGGAGGAATTGAAGGCGGCAAAAGCGGAATTCGACGCGGCCACTAAGACGGCTGCGGAAACGGCGAAGGCCGCCCAGGACGGTCCCGAAGAGGCCAAGAAAAAGGCCGCGGCCGCCGAAGAAGCCCGCAAGAAGGCGGAGCAGAAACATAAAGAGGTGGAGGAGAAAAACAAGCGGGTTCAGGCTGCCAAAGCAGCTGCCGACAAGAAGGTGACCGATGTCAAGAAGGCGAATGAGCCAAAGGACTTGAACTTTGCGATCGTTTCAACCCCCGTTCAACTACGGGTGGTCGATACGCCATTGAAACTGACCGCGGCTAACGCCACGGTAAAGGCGACGGCGAAGGTGGAACTGCCGGTGGCTCTCGAGCGACTTTACGGTTTTGCGGAAGCGGTCGAAATCACGTTAGAGCTTCCCAAGGGTGTGTCAGGTGTGGCGATCGAGAAGCTGTCGATTGCCAAGGATCAAAAAGAGGCAAAACTGCAGATCACGGCCGACGACAAAGCCACCGTAGGTGACCATTCGGTGACTATTCGAGCGAAGGCAAAGTTCAACAAAATCGATGTCCAAGCGTCCCAGCAGGTCGTTCTGAAAGTCGAAGCGGCTGCCCAGAAGTAAACTTTGGGTAGCGTTTGGTTGTGGTCAATGTACCGTCGATGGGTGTGGGGTTCGGTCGCGCCGGTACCCGGCGATTACTTACGATGCATTCTCGCAAAAGGTCCGTTGTTATGCGTCTTCAATCTATGCTTCCAAGCGCGCTCGTTGTAACTGTTCTTTGCGGCAGTCTGTGGGGCTCGGCAGCGATTGCCGAAGATGAAAAGCCGATTGCGATTGAAGCGATCGAACGCGCCGATGCGGTGGATTTTGAGAAGGAAATTCTCCCGATCTTCCGACGTAATTGTCTGGCTTGCCACAACAGTACGGAGGCGGAGAGCGATCTGATCTTGGAAACCCCGGCGACGATCCTTAAGGGTGGCGGCGAAGGCCCGGCAGTCACCGCCGGAAAAAGTGCCGAGAGCCTGTTGTTGAAATTGGCATCGCGACAGCAAGAGTCGTTTATGCCTCCCGATGACAACACGGTGGGCGCAAATTCTCTCACATCTCGCGAATTGGGTTTGATCAAGTTGTGGATCGACCAGGGGGCCAAGGGAGAAGTCAAGGGGATCTCCGGCGCACCCGATTGGCAGCCGTTGCCAGCTGGTGTGAATCCGATCTACACCGTTGCGATTTCGCCCGACGGACAGTACGTGGCCGCGGGGCGGGCGAACCAGGTCTTCATTTACCACGCTCCAAGTAAACAGGAAGTGGGTCGCCTCACCGACCCGAAGTTGCTTGAATCTGAAATTTACGACCGCCCTGGCGTGGCGTTTTTTGACGTGGTCCAGTCGCTGGGGTTTAGTCCGGATGGCCAGTATCTCGCCGCGGGAGGATATCGCACGGTGAAGCTATTTCGTCGACCTCGCAACGTTCAGCGGCAGTCGCTCGAGAAATTAGCGAGTCCAGCCCACCTACTGGTGACGAGCGCCGATGGCCGTTGGGTTGCCTTTGGCCTGGCCAACGGGAAGATCCGTTTGACAGACTTGGCATCGGGTCGAGTCACCGTATCATTGGCGGCGCATGCGGGTCCCGTCAAAGCCTTGGCATTCTCTGCGGACGGCGCGCGGTTGGTGTCCGGCTCTGCCGACAAGAGTGTTTTAGTTTGGAACGTGCAGACGTTGGCCCAGGAGGGCCCGACGATAACGACCCCTGCTGCCGTGAACAGTGTCGCGCTGGTCGGCGAAGGCAAACTGATTGCGACCGCGGGCGAAGATAAGGTGATTCGGATTTGGAGTCTGCCGGGTGACGGAGTAGACAACTCCAAGCCACAAAAAGAACTCAACGGACATGAAGGGCCCGTCCACTGTCTAGCTACAGTTCAAGCCAATGGTTCCCAACTTCTCTCTGGGGGCCAAGATGGGACCGTTCGTCTCTGGAATCTGGCGGATGGCAAGGTGATTCGCTCGATGAACCATGGCGGACCCGTCGTTTCGGTGGCGGTGCGTCCGGACTTTACGAGATTTGTATCGGCCAGTGCTAACAACACGGCCAAATTATGGAATGCGGCTGATGGCAAAGAGGTGGCGATACAAAAAGGAAGTTTTCGGGCTCGTCTTACCACAGAGGCATTGAAGCGTTCGGTTGACCTAGCAAAGATCCGAGAGGACAAATCGAAAGGCGATCTCGACGCGGCGAATAAGCGCAAGGAGGCTGAGGACAAGAACCTGAAGACCGCCCAAGATAACTCCAAGAAGGCGACCGAAGAGTTGGCCAAGAAAGAGGAAGCTACCAAGAAGCCAACGGCTGACAAAGTTGCGGCCGACAAGCGGTTGACCGATAGCCAAGCGACGCAAAAGAAAGCGGAAACAGATCAAAAAACTGCCGAAGCCAATATGAAAAAGGCAGAGGAGGAATTGAAGAAGGCCCAGGNGGCGCTGAAAGTTGCCGAACAGGTCATCCTCGACACGACGGCTTCGAACAAAGTGGCTGCGGCGACATTGGCGACGGTGCAGGCTGCAGCCAAGGGAGCCCCCAAGAATAAGTCATTGGCCGAGTTAGCCGTCTCGGTCACAAAGTTGGTTCAGCANGGGCAGGAGAACGGCAAAAAGGCGGCAGCAGAGAAAGTCGAGGCCCAGAAAGTGGTCACCGACATGGAGGCGGCTAAGAAAGTGGCGGATGAAGGGAAGAAAAAGGCTGACGAACTGTTAACCAAATCGAATGCTGACCTCAAAACGGCTCAGGAAAATCAGAAAAAGGCCACCGAGGCCGCGCAGAAAGCGACGAACGAACGGAACGCCGCGCAGCGCACCCTAGAGGCCAACAAGAAAACCGAAATGCGAGCGGGGGATGCGGTCACCAAGGCGCAACAGGGAATCGTCGAAACAGACAAGCTGCACAAATCGGAACAGGGAAAACATAAGCAGGCACAGGCGTCGCATGAGACAGCATCCAAAGAGCTGCCGGGGACCGAAAAACCGTTGCACGCGATCGCCTTTTCATTCGACGGAACGTCATTTGCGCTGGCTGGCGAAGATCATCAGGTGCATACCTTTGAGAGTGAAACCGGCGCGCCCATCGAGACCTATGAGGGGCACAATGCACCGGTCACGGCCGTTGGATTTGCCAAGAATGGCGACCTGATCTCAGCGGCCAACGACCACAGTGTGATTGTCTGGAATGGCAATCCGCAGTGGGAATTAGTGCGGACGATCGGAAATCCCGACGATGCGAATACGTTGGTCGACCGGGTCACGGCGGTCGGATTCAGCCGAAATGGAAAACTGCTGGCAACGGGCGGTGGTGAACCGTCACGAAGCGGGCAGCTCAAATTGTGGGATGTCGAGACGGGGAAACTGGTGCGTGAAATTAAGGAACCTCATAGCGACACCATCTTCGCGGTCGAATTCTCCCCCGAGGATGATTACATTGCGTCATGTGGCGCCGATCGATTCATGAAGGTATTCAAGGTCGCCGACGGTGAGTTTGTACGCTCCTATGAGGGGCACACGCATCATGTACTGGGTGTAAGTTGGTGCGCCGATGGCCGCTCGTTGGCGACGTGTGGAGCTGACAAGGTGATTAAGATCTGGACCTTTAAGACGGGCGATCAGCAACGCACGATCGGTGGTTTTTCCAAGGAATTGACATCGATCAAGTTCGTCTCGATTGGCAACAACGTGGTCGCTTCGTGTGGGGACAANAACGTCCACGTCAAGCGNGCTGACAACGGGGGCAATATTCGCGCCCTCGGGGGTGGCAANGATTTCATGTACTCGACGGCAGTCAGCGGGGACGGAAAGACCTTTGTGGGTGGCGGTCAGGACAGTGTGTTACGGATCTGGAATGACCAGGGTCAGTCGTTGGCGACGTTTGGTCCCCAAAAGGTGGAGCAGGCCGAGGCCGAGAGCGGTGGTGGCGAGTAGCTTCGCTTCATTGAATCGGTCGTTACGGCGCCCTCACTCAAAGGAACGGCGCGGTGGGAGCGTCGNTCCCTGAGCAATTGGGACGGTGTAAGGTCCCGCAGTGACGGTTTCGGATTGGGTATACCCGGCGGTTACGGGTGTTCTCAATGGGTTGCCTGANCTGGTACCGTTGGCTCNCCGGAAACAGATGCCCTTTCCACATCGGTTTGGATTCTCGACGTGACATCGTTTACTCGCTCGTGTGTCGCTGCCGGTTTGGTTGTGTGGGGGTGCGGNGCATTCCANGTACCGCGTTTGGGTGCTGCGACCGAAGAAGATCTGGCGTTCTTCGAAACGAAGATCCGTCCGTTGCTCGTGGAACACTGTTATCAGTGTCACAGCGGCAACGCGAAGATGCTCGAGGGCGGCCTGCGAGTGGATAGTCGGACACGATTGCTCAAAGGGGGTGATTCGGGGCCGGCGATTGTGCCCGGAGATCCGGACAAGAGCCTCCTAGCCAGGGCCATCCGTTACCAGGCCGCCGAGATGCCGCCCGATGGAAAACTGGGTACCGAGCAGATTCGAATGGTCGAACGCTGGATTCGAATCGGTGCGCCCTGGCCCATCGAGGCGGGGCAGTCCGATTCACGGCCTGCGCGGATCTGGAACTGGGATCAATTACGAACCGCGCATTGGGCTTGGCAACCGATTCAGGAACCGGAACTTCCGGCAGAAGACGACAAGTTCTGGGCGCAAACGCCGTTGGACCGATTCGTACTGGCACGCCGTCGCCAANCAGCGATTGCCAGTGCCCCTCCGGCGGAGCGANGGGTGCTGCTTCGCAGGATCTATTTTGACTTGATCGGATTGCCACCTCCACCGACGGAGGTTGACACGTTCGTGGCATCGTTGGAACCCGATGCAGTTGCACGAATCGGTGACCGGCTGCTCGCATCTCCGCGTTATGGGGAGCGATGGGGTCGGCAGTGGCTCGACGTGGCTCGTTACAGTGATGGATTCGGTGGGTTCCTGGACAATCAGGCGTTACCCCACGCGTGGCGATATCGCGATTGGGTCGTTGATGCGCTGAATCGAGACCTGCCGTATGATCAGTTTGTCCGTTATCAGATCGCTGGTGACTTGCTCAAGGTCGGTGACAGTGTGGTCGGCGCCGGTTTTTTTGCCGTCGGCCCAACCTACCATTCTGATGGCGGTGATCCAGACAGCGTAGCCCAAGCGAAATCAGAGACACTGGATGATCGTGTTGACACGATGTCTCGAGCCTTCCTAGGTTTGACCGTTTCCTGCGCGCGCTGCCACGATCACAAATTCGATCCGATCCCGACGCAAGATTACTACTCACTTGCCGGGATTTTCAACAACACTCGGACCGTAGAAGCAGCGTTGGCGCCAGACGACGTGGTCCAACGTTACCAACGTGCACAGAACGGGATCAAGGCGCTGACCGAGACGGTCAAGAAACAGGAAAAAGCCATTGGGGCAAAGGGTGCCAAGGCCAGTGACGCTGAGAAAGGGGATTTGGCGTCGTCCAAAGCCAAGCTAGAGGAATTGAAACGCCAGGCGCCGGCAAAATATCCCGTAGCGCACTCGCTAGCCGACAGCGGAACCGTCGACATGCGGGTAGCGCTCAGAGGGAATCTCCGGAAACCTGGCGAGGTTGCGCCACGTCGATTCCTGCGGATCCTCTCGGGTGCGGATCCGCGGCCTTTTACACAAGGCAGCGGGCGCGTGGAACTCGCGGAAGCGGTGGTCGGCGAGGGGAGTCGGCTGACCGCTCGGGTGTGGGTCAATCGTCTCTGGCAGGGTCATTTTTCGAAGGCGATCGTGAGTAGTCCTAGCAATTTTGGGCAACTCGGAAGCCGGCCTACACACCCGGCATTGCTGGATTGGTTGGCAGCGAGTCTGGTTCGTTCGGAGTGGTCGAGCAAGGCCATGCACCGTTTGATTGTCAGTTCGTCCACCTACCAAATGGGTAGTCAATTCGACGAGCGAAGTTTCGCGGCTGACGCCGGCAATCGACTTTATTGGAGAATGAGCCCGCGACGCTTAGACGTGGAGGCATGGCGGGACTCCCTATTGTGCGTGACCGGAGAACTGGATGGACGGATGGGAGGCGGGCCCGGCGATCGGGTCCGCAGCAGCCGCCGCCGTACGCTCTATTTCAGCATCAGCCGTCATGGGGATCGATTTGAAACCGACAAGTTCCTAAGGTTGTTTGATTTTCCGGTTCCGCGGGCGACGATCGCTAAACGCGTGGTCAGCGTTGTACCGCAGCAATATCTGTTCCTTATGAACAGCACGTTTATGATTGATCGCGCCAAAGCGTTGGTCGCCCGGTTAATGGTCGACCCGATGCAGGACGCCGATCGGATTCGTTACGGATACCGATTGTTGTATTCCCGGTTGCCCACCGGTGAAGAACTCCGGCTGGGTCTCGGTTTCCTGGCGCAAGCGCAACGTCAAAAGGAGTTGACGCCCTGGGAACAGTACGCACAGACGTTGTTGAGCGCGAACGAATTCATGTACGTGAGGTGAGTTCGTATCCGATCTTCGCGCCTGGTGAGTGGTTCGTCCACCTCGTTTGCAGAGCCCGGTCTGATCATCTGGGTTACGAGATGTTGACCCGCTCTAACATGCTACGACAGGCACCCGCAATTCCCTTCGCGTCGAGTCCCAGGTCTGAGAGCAGTTCGCTCCGATCACCATGTTCGATATAGCGGTCGGGGATTCCTAGCCGCCGTAGCTGGACAGTGTTGAGCCCGGAGTTCGATGCAGATTCGAGTACAGCGCTACCGAAGCCGCCCATCAACGCAGCCTCTTCGACGGTTACCACAAAACCGCATTCAGTGAAGGCGCGTTTTACCATGTCATGATCGATCGGTTTGACAAAACGTGCGTTGACGACACCGATTTCGAGTCCCTCCTGTTGAAGATCTTCCGCGGCACGGATGCACTCTTGAAGCTGGCTTCCGAAGCAGAGCAGCACGCCGTCGGATCCCCAACGAATGACTTCGCTACGGCCGAGTTCCACCGGAGCTATTCGGCGTGCCACCGATGGCGCAGCGGTCTTTGGGTAACGGATCGCACAGGGTGTCTCCTGTTGGAGCGCAAAGGTCACCATTGGTTGTAGGTCTAACGCGTCACCGGGCGCCATAACGACCATGTTAGGGAAGACTCGTAAATACCCGAGGTCGAAAAGCCCGTGATGCGTTGGACCGTCAGGCGCCGTGAGCCCAGCGCGGTCCAGCATGAAGACGACCGGTAGATTCTGTAGAGCTACTTCCTGAAAAATCTGGTCATAAGCTCGTTGCAAGAACGTGCTGTAGATGGCCGCAATCGGCCTGAGCCCAGTCTTGGCCTGACCCGCTGCAAACGCGATACCGTGGGCTTCGCAGATTCCGGTGTCAAAGAACCGGTCAGCGAAATCGTCACGGACTTTCTCCAATTTGTTTCCCTGACACATGGCGGCCGTGATGACGGTCACTCGCTGATCACGACTCATTACCTCGTGGATCGCGGAGGACGCGAAATGGGTGAACGGCTTGTCAGCCGGTTTATCGGAATCTGTTGGCGTTTTGTGCAGGGACTGAAGTGCTGGTGGAGTGTGAAAGAAAACGGGGTCTTCGCGGGCTGGCTCAAAGCCATGGCCCTTTTCGGTGACCACGTGGAGCAAGACAGGTCCCGACAGATCTTGCACCATCCGAAGGTATTTGCGCAACAGGCGTATGTTATGTCCGTCGATTGGACCAATGTAGCGAAACCCCAATTCCTCGAAGAGCATTCCGCCATGTAAGCCCGCTTTGATCCCTTCCTTGATTTGCGACAACAGGCGTTCGACGGGATCCCCTAAAAGCGGCACTTGGTTCAGGACTTTGACCGCCTCACTTTTCAAACCGGTATAAAAGGGGGTCGTCCTCAGGCGGTCGAGGTAACTGGCGATTCCTCCAACGCGAGGGCAGATCGACATCTTGTTGTCGTTCAGCACCATCAGCAGATTCTTTTTCATGCCTCCCAAGTTGTTCATAGCTTCAAACACAATTCCGGATGGAAATGCGCCGTCGCCGATGACGGCGACGGCGCGTCGCCCGGAATCCTGTTGTAGATCGTCACCCGTTTTCAGTCCCAGCATCGTGGAGACGCTGCTACCGGCATGGCCGGTCATGAACAGATCGAAGTCACTTTCGTTCGGGTTAGGGTAACCCATCAGCCCGCCCTTGGTACGCATCGAACTGAATTGCCGGTATCGGCCCGTCACAAGTTTGTGGGGGTAGATTTGGTGGCCGGTGTCCCAGATCAGTCTGTCTCGCCGAAAATCAAACACGCTGTGCAATGCTAGGCAGAGTTCAACAACTCCGAGGTTGGAAGCGAAATGTGCGGTACGAGTGGTGAGCAAATTGCACAGGACGTCGCGTACTTCGCTGGCGAGCTGGTCGAGCTCGTCAAGCGTCATGTCATGGAGGTCGTGGGCCGTCTCAAGTTTTGACAATAACGGATGCATGGCTAACGTTTCCTTGCCAACACCAAGTGAGCCAGTTGCAACAGCGGAGCCGCGGATTCACCAATGACGGTGGCGGCCTCGCACGCCTCTTGTATCAACGCGGCAGCGCGGCGTCGACTCTCGGTTACCCCTAACAAACCGGGATACGTGAGCTTGCCGTGACCGGCATCTTTGCCAACGCGTTTTCCGAGTTCCGCCTCTTCGCCGGCGACGTCGAGCAGGTCATCGGTGATTTGGAATGCCAGTCCCAGTTTCTCACCATACGTATTCAACGCCCGAATGTGTTCGACTGGTGCTTCGGCAATCATGGCGCCCAGGCCCAGCGCGACACGGAACATCGCGCCCGTTTTGCGACGGTGGATCGCGACGAGTTCCTGTGCGTCGAGGTCACAAAATTCAGCCGTCAAATCAGCGACCTGACCCCCTACGAGTTGGGTGGCGCCTGCGCTCAGCGCCAGTTCGTGGAGGCACCGCACCGCAACGGCGGGTGGTCGAATGTCTTTTGCGAGAATTTGAAAAGCGAGTGCGAGTAGGGCGTCGCCGGCCAGAATGGCCGTCGCCTCATCGAATTGTCTGTGACAAGTTGGCTGTCCCCGACGCATGTCATCATCGTCCATTGCCGGGAGATCGTCGTGGATCAGAGAATACGCGTGAATCATCTCGACCGCACAGGCAGCGGGCAACGCGGTCGTTGAACGTTGACCACACGCCTCGGCGGCCAGCAGGACCAAACACGGCCGCAGCCGCTTACCGGGTGCCAGCAGGCTGTAGCGAATCGCGGACTGCAGTAGCTCCGGGCAGCCGTCATCGAACCGCGTATAGTGACGCAGTGCTCGATCCACTTCCGTCCGCAGCCGGTCGAGCTGCGACGAGATGTCATCTAAGACGATGTCGGGCATGGAAGTGTTGGTCAGACAGTGATTTAACGCGCGGGCGACGTTGAGCTACCTATTCTAGAAGAGTGTCCCAGAATCGTCTACTTCGTCTGACGGTGAGACCCGGGCGGCACGTTTTTTTGGTTTGCGTCGCCGAGTCGGGGGTTCTTTTTCCTCGTCCGGTGCCGTGGATGATTCGTCAAACGGCTCTGACACCGGGTTTCCCTCAGCATCGACGCCGGAGAGCAATTCGATTTTTCGTTCGGTTTCTTCGAGGATCTGATGGCAGAACTTCAAGCCCTGGATTCCCTCTTCATAGCGTTTGAGGGCGTCGCTTAGTCCCAGTTGTCCGGCTTCCAATTCCTGGACGATAGACTCGAGATTGTCCAGGGCTTCTTCGAACGTTGTTGTGGACGCTGGTTTGCGTGGTTTCGGCATCGTGTCAAAGGCCCTCTCAAACGAAGCTCGTTCCGTGTGGGTTACCGTTCAGAGCACTCAACTCGAGTCACTTTCATCTGCTTGTATCGGCATTTCGATCGATTCGACGCGGCTCACGAGTGTGCCGTGAGCCAGGCGGGTTTGTATCGGCTGGTCAATTTGAATTTGTTTCGCGTCGGTAAGGACCTTTCCGTCGGCGGCTTGAGTGACACTGTAGCCTCGCGCCAAAACACTCAATGGACTGAGGCTATCGAGTTTTCCGGCGAGACCGGCGATCCGATCCTGCGACCGGCCGTGGCGGTATCGTAGCGACTGTGCAGCCCGCAACGATAGCTCATCTAGATATCGGGACAGGTCCCTGATTCGCGCAAAGGGGCGACGGAACACAGTGGATTGGGAAAAACGCTCCAACGCACGGTGTGCGTTCGTTGCGGTAGTTCGTAAGCCACCGTTGAGACGGTGCTTGAGGGCGTTCAGGTTCTGGTTGATGTGTTCAGACGAGGCGACGATTTCAGCTGCCGCGGTGGGTGTCAGCGCGCGGAGATCGGCGGCTAAGTCGGAGAGCGTCACATCGATCTCGTGACCGACTGCAGAGACCACGGGGATCTTACACGCTGCAATGGCGCGTACCAGTAGCTCATCATTGAAACACCAAAGATCCTCTTGGCTGCCGCCTCCGCGTCCTACGACGAGCACATCTGGCATAGGTGATAGTTGTTGAGCCAACGAGATTCCTGCGACAAGTTCTTGGGCTGCGCCTTGTCCTTGAACGCGGGAGGGAATGACCAGCACGTGGATACCCTTCCAGCGTCGCTGAGCGACCTCAAGAAAGTCGTGAATCGCAGCGCCGCTGGGACTGGTGACAAACGCAATCCGACGAGGAAAGGGTGGCAGGCGTGACTTTCGTTCCGCATCAAACAGTCCTTCGGACGACAGTTGTTGTTGCAGACGGCGAAGTTGTAGTTGCAGTGCGCCAGCTCCAACGGGCTCCATTTGACGAATGATCAACTGATAATCGCCGCGTGGGGGATAGACGTCGATGTCGCCCCGGCAGAGGACTTCCTGGCCATCGGGAAACTCAAAGTTGAAGCGTTGGGCTGTACCTCTCCAGATGACAGCGCGGATCCTGGCGTCGCGGTCTTTCAGTGTGAGGTAGATGTGCCCCGACGGCGGACGCTTGACGTCCGATACTTCACCGACGACTCGGATGTGGGAAAATTGGTCCTGCAGTGTGTCCTTGATCTGCTCATTCAATTGCGAAACCGTCAGGAACCCGTCGACGTTGTCTGTTTGAGTATCAGGCATCGGATTCCAGGAACAGACCGCGGGTCATGACGAGGACCAAGCGCCTATCGTATGTGACCTCTCGGGGAGGGGCAACGAGCCGTATCGAATCGGCCCCAGCGACATTCGCGAGAATGGCTCGCTCAGAACGAGAAAGAACCTCATTCGGGCATCGTGGGACCGTTGAACGCGGTGCTGTGGGATTGTAGGTACCTGTCGAGCTGGTGCTGATAGCGCATTGATCCAAACGTTAGTTATTGCGGTGGAGAGACGATCGTGAATCGTCGTAACGTAGGCCGTGTCGAGACGGACAGCAGTCTGATCGAAACGGACAGCACCGGAGCTGCCACTTGCCCGGCCGTGTTTCATGATAGGGGTCTAGAGAACTTCTGGCCGAACCGCATCGTTTTGTTCGCGGCGCGACACGAGCTGTCGGAAGCGCGACCAGTCCTATTGTGTGGATTAGGGGACAGCGTGTTGTCTGCCGTTGGCAGAGTCGTTTTGCGACAAGCGGTGAGTACCCGACCGTCAGCGAGCACTGGAAATGTCGATCCTGTAGGTCGACGAGTTCAAGCTGAGGTACTCGCAAGTACGGGTTTTTGTTTACGTGCATCGGAGCGTGCGGGACATCACTCTCGCCCCGTTGTGACAGACTGACCAGCTTACGTGATCCAATTTTGTGGAATTATTGGTGGAATAGCCAGAGTGGTCTAATCGAGGTGGGTGTCTGGTAAGACCGATGTCTTGTTAGAGGATGAATCGGTGTAAGTTGGCTGGTTGAATCTTCAGGAAACGACAATAATGAACAGGTACTTGATGAACGGCATTGTCAGCGTAGTCCGAGCGGTGCNTCGGGCGTTGTGACTCGCGGTGCTACCGGGTTTGCCGTGAGTTGGTGCGCACCTCGACAAGAGTTTCTGTAGGTGGTACCTGTGATGAGAAAAAACACGCCGTGGATCATGTCATTTGGTTTGTGCGCGGTGTTCTTGATCAACGGTGCCGACTGTAGTGCAGTCGCCCAGGATGCCGCGACCAAGAAGAAACCACCCGAGTCGTCGCCCGAAGCGTTGGCTGTATACGGTGACGCTGCCAACTTCCAGAACAATCGCGTCTATCAGATTGCGGAAACGGAATGGGTGAAATTCCTGGCAAAATTTCCAGACGATCCTCTGGCGGCAAAAGCCCAGCATTATCTCGGCATCTGTTGTCTCAAGCTGAAAAAGCTGGATGACGCTGGCGCGGCATTTCAAAAGGTAGTAAGTAAGTACCCGGCGTTCGAGCTTACCGAAGAAGCGTATCTGAATCTCGGCTGGTGCCAATTCACGCTCGCACAGGGCAAGGAGAATGAGTCGGAGCAGCTGGAGCGCGCAAAACAGACATTCGCGAGGATGCTCACGCTGTTTCCNCCAGGCAAGGGGGGTAAGTGTGATCAGGCTTTGTTTTTTCAGGCGGAGACTCTGTATGGTTTGAACGAGAAGCAGGCCGCGGCCGATTCCTATGCTCGGCTAATCACCGGATTTCGTGAATCGACGTTGTATCGCGATGCATTGTATGCGTTGGGAGTGACCCAAGAGGAACTCGGGCGCTACCTAGAAGCTGGCAGCGCGTACAAGAAGTTTATGGATCAGTATGCGGACCATGAGCTGTTTTCTGAGGTTCGTATGCGGCATGCCGAGACGTTGTTACAGCGGGGTGTCTTGGCGCAGCGATCGGGAGAATCCACAGAAGCTGGACCGTTATTTGCTCGAGCCGAAGTTGAGTTTGCGAATGTCGCCAAGATCAAGGAATTTTCAGCGGCCGACCACGCGCTCTTTCGGCAAGCGTTTTGTGTGATTCAACGTAACGATCTGTCCCGCGCGGCATCGATCTATGAACAGATCGCCGGGAGTTTTCCGAAGTCAGCGTATGTTGGCCAAGCGGCGTTGGGAGCCGCGCGCTGTTACTACCGCGACGACCGATTGGATCAAGCGCGTGTCGTGTTTCGGCGATTGTGGGAAGAAGGCAAGCAGGAGGCCTCCGAAGCGGCGCACTGGCTGTGCCAGATCCAGCTCCGGCGCGGAGAGTTTTCTGCGGCCGCCGAGCTGGCTAGCACGGCTGTCAAGCGATCTGGACAAAGCGAGTTTCTGGTTCGGTTGAAGATGGATCATGCGGATGCGTTGTTCGAACAGTTGGAACATCGAGCGGAATCGCTTCCTCTTTATGTTGCTATTTGTGAGGATCATCCAAACGACACGAACGCGCCGCAGGCCAATTACAACGCGGCTTTCACGGCGCTAGATCTGGGTGATTACCAACGTCTCGGAGAGCTGGTGAAGCGATTTCGGGAACGTCATTCCGACCATGCCTTGATCCCCGATGTGCTTTACGTTGAAGCTGAGGCACAGCTGCAACAACAGCAATACGANGTTGCGGAATCGATGTTCCGGAAACTGATGTCTACGCATCCTAAGCATGTGGATCGGGCCGACTGGATCATTCGTCTAGGTGTCTGCCAATACGGTCGTGAAAACTACCAGGCGGTGGCTGCAGAATTACTCGAGTCATTGGCTAATCTTCCGAAGACAACACAACGCGCCGAAGCGCATTTCTTGATTGGTGCCAGTCAGTTTTTTCTGCAACAGTTCAAAGAGGCGCGGGCGTCTCTAAGGGCATCAGTCCAGGTGTCACCCAAATGGCGGCGGGCAGATGAAACGTTCTTGTTTCTGGCTCGGGTCGAGCGCCGGTTAGATCAACTCGACATAGCACGCCAGACTGTGCGAGACATGTTGAAGGAGTTTCCAGATAGCACTTTGCGCGACCAAGCCCACTACCGGCTGGGAGAATTTGAGTACGCTGCCGGCGATTACGCTGCNGCGGTTCGCCATTATGNGGACTTGGTGAAGAACTGGCCGAAATCGGAATTTGCACCTTTTGCGGTTTACGGTCGCGGCTGGTCGGAACTCCAAGCTAAGAACTTTAAAGATGCAACAGCGAGTTTCGGCGTACTTATGGAAAAGTATCCTAATCACTCTCTGGTGGCGGATTCGCTGTTGGCAAGAGCGATTGCCTTNCGTCGACTGGGGGAATATCAGCCGGCGTTGAAAGACCTGGAGCAATTCTTGAAGCTCGGGCCGAAGCAGGAACCGAAGGCCGATGCGCTTTACGAAAGAGGTTTGGTCGAAGTTGCGCTGGAAAAACACGACGTGGCGGAGCTGACCTTTCGTGAATTGCTAGACTTGCATCCGAAATATGGTGCCGCCGATCGAGTAATGTACGAACTGGCGTGGGCGCAAAAGTCTCAGCAGAAGACCGATCTGGCGGTGGCGAGTTTCCAGAAGTTGGTCGCAGATCATCCGCAGAGCAGCATGGCGGCCGAATCGTATTTTCATATAGGTGAAGCGAGTTACGAAAACAAAGAGTATCCATCAGCGATCGAAGCCTATCAGGCCGCGCGAAACGCCGAGGCGGATGGAGATCTTGCTGAACAGGTCGCTTATAAGCTTGGGTGGTCTCATTTCAAGCTCGAGGATTTTGAGAAGGCTCGCGGGCAATTCCGTAAACAGATCGCAGCGGACCGGGACACACCACTGGCGGCGGAAGCGCGTTTCATGGAAGCGGAGTGCCATTTCAAGCAGCAACAATACGCTCAAGCCTTGCCATTGTTCGAATCCGCGGTGGCAGCGATTGAGGCCAAAAACGACCGAATTTCAGATGTGATTCAGGTTCTCGTCCGCCTCCATGCGGGGCAAACTGCCTTTAGATTGGAGCAGACCGAAAAAGGGTTGGGGCTATTGGCTCCGATCTTGGAGAGGTTTCCTAAGTCGACTTATGTGGCAGAAGTGCGTTTTGAACGAGGAAAGGCTCGTCATGCGTTAGGTCAAACCGAGGCAGCGATTGCTGATCTCGAACAGGCAACAAAAGAATCACGGACTGTGATCGGTGCCCAATCGCGATTTTGGTTGGGTGAAATCTACTTTAAGCTGAAGAAATACGATCAAGCGATCCCGCACTATCAGCGGGTTATGTATGGCTACGGAGGTGAACAGGCGTCACAGGACATCAAGGCGGTTCAGTCGACGGCGGGGTATGAATGTGCCCGTTGCTCAGAAGTGCAAATCAAGGCGGAAAAGAACGTGAATCGCAAAGTAAAGTTGCTTGCCGAGGCAAAGCGATGTTACGAATATGTCGTTACCAAACACCCGGGTAGCCGCTGGGTGTCAGAAGCAAAGAAACGTCTTGCTGTGCTCGCCGATTTATAGTGTAAGTCGGGATACACTTATCGCTGCAAGTGGTCGCGGATGGGTTGAGACCAACGAGCTTGCCGGTCGAATGTCAGTTTTGTTCTTGTTCTCAATCCAGAACTGATCTGCGGTGAACGGCTTATGGTGTGAGTGAACATGTCGGCCGGGGTCGCCCCATTTGCGACGGGTGCGGGGAGTAACCCCAACACGGCGGTCTGTGCGCGAGCAGGTGTCAGAAGAGAGAATGAATGAGATTGGCGCAGGACATCACGGTGGTCGAGCGGTGGCCCCATCTTGCCGTTTTCTTTGCGTTGTTGATGGTCCTCTGCTGGACAGCGGGGGCTCAGGAGCCAGGCCGAGAATCGCCGGGCAACGATCTGGACCAACAACAGCCTGTCGCAAACGACAACGTGAGTCTGAGTGAGTCGCCCGAGTCCGAGACCACGGATTCCGAGGTAATCGAACGCAAGACGGGAATCAACCTGTTGAGGTTGATTTTGCAGGGAGGCTGGTTGATGCTCCCGATCGCATTGATGTCCGCTTTAGTGATCACCATTACGATTGAGAGGTTCTTTGGAATGCGACGAGCGCGTGTGCTGCCGAAACAACTCGTGGCTGAACTCGGCAGGCTAGGTGGCCCTCAAGGTACGTTTGATCCTCGGCAGGCGTATCGCCTGTGCCAGCAGTACCCCTCAGCGGCCGCCGCGGTGGTGCGCACCATGTTATTGAAGGTTGGACGGCCACACAGTGAAGTTGAACATACCGTGACAGAAGCGAGTCAACGTGAAGCAGAGAGAATGCACGGAAACGTACGATGGTTGACGATGGCCGCGGCGGTAACGCCCCTGCTGGGTCTTTTTGGGACGGTGTGGGGGATGATCCGCGCGTTTCATGACATGACTCAATTGTTACCCGGTCAAGACAAGGCTGAGTTCTTGGGAAAGGGGATTTATGTTGCCCTAGTGACCACGGTGGGTGGTCTGGCTGTCGCGATACCTGCCGCTGTTTTGTCTCACTATTTCGAGGGGCGCATCCAGTCGCTGTTTCATCAAGTCGATGAATTAGTTTTCAGTCTCATGCCGCAGATCGAACGGTTCGAGGGGCGTGTCCGTTTTGGCCCTGTGGGAGAACAGTCCGGGGCCGAATCGATGGAGGGAACCGACAAACCCGCTTCCGTTTCGACCGCGGCGAACACCACATCGCAGTAGTGCTGGGGCGGATTGGTTNTTGCCTCCATTGCGATTTGCAATTGTGTTTTAGCCGCAATGCGGCGCGGAGTCGTCGAGCGTGGCCGTCCGCGCCTTTGATGGATGTGCTGCGGGCTGATTGCCGGTGAGGTGTATGGATCTAATGGCTGTCCGAATCAACAAGACGAGCGCGATCTCGATTCTGGCAATCAATCTGATGCCGTTGATAGACGTTCTCTTCATGCTGTTGATCTTTTTCCTAGTAACGACACGATTCGCCAAGGCAGATCGAGAAATCGAAGTCGATTTGCCGACCGCCAGCGAAGCGGTGCCCGTCACCGAGGAACCGCAGGAGGTGCTGGTCGGAATCGGTAAGGATGGGCTGTATTTCGTCGATGGCAAGGTGTTGAGCGTCGACGAGCTGGAAGGTGTTTTGCGACAATTGGCCACAGATAATCCCGCAAACCAGTCCGTTTTAATTCGGGCAGATCGGCGTGTGCTATTGCAGTTTCCGGTAACCGTCATGGACCTCTGTAACCGATTCGGAATCCGTTACACGTTAAATACGGCTGGAGACGAGCGCTGAATGTGTGGGGACTACACATCGGGTGACCTCGAGCGGTTGCCGCCCGCTGTCTACTCGCCGGATCGCGAGAGCAAAGAGACGGGTCTAAGGCGTTGGTCGTGGACGCGAAGGCTATTGTTGCTGTTGGCGTTTCTACCGCTGACTATCCGCTGCCTGTTGGTACGTGGATTCGTTGCGCCGATTCGCATTACGGGTGCGTCGATGGCGGGGACCCTACATGGACAGCATCTGCGAATCGACTGTGACGATTGTCTTATGCAGTATGCATGTGGCCTTCGACATCGGGGTGAAAGTGGCCATACGACGTGCCCCAATTGTGGCTATGATCAAAACAGCTCCCGCGAGGCACTGTGCCAAGGGGATCGAGTGCTTATCGACCAATGGTATGGCATGTGGCAGCAGCCGGCGCGTTGGGATTTGGTAGCGTTGCCGTCTCCAGACGGTTCGAGTGCCATGATCGTCAAACGCTTAATTGGGATGCCCGGAGAGCAGATTGCGATCCAACACGGTGATGTTTACGTCAACGGCCGTTTACTGCGCAAGCCGCTCGGCGTGCTCCGCGAAATGGCGATTCTCGTACATGACGATCGGTATCAACCACGACTTCAGCCGAGATTGCCCCGGAGGTGGCGTGCAGAACGCAACGCCTCCGGCTGGCAGGGTGTCGCGGGTGGTTATCGATTCGACGATCGCTCGAGTCCGACTTCGACCGATCCGTCAGCACGACCGACCGTGGAATGGCTTACCTACCGGCACTGGTTATGTTTTCCGAAGGCGGTGCCTCCCGCGCCACGTGGTGAAGAAATCGGTGTCTTGGATAGCCTTGGCTACAACCAACAAGCTCCCCGGAGCCGGTTGAATGCGGTGACCGACCTGATGTTTTCGACCAGGGTCACGATTGATGGGATGGGACAGCTCTCGTTTCGTGTGGCCGATGGAGCGACGTGGTACATCGCCGAGTTGAGTTGGCCCAGCGGGGATTGGCAACTTTGGCGAGATAGTGACCGGGTGTTGACAGTGTCTCCGCAGTTTTCGCGAAACGTGGAGCGGTTAGATATCGAGTACGGTTTGTACGATCGGATGATTGTACTAACCGTCAACGGCCGCTTGTTGTTTGAACACCAATTGCGCCCGGATCTCGATCCTTCGGAACACGTCCCCACCAGTCGTTTGAGCATTGGCGCCGCAGGTATCTGCGCTGACGTATCGGGCCTGCGCGTTTTTCGAGACGTGCACTTTTTGGCGCCGGGACCACCATGGTCGTACTGGTGTACGTCGCATCCGCTGGCTGCGGACCAGTTCTTGTTGTTGGGAGATAACGCGGCAGTGTCAACGGACTCGCGGCATTGGGTGTCGGCCGGTGTCGCGAGCAATTCAATCACCGGAAGAGTGATTCGTTGGCCCAATCTGTTTACGGCATCGCGGTAATCATCTAGCGTTCGGTTCTCGCCGCCGTTTCCGAGGCGTCGTTGTTGGAGGAGTTAGACATCACCCATGCGTTACTAGCGCTGTGTTTTGTTCGACGGCGGTTCGCAGCGCAACGTCTTATGGCGTGACGAGGTCGCGGTCGTGCTCGTCAAGAGAGTTGAGCTAGGCGCTCTTTGTCTTGGGAGGGACCATGTTGAACAGCCTCTTGCGCCCTTCGACGACATCTGAATTGACGACGTATTTACTTCCCTGGTCCTGATCGGGAAGCTCGAACATAATATCCATCATTACTTCTTCAATCACGCTACGCAGAGCACGAGCTCCGGTGCTCTTCGAGAGTGCCCGTTTGGCAATCGTCTGTAGCGCGTCATCGGTGAATGCGAGTTCGCTGTTGGCCATCTGGAACAGGCTTTCGTACTGCCGTACCAGCGAGTTCTTGGGCTCCGTTAAGACACGGATTAGGGCAGACGTATTGAGGGGCGTCAACGCACAGCAGATGGGTAAACGCCCAACCAACTCGGGGATCAGTCCGAATTCAAGTACATCGTCGGTGGTTATCTTAGGAAGTAGGTCAGCCACATCGGATTCCTCCTTGTAACCGCAGTTTTGGCCGAAGCCAATTGTGCGGTTGCCAAGGCGTTTGCGGATAATGTCCTCGACACCCACAAATGTTCCCCCACAAATGAACAGAATATTGGTGGTGTCTATTTGGATGTACTGTTGTTCCGGATGTTTTCTTCCGCCTTGGGGCGGCACGTTCGCGACAGTTCCCTCGAGCATCTTCAAAAGTGACTGTTGGACTCCCTCACCAGACACATCTCGGGTGATCGATACGTTCTGACTCGTTTTTCCGATCTTGTCGATTTCATCGATGTACAGAACCCCTCGCTGAGCCGTTTCGACGTCGAAGTCCGCCGCGTGCAGTAACTTGAGCAGCAGGTTTTCGACATCTTCGCCCACATAGCCCGCCTCAGTGAGAGTCGTGGCATCACCAATGGCAAACGGAACATTGAGCATGCGGGCTAACGTGCGCGCAAGCAGGGTCTTTCCAGATCCGGTCGGTCCGAGCAAGAGAATATTGGACTTCTCGATTTCCACATCCGAGCCTTTCCAGTCCAAATGGAGTCGCTTGTAGTGGTTGTGCACCGCGACTGCGAGCACCTTTTTCGCATAGGATTGGCCGATCACGTATTCGTCCAGAGTTGCCACGATCTCACGCGGAGTGAGGATCTCGCTAAATAGCTTCTTGGACGAACCGCGGCGTCGCTGTTCTTGCTCCAGAATGGACTGGCACAGATCGATACAGTCGCCGCATATATAGACATCACTAGGACCCTCAACGAGAGGGCCGACATCCCGGTAACTCTTGCGGCAAAACGAACAAAAGGCGTTCTTCTTGCTCGTGCTGCTCCCGCGGTGTTCACCACCCTCGTCTTTTTCGGTGGGCATGGTCACTCCCTCTAAGGTCGCCGGACTCGCGTTATGACCGGCGTCGGTTCATCAAAGGTGTCGCTCGATCAACCACTGCTGTTGCGATGGATGGTGGTGCTTCCCTGACCGCTTTTTCGAGCTTTCGATCGTTTCCAACACTCAATCTGATGACCACAGCCTCCCAGACTGCAGCAACAACCTGAAGGACCGCGCCAACCAACACCATCGGGTTATTCGTATGGCGTGGCAGGATACTCCCGATGGTACTAACTCTCTTCATCAGGATCACTTAACGTTCCTTCGAGTTGTTCACTGAGCACAGTCTTAATTGTTCGGAATTCTGTTTCCGTAATGTCACCTTCGTCGTAGATTTCTCGGAAAAATGATATGTGTTCATTGGGGCCTGGCATGTCTTCATCGATTTGATCGCGAAACCTTTTCACAATGTAGATGCCGATGACGATCAGGACGACAAAAACCGCCGTCCAAATGACCGCTTGCGGTACCGGTTGTAGTAAGAAGTCCATCATAGGCAGACACCGAGAAACGATGACCAGGCGGTGGATTATCTTTGTTGACACGCCTACTTCGCATATTATGCAGATCACCTATAGCGAGTCCAGAATCTGCAGACCGTATAACTGAACTCGTAAGGGGCTTGAAAGTAGCTCTACAGGGGCGTATGACGCGTAAAACGATTGTACGGTTGCAACACGCGGTTGACGAGGAATGAACGATGACCAAGTCCGGCGATCTAGGACGATTAATCGACAGTGGCATTGTGGCGGTCATGCGGGCACAAACGGGTGAAAAACTCGTGGACGTAGCGGAAGCGTTGCTCGCCGGTGGCGTGGAAGTGATGGAAGTTACCTTTACAGTACCCGGCGCTGTTCAGGTAATCGAACAGGTTGCCAGCCGAATGGGTGGCCGGATCCTATTGGGAGCTGGCACGGTGCTCGATAGCGAAACCGCCCGGATTGCGATTCTTTCTGGTGCCGAGTTCATTGTCTCTCCGTCCACGGATCTGGACGTCATCCAGCTTTGTCGCCGCTATGACAAACTGGCCCTGCCCGGTGCGTTTACCCCGACGGAAGTCGTCCAGGCGTGGCAAGCGGGTGCAGATGTTGTGAAGATCTTCCCCTCCGATTGTGGCGGTCCGCAGTATTTGAAGGCATTGAGCGGACCGCTACCCCAGGTCAAACTGATGCCGACCGGAGGTGTCAATCTCGATACGGCGGAAGATTTTCTACGGGCCGGAGCTTGTGCGCTGGGAGTGGGAGGGGCACTGGTAGGATCCAAAGCTGTTGCAGCCGGAGATATGGCGGGCATTGAAACGCTGGCGCGACGGTACGTCGAGGTTGTCAGAGCGTACCGAGACAAGGTATAGCAAATGACTGCCAAGGCAGGTGGCGTTTCTGTCGCCACCATCCGGTCCTGGCCCGGCGAGCGGTGAGTGGGGTTGCTCTCTGTTCGCTCCCGGTGAAATGGGATTTGATTGGCACTCGATGATAGTAGGCGTGGCTTGCCACTACGTTGGCGCGTCGTTGACTGGATGTCGTCGAGAATGATGATTCTCTTGTCGAGGAGTGGCCACTGCGCTACAATCCGAGACCGTTGGTGACTGGGAAACAGAGACAGCGTCACCGGCGATTTTCGCAGAAGTCTCCACCCTGGGAACGTCTGATTCACTTGCTTCCTAGACACCCGGATTGATGGCAAGAAAGCTGATTGTCGATTGTGACCCCGGTATCGATGACGCAGTAGCGCTCTGCATGGCGTTGTTTGATCCGCGATTGGATGTTGTTGCCGTTACTGCGACCGGCGGGAATGTTTCGGGCGATCAGGCGAGTCGAAATGTCCAGGCGTTGATCGAACGCCTGGACCCACCGCGGTATCCGCGTGTTGGATTGGTTTCGTTGCCGAAGCCGATTTCAAACATCGACGCCCGATTCATTCACGGAGAGGATGGACTGGGCAATCAAGAACTCGATGTATCGGTCCATCACCATCAGCACGCGGCAGACAAGTTGATTATCGATGAAATCCGTGCGGCACCCAATGAGGTGACTCTCCTCTGTCTCGGACCGCTGACCAACGTGGCTCGAGCTTTTCAGCGCGATCCTGAACTCCCCAGCTTGGTCAATCGTCTGGTCATCATGGGTGGAAGTGTGTCGGGAATCGGGAATATTACGCCTACCGCGGAATTCAATATCTGCGTGGATCCCACAAGTGCCCAACAAGTGTTTCAGGCGCGCACGACGAAGACTCTGGTGCCTCTAGACATTACGAGCCAGGTCGGATTTACATTGGATTTGAAAGAAGATTTACCCGTAGAGACAACCCGGGCTGGAGCATTGCTGCACCCGATGATGAGTTTTATCTTTCGTTCTTATCACCAACACTTGGGCCAGGAGAGTATTCATTTGCACGATGCGGTTGCCTTAGTGGCGGTTGTCAATCCCGAGTTGTTTCGAACCACCGAGATGTTTGGTCAGGTCGAAACCCGTGGTCAATTGACGTCTGGCATGACCGTCTTTGATCGACGCTTACAATCGAGCGATTCACCCAACATGGAAGTCGCGACCGAAGTAGACGTGATGGCGGCGATGAACTGCATCGTTCGTGGTCTGGCGCACGCTGGTCGAATGACCTAAGTGAGTCGGCCCCGGTTCAGCAAGGGCGATTTGGGCGCAGCCGTCGGGCGGATGCACCCTCTCTTGGATCGGCACACGTCCCAGCCGAACGGATAGGCTTTAGCTTTCTAGTAGAGCGATGCGAGCCCCAACTCGGCCAGTTTTTCCGGCAGCGGGACACCCTCTTCGTCCCAGCCCCGTTCGCGGTAGTAGATCGGGAGCATGGTGTCGAGATCGACCGTTACCCCCTCCGAGGGACCCGACGAATGCGGCTCCTCGAGGAGTCTCTTGGGCAGTGAATCATCCGCCTTGGTCAATCCGGCTTTCAAGTTCCAGAGCCGCTCTAGGTTCCAGGTTTTTTCCCCGATCGCGACGAAATCAGCGGTGGTGTACTCGATGCCGGTCGCCGCTGCGACCAACGGCACAAAGGTCTCCAGAGATCCACCCGCAAAGCCGGTGAACAGACACAGTCCAGTCGCATCATGCGAAGTGGTTCGATGTTGCTCGTGGACCACCCATTCGCTTTTCCCATCGGTCGTATGAGGGGATCCAGCTTCTTCGCTCAGCTCGAAACCGGGAGTCCAAGCGCGCAAGTGGCAGGCGCCGCGATTGCAGGTCGCGTAGGCGACACCCATCCCGACGAAGCCCCGAGGGTCGTATGCTGGGAATTCTTGTCCCTTCACCCCCATAAACACGTTGGGATTCTTGAACTTGTCTCCCATCCGTTTGGCGCCTTCGGCCAACTCGTCTCCAAAACCCTCTCGAAACGCTGTTGCTTCGGTCATCCGGATCAGTGCTTCTGAGGACCCAAAGTCGAGAGGCATTTCCACCATCTCATCGGTTACTTGTCCGTTTTGATAGAGTTCCATCGCCGAGGCCAGCGTAGATCCCATAGAGATAGGATCCATGCCGAGGTCGTTGCACAGCCAGTTGGCCTTCAATACCGCATCGAGATCACCGACTCCGGTGTCAGCGCCGAGTGCCCAGGCCGCCTCGTATTCTGGACCTTCGCCCGCGATCTTCCAGTTTCTGGGGTGTGTGTTGACCAGAAACTTGTCGGAATGTTCACCGAGCTCACAGACACGGCCACAGGCAATCGTGCACGCAAAGCACGCTTTGTTGGTGGTCATGCGTGTGTCTTTGATTGAGTTGCCATTGAGCGCTTCGGCGTCCTCGAATTGGCCCTGTTGAAAGTTGCGTGTTGGCAAACCACCCGCTGCGTTCGTCATATCGATCGTCGCTGCAGTCCCAAGTTCACCAAACGGTTTATACCCTGGGTTGGTTTCCATGGTTGATCGCATCGACCATAGCGACGACATGAATGCCGCGGGATCACTCAATTCGACACCTCCGGTGCCGCGAACGGCTATCGCTTTCAAGTTCTTTGATCCCATCACTGTCCCGACACCGCTGCGCCCGGCAGCGCGGTGCTTGTCATTCATGATGCAAGCAAACTTGACCAAGTTCTCGCCCGCTGGTCCGATGCACGAGGTGCGAAGTTGAGGAATGCCGAGCTCTTTTCGCAGACCGTCTTCGGTTGCCGAGACCGTTTTTCCCCAATAGTCTGCCGCGTCGCGAATCTCGGCGATGTCGTCGTAGATGAACAGGTAACACGGCTTGGGCGATTTACCTTCGATGATCAGCATATCGTAGCCGGCGAACTTTAGTTCGGGCCCCCAGAATCCTCCCGAATTGGAGGTGGTAATGCAGTTGGTCAGCGCACCCTTGGTGACAACCATATAACGCGAACCGCATGGCGCACACGTACCCGTTAATGGGCCGGTCGCGAAAATCAAGACGTTCTCGGGCGACAGTGGATCGACCGTGGGGTCCATTTCTTCGTAAAGATAACGGTCTGCGAGTCCGCGTCCGCCGATATACTCTTCGCGCCATGCTGCGGGGATTTCTTCCACAGAACAGCGGCCTTCGGTCAAGTTTGCCCGTAAGAGTTTTCCCGTCCAACCACCCATGATCGAGGTTCCAGTTGCGTGTTTGAATGGACCGTTGGGGCGGGGAGACAGAACACCCGTCCACAGCATCGGCCAAAGGCGTATGGAATTATAACCAAATTCCCGGGTGGTCGTTCAATGGCAGAGTTGGATTCTGCCCAGAATTGAGGTTTGCCGGTTTCTACTCGGCGACCAGGGGTGAACGAAGGGTCCCGATGGAACTAATGGTCGCTTCCAAGAGGTCTCCCGGCTTGACGAACGTACCAGTCGTTGAACCGACACCGGACGGAGTTCCGGTTGAGATCATGTCGCCCGCCTCGAGTGTTACAAAGCTCGAAATGAACTCGATCACAGCGGCGACGGGAAAAATCTGTTGTGCGGTGGAAGCATCTTGCCGCGTCTCACCGTTAAGAGCCANCTTGAGTTGCAGCGTTTGGGGGTCCTGAATGGCTGAGGCCGAGGTAATACAAGGTCCACAGGGACAAGCCGTGTCGTGCCATTTTCCATGGAGCCAGTCAAAGAAACTGTCCTTGGAACGCTCTTTTCTGTCGGGGTTGGGACGGAAACGGCGGTCCGAAATATCGTTGATCACAGTGTAACCNGCGACATGGNCCAGCGCATCGGCTTCCACGATGTGCTTACCCCCTTTTCCAATGATTACACCTAGCTCCAGTTCCCAGTCGATCGAGTCAGGTGAAATGCGGGGAATCTGGACCGGCGTGCCAGGATCCGTGAGAGTCGTGGTCGGTGGCTTCATGAACACGTAAGGGAACGTCTCCGCGCGTTCCGCGGCAATTCCACCGCCCTCTTCGATGTGCGCTGCGTAGTTGCCTGCCAACAGAAACAGTTTGTTGGGATCCGGGTTGGGAACCAGCAACTGGACATCCGCAGTTGCTGCCGAGACCCGATCTCTTTCATCGGGGTTCTCGTCGATCCACGTTGCCAATGCGGTGGCGGCTTGCAGCATCGAACCATCCGGAGGCAGGAACTCTAGCAGTTGATCACTCTGGGAAATTGCGAGTGGTTTCCCCGTCGTGTTTGCATAGGCCGCAGCGGCATCGACCATCGGAATGACAGTATCTTCGCTGTAGAATGCGGCGGCGGGGATTCCCTGATGTTTGATTCGACACAGGCGCATTACCGAGTTTCCTTGTGGGCATCCAATGGGGTACCACAGTACGACCGTCTCTATAGTTTCGGAAATCAGTCGCCGTTGACAAGTAGCGGATCGCGGTGATTACGGCGCCTGGTGTGGATTGTCTCTGCGGTGTGTACACTATGGGCTAGTTTCGCTGACACACGGTGTTGGGTTGAACCCGCACTGGGACTTCAGTCATCTCGGAATAATGGACCTGCGATGCGGTATTTGTTCGTGCTGCCTTTTGTGGCTCTGACTTTCGTTAGCTGGGGGGTCTACGGTCCTGTCTTGCACGAAGGCCAACTTGGGCTCGGCGAGGGTGGCGCACCGAGCAGCCTGCGTCCGCTGATCTGCGTTGGGCTAGCTTACTTTTTCGTTGCCGTACTGGTACCGGTTTTGACGCTGAAGCTGCGCGGAGAACAGGGAAGCTGGACTTCCAGCGGCGCATTCTGGTCGGTGCTCTCCGGTGTGGCGGGAGCGGTTGGTGCGCTGGGCATTATCATGGCGTTCAAGGGGGGTGGAAAAGCCGTGTACGTCATGCCCTTGGTTTTTGGTCTGGCCCCGGTGGTGAACACCCTGGTGACCATGGCCATGACCAAGTCGTTCAAAGAAACCAACAAGTTTTTTATTGCCGCAATTGCTGTGGTCGCGCTGGGTGCGGCTGGCGTGATGTTCTTCTCAAGGGGAGGGGAAGTCAAGTTTGCACCTCTGAAAGTAACCGATCTGACTCTGGTCGTGTTTTCGATCTTGCTGACTGCCTTTTGTTGGGGTGTTTACGGACCGGTGTTGCACCGGGGTCAGATGAAGATGGCGGGAAGTCGTTTGCGCCCCTTCCTGTGTGTCGGTTTGGCCTATTTTGTGATCGCCGTCATCGTTCCAACGGCGATCTTGCAGATCATAGAGGAACCTGGGAGCTGGCGGGTCGGTGGAACCGCCTGGTCTCTGGCAGGCGGAGCCGCTGGAGCGATCGGAGCGTTGGGGATCATCCTGGCCTTCAATTTTGGGGGCAAACCGATCTTTGTGATGCCACTTGTCTTTGGCGTGGCGCCGGTTGTGAACACGTTTACGACGATAGTCAGTAGCGAGGCAACACAATTGCCGACAGCGTTTTATGTGAGTCTGGTGATGGTTGCGATCGGCGCGGTAGGCGTACTCGTGTTTGCGCCCAAACCCAAGCAAGGACCCAAACCCACATAAGCATGATTGGTTGCGGGACGCCACCCGACTCCGGTTGGACCGATTGGATCGGGTGGATGTGAAACCTCTGCTGGTCCATCGCGCGTTCTTTGACGAATGACTGCCGAATCCCAGATGTACCAGATCGACCGATTGTTAAGCCACGTGTGGATGGTGCGTACCTTTCTCAAGCACAGTGAAGAGGCGGAGGAGGATGACGAATTGTGTGGGGTGCACCGAGGCCTTTACGACTATATGTTGGCGCTCGGTGGCGCCCTACGGGCACGCGACTCCGAGCTGTACCTTCGGCAGGCGAGGAAGAAGCTCCCCAAGCTCCGTCGTGCTGTTGCGTTGTATGTGGAGATCCAGCCAGAGATCTCCGGCCACACGAATTTTGTCATGGCGGCGCAATCTTTGACGTCTGCTGTCGATGAGATTACCGCGCTACTGGAAGCTACAGAGCATCCCTGACCGACTGCGACACGACATCGCGCAGGGGCCGACCCGGGGTGCGCCTTGCTTGACGATGTGAAGCTCTGTCGGTTTTGGACGGGCGCTTTGCGTGTTGTCGTGGGTGCGACGATCTACGCCTTGGTTGTTCCGCCTAGAAGGTTATGAGTGGGGCAGGGAGTGCGGTCGATCGGGCACAGCGCATCTGGACAGCCTCTGCCGTGGGGATTAAGATGGCGCGACGGCGGTCGTCGAGTTCCCGACGAATGCCGGTCAAAGGATACCGAGCGAGTCACGGGACAGCCGATCGTTCCGAGTACTTACAGGTGTAAGGTGCTTGCTGTTCTGAGGAGCTTGCGTTCTGAGGAACTGTGCCCGCCGAAAAATGGGCCGCTCAGGCGTTTTCGACTTTCCGGTTGGTGGCGTTTTCTGATCGGTCCTTCGATTCCTGGATTCGTGTAACGGTTCGCGGTCAAGTTGGGGCCGTAGCTCATTTGGGAGAGCGCCGCGTTCGCAATGCGGAGGTAGAGGGTTCGACCCCCTTCGGCTCCACCAACGGGCCGGTTGGAAGATTCCAGCCGGCCTGTTTTTCTGGCGACCACGTTTTCGCGAGATGAACGCGACTCCTTTCCGAGATGTCGCGCATCGTCTCGGCTCAATCCCGCGGCACGATTTCGCTTGGACGAACGGCGTTTCGGGAAACGCAACAACGCGTCCGACGGGCTTACTCGCCTGCTACCGAGGCAATCCCCGCGTCCACCACCGTCGAGAAGGTGGCCGATTTCGATCCGGGCATCTGGACATCGTTACGCCGCTGTCCTAAGTTGGGAGGGCGTTTTGGAATAGGTTCCATAGGGCGGATGGGGCGTCTGGGTAGAACTGGAATTGTGTGTCAGCAATGTGAGGGCAGCTGAAATGGCAAAGAAGTCGACGGCGAAAGTGAACAAATCACAGAGCATCCGCGATTACCTGGCGAAGAAGAAGAATGCTCGCCCCGCCGAAATTGTGGAAGCGCTGGGCAAACAGGGCATCGTCGTGTCGGCGCAGTTTGTCAGCACGATCAAAACCGGGCTCAAACGTGGCAAGGGAAAACCGAGCAGAGGCGCCGGTGGCAAACGCAAGGCCGGTGGTCGCTCCGGCCGCAAACAGGCCAGCGCAGGTCACGTTACGGTGGCTCAGTTGCTTCAGGTGCGCACGCTCGCGGAGCGGATGGGAGGTGTCAGCCAGTTGCGCGCGGCCCTCGATGCGTTGGAGCAACTTGGTTTGAGTTGACCGATTACGATCGGGTTTCTCTTCAGGTCGCCGCGCCGCCGCGGCCAGTGAGTTCCTGATTGCGCGTCAGGAACACAATCCGGCGAATAGGTTGTTTTGGTAAACGGGGCAGCCTCTAACGGCAAGGCGCGGTGTCTCGAAGCCTGCGCCGGGTTAGATGCCGATCAGGACTCATAGCCACACAGTTCGCGCGCGCTACTCGGCGCAATGTGGCTGATGCGTAGCCGTCTGAGACGGCAAGCTCCCTGGACATCCAGTCAGCCACTTTCCAGACAGGATGGGTTGTGACTCCGCACAAAAATCTTTCCGAAACCGTCTATCGTCTAATTGGCGATTGGCATCACGAAATCCTCCCCGGATCGGTTCCCCAGTGGGAAGAATCGATGCTTTTGCGCGACGGGTTCCTGTGGGGGCGAAAGTTTCGCGCGGGTGTTCTGGAGGTCGTCTGGGATTTTAGCGGGAATCGATTGGTGTTTACCGGCCTCGACGGTCAAGGGTGGAGTACCCGCTTAACCGACGTCAACGGCGTGGGTGACGTACCGGTTTACCGAGCCGCCTGATGCGATGCTGACTGCGAAAACGTGTGATTTCCATCGCGCGGATTTATCGTCGACCGACTGTCATACACGGCCAACCGTTGGTCTTTCAACGGACGTAGGCCGGTCGTGTTCGGTGTACCAGTTTTGGTGAGTCCGTACCGAATCGATGCAGCGCTGTGGGATCGACGCGTGGATTTGCCACCAAGGTCTCACAGCAGGCCGGGGATGACACGTCCTTGTTCGAGTACCAGGCGAGGCCGCCCTTGGAAATCTTTGATCATCGCGTTCGGCTGAATTCCGAGTGCCGAATAGATCGTGGCTGCGATGTCGGCGGGCGAATAACCGGTCGAAATGGGGGCGGCCGCATGTCCATCGGTGGCCCCGATGACTTGTCCAGCCTTCACACCAGCGCCCGCGAAGAACAAGGATCCCGCAGCACCCCAGTGATCGCGGCCGCCGCGGGCATTAATTCGAGGTGTTCGGCCGAATTCGGTGAGGAACACAACGAGCGTTTGTTGCAGTCGTCCGCGCCGCGAAAGGTCTCGGATCAACGCCGCAAAAGCCCGGTCCATTCCGGCCAGGTGATATCCTCGCTTCACCATCTGTTGGATAGGGGGATGTTTTTGTGACGGCGCGTTGTGATTGTCCCACACGTTTCCGTAATCGGAGTCATAACCGTAGTCGACCATCACAAATCGAGCGCCCGCCTCGACAAGGCGTCGGGCCAACAGGCAACGTCCACCGATCTTGGTACGTCCGTATTCCTCGCGAATAGCATCTGGTTCGTCACCGATCGCGAATGCAGATCGAATTGTGGGGTTCTGTAAAAGTCGCAGTGCGTCACGGTACTTGGTTTCGGCGCTGAGTAGCTTCTCACTTTTCTCGAGACGCCTCAGCGCGATATCGAGTTGGTTTCGCAGGCGCGTCCGGCCTACCAATCGCTCCAACTGGCGCCGACTGAGGTTGAGTGAGGTGGGGGTCCAATCTTCGTCAGCGAAGGCCGAGGGGTGATCTTCTTTTTCGCCAACCGTAAAATCCGGCTGTTCAGGAATTCCGCCGAGACAGTAGGGCGCATGTTGGCTTCCGAGCCAGCCGCCGAGGAAAAAATTGTGCGGTGGTGGTCCGGGGCGGGTGATCCCTGGGACCGCCACGTATGCAGGTAACCCACGCCGTGGCCCGAACACGTGTGATACAACCGAGCCAATATTCGGTTCAGTAAAAAGGTGGCTTTGGTCGACTTTCCGACCGGTCAAAGTAAACACCTGACTGAGCAGATGGTCGTTGCTATCATGCGAGTAACTGCGAACCACTGCCAGTTGGTTCGCTATTTCAGCGAGATGCGGAATCGTCTCGCTGAAATGTTCGCCCGGGATCGACGTCGCGATTGTCTCCAGGTCGCCGCGAATTTCCACCGGTGCATTCGGCTTGGGGTCGAAGGAGTCGATATGAGTGACTCCCCCGCCCATCCACAAGTAGATCACCGAGCGGGACTCTGCAGCGGCGCTCGACGCTCCGGTTAGCGAGTCGCCACATGAGGCGAGTGCGGTTGCCGCCACGCTCAGAGAACCAACGCGCAGCAAGTCGCGACGATGGAGCGGATCGAGTGCTACGCGACTGCTGTGGCGGCAGAGCGTGGAGTCAAGTTGGTGCGACGCGGGGTAGTCCATAGGGGGCGCTCGCAGGGGTGGCACTTGTATTATCGTTGACTCGGAACGTTCCCGCAATGTCGCACGGTCGCCAAATGCTGCCAATTGACCGCTCTCGCTGGCCTCGTTATGGTTGGAGGCATGTAGCAGTCGGGAATCAGCTGAACAACCTCGATTTCGGACCGGGCTTGGCACGGCCGGCTTCTGCACGTTACATGATTTACGCGAATCTCGTCGGTCCAGTCAGGCAAGCTTTTCGTGAAATACGCAGCGATTGGCCCGATAGCCATTCACTTTCCCGACGATGTGGAAACCAATGAGCAACTCCAGGAGGAGTTTCCCGACTGGGACCTGGAGCTGATTTTTTCGAAAACGGGGATTGCTCGGCGGCATATTGCGGCAGATGACGAATGCGCCTCAGATCTTGCGGTGGAGGCGGCGCAAAAGCTTTTCACCGAGCACGCGATCGATCCCGATTCGATCGATTTCTTATTGCTTTGTACCCAAACCCCCGATTACCCGTTGCCGACTACGGCTTGTTTGATCCAAGAACGATTGGGTCTGCCGACCACCGTCGGCGCCTTGGATTTCAACCTGGGGTGCTCCGGTTTTGTTTACGGGTTATCCCTTGCCGATGGTTTTATTCGGGCTGGCAACGCTCAACGTGTGTTATTGCTAACGGCGGAGACCTATTCTAAGTACATCCACCCGACCGATCGAAGCTTGCGGACCATTTTTGGCGATGGTGCTGCTGCTACGCTGATCGAAAGGGTCGATGAGCCGACCCTTTCGGCATTTCAGTTTGGGACAGACGGCAGTGGTGCAGACACGCTGTTGGTGACCAACCGAGGTGCGCGCGCCACGGAACAGAGCATTCGCCCCCGCCATCGCAAACGCTGGCCCAGCGACCTCTATATGGACGGTCCCAGTTTGATCTCTTTTGCAGTTGGGGCCATCCCCAAACTGGTAGATGACGTGCTTGCTGCGGCGAATCTGGAACGATCGGATGTGGATTTCTTCATCATGCACCAGGCAACCCGCAAGATGATGGAACAACTGCAATCGTGCATGGAGACAGACGAAGCGCACATGCCAATCGTGTTGCGTGATTGTGGTAATACGGTTTCTTCTACGATCCCGATCGTGATTCAAGAACTCCGCGCCAGTGGGCAATTGAAGCCCGGAATGCAGAATCTGTTGATTGGATTTGGTGTGGGGTGGTCGTGGGCCGGCTGTGTCTGGAAGGAAGTCTGACAGACTGCGGCGGTGTAATTTGGCCATTCCGACGTGGCCCAGGGCAGGTCACGGCATTTTACAGCGGGAAGTTGCTACCTCGATGGAGGCCCGCCGGGTGGGTTTCACTGCGCGGACCGCGCGCGTCTCGTCATGAGAAGGAGGTGATGCTACAGCGAGTTGGCGGTGCTCCGAAGCTTGTAGCCAATGGGCTGACCTCATTTGTTTACCGCAGTGACTCGCGATACGAAACAGATGCCGTGTCTCGTCTCGAGATCTGATCCACCTGAAAGGTGCAGGGGCCGCCGGGTTTCGGGAGGAGTCACCAACCCTGGTAGGAAGTGCATCGCGTCCACCCCGACGCGTCGAGTGGATGCCTGTTCGCCAATCAAGTCAGTCTCACAGGGACCGCAGAGGGGTCTGTTGTCCGCGGTGTTTGAGGGCAAATCAGGATGCCAAACGAAGAATCTCAGCAGGCGGGTCCGCCTAACGCACAATTGAAAACGTTACAGAGGTTCACCGAGTTGTCCAATCGGACGGCTCTCTACCACTCGCTGCGTTTGGCCCAGGAGAAAGGGGTCTTTGATGTTTTGCAGTCTGGGCCGTGCTCTGTTGAGGAGTTGGCAGCGGCTTGTGGTACCGGTTGTGAAATGATGGCGGCGCTGGTGTACCTACTGTGCCACTTGGAAGTTGTCGAACGATACGGCGACGAAGTTGCTCTGGCTGCGGTGATGAGGCTGCGGAGTGAGTTGGATCCCGATTTCGGCCAGAGCTATTGGGAACGGCTGATCGGCTCGGCGGCATCGGGTGGTTCCGAGCGATCGGATGATGCAGCAGAACAGGCCCGTAATGCGTTTCGCAATCGCATGTTTGACCGTCAGTGGACAGTGACGCCCTCCGCGCTGGAACTGGTTCGGGTATTAGAAATTGGGACACGCCGCCGCTCGTTGGAACTACTTGATCTTGGGTGCGGGACCGGGGTTTGGGGATTGACCTTGGTACATCGTGATGTCCAAGGAAAGCTGACGTTGGTCGACCGACCGCGACCGATTGAGACCGCTATGCGCATGGCGGAGAGTGTTGGAATCGCGGACCGGGTGACTTCTGTCGCGGGTGACTTTCGCGATGTCGAACTCCCTACAGCGCGGTTTGATCTGGTGCTGTTAGCGAACCACCTGCATCTGGTACCGCCGCGGCAGTGGACGTTCCTGTTGCAACGCATCTGGACGGTGCTGCGACCGCGGGGAGAGATTGCCATTGTTGACATTTTTGAAGGGCAGCAGGCAGGTGACCTGACGCGGAACGTATGGGCTGTGGAGTTGTCATTGGAATGTCACGATTTCCGACTTTGCTCGCCGCGAACTCTACAAGAACAGCTGTCGAACAGTGGCTTCGGAACACCCAGCTATCGTCATCTCGAAGTGCCTCCGCATCTGTTTGGTGTCATGCTGGCGGCAAAGAAAACAACAACCCGCCTCGACGATAGTCCGCGGCGTTGACTGTTGCTCCAGACATATTTGGTATGCCCCATTGATCCGTGTCACCGGGTGCTATTGGTTGACGGTGTCTGAGCGACAATATCGACTCCGGCTGTCGCGGTGCTCTCAATGTCATTCGTCTGTCCACGTCAACCTTGCTGATAGGTCCTCAACCGAGTTGTGATTGTTCTGTGCGATCTTTCATCCACCCGTTGTTGCTGATCGGTGCACTGTTGCTGATCCTCGTACTGCCGTTCTTCGCGATCGGTCACCAGTTGGAGCGGTGGTTTGAAGAGTGGAGTGAAAATCCTCCCGACCGTTATCTGACCGCCGTCACCGTGGTTGGTATTCTCTCGACCGACATCCTGCTCCCAATCCCTTCCAGTGGCGTCAGCACTTTGGCCGGGTGGCAACTGGGCACTGTGTGGGGGACGCTCGCTTCTTGGATTGGCATGACGCTCAGCGCTGCGGTCGGCTTTGCGCTGGCTTTGTCGTGTGGTTCCTGGTTCACTAGGTGGTTTGTGAGAGAGGAAGATTTAGACCGGATGAAAACAACCAGCGATCGACTGGGCCCGTTGTTCTTGATCGTCATGCGAGGTGTTCCCGTGCTGGCCGAGGCAAGCGTGCTCCTGGTTGGTGTCCATCGCCTGAGTTGGAGGCGTTTCTTACCACCAGTTGTGCTGAGCAACTTTGTCATTTCACTGGCCTACGCAGCGATGGGCGACATCGCAGGCCATCGACAAGAGGTGACTCTCGGTATCGCCGTCGCGGTTGTATTGCCCGTCATACTAGGCATCGCTGTGCGCCGTTGGTTGCCGTAACGGTGATTGGGGATTGATCTGCGAATGCGCCATGCTCAGTTCCGCTTGATTTTGCTGATTTGCTGCGCACATGCTCTAGTCCACGTCTATGAGCTGTCGTTGCCGAGCGTTGAGCAACAGATTGCCGAGGAATATTACGAGGGTGACGCGGTCCGTGGAAAATTACTGACCGGGCAGATGTCGAACAGTTGGCGTGTTACCTGGGGATTCGGTGCACTGGCGGCTGGATGGCTGGTTGATCGCTACGGAAGCCGGCTGATGTTGGCAGTTTACCTTTTGGGTTGCGGTGCCCTGTGCATCGCGGTCGGTTGGTGTCAGACGACCGGTGCGCTGTTTGTGGTGATGGTGATGATGGGGGCGCTGGCGAGCATTTATCATCCCGCCGGGCTGGCTTTGATCTCGCAGACAGCGAGCGCGGACGATCGGTCCAGGGCATTGGGCATGCACGGTGTTTTCGGGTCTTTGGGGATCGGTTTCGCACCGTTTGCCGCCGCGTTAATTCTGGACGCGGGAATGGGATGGAGAGTCGTCTATTGGTGGATTTCGGTGCCTGGTGTGTTGCTGGGGCTGGTGTTTGTATGGGTTGCTTGGCGACAACGCTCTGCGCCGACTGCGGCCGTCGTAGCTGCGTCGCTGCCGCCGAGCGAACCTCGTTGGCGGTCGTTCTTGACATTGACCGTGGTGGCGATGTTGCAGGGGTTTGTCTACGCCGCGGTGTTTAGTTTTCTGCCCCGTTACCTCAGTGAAGCTCCGGCGATCTACGACGTTCAGGAAATCTCGGATCGGAATCAGGTGGCGCAAACGGACGATCTGGTGCAAGGTGAGATGCAACCGCGCACGTCGACGGGTATGTGGTGGGCCATGCCGGTATTGCTGAGTGGCTGTATGGGGCAGTTCTTGGCGGGGCGGTGGGCTCGCACAGCATGGTTGGAAAAGCAGCTTGTGGCTGTGATTCTGCTTACCATTCCGTTCTTGTTGTGGATGAGTGCTGCCAACGGCATGATCCGCGTTTGGGCTGCAGCGGGATTTGCCCTCGTACATTTTATGCATCAACCGATCTACAACAGCCTCATCGCTCAGTACACGCCGCCCGAGCGACGGAGTATCTGTTACGGATTCAGCTTTGCGTCGGGTTTGGGGTTGGGGAGCGTGGGGGCCCTGTTTGCCGGCGTGAGTCGAAGTGACTTCGTCACCTATCTTACGTTGGCGGCCGTGGCGGGCTTCGCTGCGATGGTAGGGTTGGTACTCGTCCGTCAAAACCGTCATTACGATTCCCCGTTCCTGACGGAATCCAACGACAGACCGTTTGGCGAATCGGTCTAGATATGGTGCCCGAAGAATCCGATTTGAATCCAGCCCGTCCGTCCCCGGCGATAATGTTGACACGTTTGGACATGTTAGGTGCCGACCTGACGGCGTTACTGAGACGGTCTCTCGCGGGGCCTTTGCCGGGCGTCCGGGCACATCGACATTACGCACCCGAGTTGGCTTATGGTCGGCATCAAGGTCCCGGTGCGTCCAATGCTCGCCAGGCTGCCGTGTTGACGTTGCTTTATCAGCGCGACCAGATTTGGCATTTGGTGTTAACCTTGCGACCCGAACATCTTCCCGACCATCCCGGGCAGGTCAGTTTTCCAGGTGGTGCGCTCGAAACGGGCGAAGCTGCCGAGCAGGGCGCGCTGCGCGAACTGGATGAAGAGTTGGGAGTGGGGGGCGATTGCATCGAATTGGTAGGGCGACTGTCGCCGATTTATGTGTTCAATAGCAATTTTGAGGTTCAGCCGGTTGTGGGAGTATTGGAGGGGGCACCCCTCTTTCGGCCCAACGCCGGAGAAGTTGCCGAGGTGATTGAGATTCCCGTTCCTGCGCTTTTGCAGTGTCCACCGCAGCGGACGCGGTGGCGGGTGAAGACGTCGGCCTACTTCGTTGCGCCTACGATCTACTGGAAGCAGCGGAAGGTCTGGGGCGCGACCTTACTGGTCTTGGGAGAGTTGCTCGAGGTGCTGAGGGAGACTCTGGGTAAAACAGTCTCGCCCGGAATCGCGCGTCGATAAACGCCCTTGGAAGGAGCCGGATGGAATCCGAAAAAAAGGCCCGGCCTCGTCGAGAGACCGGACCTCGTTTGCTCGCAAAATCATCGATAGGTGATCTTGTCGAGTGGGTGGCTGTTTGATTACAGCCCGCCAGCTGACTCTAAAAACAGCCACCTAATTGGCTACTACTCGAGACAGATTCCACAGACCACCTCCTTTCTACTAAAGTGACCCCACACTCGGTCGCGGCAGCCAGAGAGAGCGACCACCTGGTGGGCCTCTAGTCCATCGCGCCGCGTTAGCGCGATCCCGATGACGTTATGATTGGCAGAATTTCAAGAAAGAGCAAGGTGGATGTCCTTTTCGGTCACCCTTGCCAGTTCGATTTGTCTGGGGTTGGGGAAACAAGTAAACAGGTCGCTCGAAAATATTTGAGGCGGGCACTCTCCGCTGTGAAATGCGGCGGTCCTGCGGTGTTCGAGCCCTCGCCTCCGTTCATCTGCGCAGGCGATGCGGGGGCCGGGGGGGAACAGCGCTGGTGCGGTCCCGCAGTGTGTCGGTTTGTGATAGACACTCTGTTTGAACAAACCGTCATCCGCTCAGCGAGTTCCCCGCGGTAACGCTTGCCGTGCGCCGGACCTATCACCGAATTGCCAACGGTCGCATGGTAAACCCGGCGGTGGATCCGGCGATCTTATTGGTTATCCCGACATAGCAAAATTCGTAAACTTTGTCTTTAGCCAAGTCTTCCAGGTAATGGAATTCAGCGATGTGAACACCCTGCTCGACCAGGAGATACTTGTGGACTGGAATGAAGGAGTCCGAACCCTCGGGCGCGGGGGCGACCTCCAACCCACTCGTGTCGGATCCCACCATGATGGCACCGAATTTCTCGACAAGGTACTTGGCCGTCTGCAACGTGATTCCCGCCGAGTCGGCGTCGGCCAGCAGCGGGTGATCGCTTCCGTCTTTTCCCCACAGGCTGAGCGTTCCCGTACGAAAGAGAACGATATCGCCAGGGCGCAGGCGAATGCCTTGAGCTTTGGTCGCGTTATCTACGTCTTTGGGAGAGATGCCATAGTGCGGCGGTAACGTACGAACGCCGTGTAAGCCTGCGATGTCGAGCATCACGCCGCGGCCGATCACCGGGGGTATCGTGGTTGCATCACACTTGCGAACTCCGAAGTCGCCGCCCCATTCGGCCTCTTTGTATCCGTTGTACCAGTGGTGGTCTTTCCCTACGGTGACATGAGCCAAACCATCAATTTGTGTGGCCACGTTGTCATTGATGAACAGCGCACAACTATGCCAGCGTGTGCCACTGGAGTTGACTTCCGGCGCAATAAAATCGTGGTCTTTCTGCCGTGACGTACCTTCGGGCGTGCGGTAAGTCATGATTTCACCGGGAGAATGGCCGGGCCACTTGTAGCTGTTTCGGCTGTAGGTGATTCCCAGGTCGTAGACCTGTCCTTGGTCCGCGAGTTGCAGCGCCGCTTTGGTTGTCCCTGCGTTCATCGCGTTGAGGGCCCCTACTTCGTCATTGGGTCCCCAGATCCAGCCCCAACCGACGTCGCGCTTCCACCCCGCGATCTTTGTGGATGTCTGCTTCTTTCCCTCTGCTTGGGGATGGGCAGAGAGCCAGGCGATGACGACCAATGCGGATAGAGCTGCGACGCAACAATCTCGTCTCTTAATCACGGGAATCTCCTGTTGTGGAATCGTCCGAACGAGCCAGTCGACGCTGGCAATCCTGCAAGACATCGGCCGCCCAAGGCTGGCCCCCAAAGAGGTCGAGGATGCCCTTGAGTGCCCGTTGTCGTTCTGCACCAGATAATGACCGGTCGAGTTGATCGACATAGTCTTGAAGTCGTTGACTTTGATCGTTACCACGATTGGGCGGTGAGAGTGTCATTTGTCGTAGTTCATGTTGAGCGAGGCGCACCACGAGCGCGACTTGTCGGGATTTGGACGGCAGAGAGCCGAACGCATCCACGAGCTGTTGGAACCGTTGTCGCGAAAGTTCCTGATTGGACTGGCGCGTTCGCCAGGCGAGTAAGAAGGCCTGATTTTCCGGGCGCAAGAATGCGATCCCTCCACGGCGCCGTGATTCCCGTTCTAATCGCCGTACGTGGTCGTGAATCTCTACGTCGGACAGCCACTCTCGGACTAGATTAGAACGCGCGTCGTTCTTTGACGATTTCAGGAAGGAACGCATGTTGGGTTCTTGCGATCGTAGTTCGGTCACTCCGATTTCGTGAGCCCGAGAAATCTGCTGAAATCGGTCGTCGATCGAGTCCGGAGAGATGGTGTTGAGAACAGCCCAGATCGTCCCGCCGACGATCGTTACCAATCCCAGCGCAGGAAACACGGTGCTCCAGGGAAAAGTCGATTTGACGCGAGACCACGGATCTTGGGCATCCGAGTGTTTACGATCGACGCTGGTAAAATTTCGGCGTTTGCCGATCTTGGGTTCCCGCGTTACGGGCTGCTCAGCAGATGCTCTCTGTTGTTCGGTGGGCGCATCCGAGGTTGCCAGGTGTTGTTGATGCGTGGAACGCGCATCGGCGATCGGTGTGGTCTGTTGTAACGCGATGTCCGAATCAGAAAACTCTAAATGATCGAGATCGATTGCCTGGCTGAGTTCGTCAGGATCTAACGGCCCGTCGACCTGAGTGTCTTCCGACAACGCGAGACTCAGGGCTTGCAGCTGCTTTCCGAGCAACAGGGCAGTGGCAATTCGCTCTGCGGGGTCTTTGGCGAGCAGAGCTTTCAAGATCCGGTCGAATTCCTCAGGAATGTCTGGGACCAGGTCACGAATCGATGGGACCGCGTCGAATCGCACGCGATGCAATACTTCGGCTGCGCTCGCCGCAGGATACGGGGGGTGGCCACTCACTAATGCAAACAGCACGCCACCCAAGCTGTAGAGATCGGTCCGTGCGGTAACTGGTTTTCCCGCCGCCTGTTCCGGTGACATGTAATCGGCGGTTCCCAGAGCGCTGCCGTCTGCTGTCATGTGGCTCGCCCCAAACAGCTTGGCGATACCAAAGTCAGTTAACTTCACGTGTTCGTCAATGGTGTAAAGCAGATTCGACGGCTTGAGGTCGCGATGAATGACACCATGGTCGTGCGCGTGTTTCAACGCATGGCAAATCTGCGTACCGATCGCGATTGCTTCACTCCACTTGAACCGGCGTCCGGTTTTCAATTCTTGTTGTAGATTGCGCCCTTCGACCAGTTCCATCGAGTAGAACAGATGGCCGTCGTGCTCGCCGAATCCGAATAATTGAACGATATTCTCGTGGCTCAGTTTCTTGAGCGTCTCGATTTCGATCTGAAACCGTTCTCGAAATCGATCATTTTCCGCCAGGACCGTTGAGAGCACCTTGACCGCCACGCGTTGGCCGGTTTCGACATGGATCCCGGAATAAACCGCCCCCATGCCTCCGCGGCCAATCGTGCGAACGATACGGTAGGGTCCGAGCTGATCGAGTGACATCGGTCAACGAAAGGCCAGAGTACGTCCGGGGCGCCAACGAAACGCGATCCGCGAGCTCCGAATGTCGACGATGTACATTGACTGATCGCGACTGCGGAAGACGCAGTTTCGTACCACACCCTGTCATTGTACGGTGGCTCACCGCAGAGCGAAATAGACAGGCGGCGGCCGGGCATCGCGGTAGTCTGCCCGCGCGCGGCATTCGTTGTGGTCGTCACCGTGACCAGAGATTGTTGAACCCCTAATTCGCGATTGAGTCGTCGGGGGTGACGTAGGCCGCGGTAAGGCCCCCGTCGACCATGAAATCGGCGCCCGTGACATACGACGATTCATCCGAAGCCAAGAACAGCGCCGCTTGTGCCATTTCTGAAGCTTCGCCAAACCGACCGATGGGAACATGGACTAACCGTCGCTGGCGTTTTTCTTCTGTGTCCAAATAGTCCATCAACATTTTGGTTTTCAGTGGACCGGGGCAAAGCGAGTTGACTCGAATATTCTGCCGTGCGTGGATAACCGCCAGTTCTCGCGTCATCGCGAGCACGCCTCCCTTGGAGGCGGTATACGCAAGCTGGGGTGTCGCGGCCCCCAGGACGGCGACAAAGGACGCGGTGTTGATCACCGAACCGCCACCGGCGCGCTGCAACGCGGGAATCCCGTATTTGCAACCTAGGAACACCCCCTTCAGATTGACCTCCATCGTTCGATCCCAAACCGCTTCGTCGGTCGTGATTGCGTCGGCATCGTCGCCGAGCATTATGCCGGCGTTGTTAAACAGGATATGGAGCTCGTCGAATTCCTCCTCGGCACTGGCGACCATCTGGCGACAACCGGTCCCCGTTGACACGTCGGCGTGGCAGTAGCATGCGCGGCCCCCCTCCGCGCGGATGAGATCGACCGTTTCCTCACCGGCATTGTTATCGACATCGACCGCGACTACCGCTGCTCCGTGGCGAGCAAACAACAGCGCTGCGGCGCGTCCGATCCCGCTCGCGGCGCCAGTGATCAGCGCGACTTTATCGCCCAAACGCATTCTTGTCTCCTTCGCTTCGATTGGTCGTATCTGCTTGTGTGATAAGCTCATCGAATAATCGCTGTTGTGTTTGATCGGTGGCGGCGGTCAGTTCGGGATGCCATTGGACGCCAACAAAACTGGGGTGGTCGGTCATTTCACACGCTTCGACGACACCATCGGGAGCGTGAGCCACAATCTGCAAATTTGGCGCGACGCGATCGATGGCCTGATGATGCCATGACATCGGGCTCAGACACGTGGCGCCCAGGACGGCCGCCAGTCTTGAGTTCTCCCTGACGTGAACTTCGTGTGGAACCGGGTTGCGGGGCGGGATGCGGTGGCGTACCTGTTCGCCAAAGACATCGGGAAGATGCGAGTAGAGCGACCCGCCGCAAGCCGTATTCACGATTTGTACACCACGGCAGATCGCCAAGGTTGGGATTTGGCGTTGGATCATTGCCTGGGCCAGGACGATTTCCATCTCGTCCCGTTCGTGGTCGACGAGGTAGATATCGTCGTGTGGTAGTCCGTGATAGCGCACCGGATCGATGTCGCCGCCTCCCGCCAGGATCAGCCCCGACAGCTGATCGAGTAAATGGTGGGTCTCGCGCTCACCGGGCGGGATCAGCAGCGGTAGCCCCCCAGCCCGCCGTACGGCTGCAACGTACTCAAACGGTAACTTGAGTTCGTTGTGCTCGTCGCGAGCGTACGTCGTGATACCGATCACAGGCGGGGAATTCATATGCGTTCGAAGTACCGGATCCGTTCCCAGTCGGTGACCGCCTGGTCGTAGGAGGCTTGCTCGGTCTTAAAGAAATGAAGGTAATGGTCGACCACTTCGTCACCGAGAGACTCTCGCGCCATCGTACTGTTCTGGAAGGCCTCGATCGCTTCATTCAAGGTCTGGGGTACCCGCGGAACGTCAGTTGCGTTGTAGACGTTACCGGTCAGGCAGGGGGGAGGCTCGGTCTGTTTTTCGATGCCATCGAGTCCCGCGGCAATCGCCGCAGCATACGCCAGGTAGGGATTGCAGTCGGCGCCTGGAATCCGGCATTCGACGCGCAAGCTCTGGTCGCGTCCGACAACCCGAAACCCCGCAGTCCGGTTGTCGTAGCTCCATGCCAGTCGCGTGGGTGCCCAGCTTCCGGATTGAAACCGCTTGTAGGAGTTGATGGTCGGTGCAAAGAAGACCATCAACTCATGCGCGTGGGCAATCCAACCGCCGAGAAACCAACGAAAGAGATTACTGCAGGAAACGTCTCCCAGCATTTGGTCGCCGGCAAAAGCGCTGGTTTCTTGCTGCCACAGGCTGAGATGGATGTGGCAACTCGAACCTGCTTGCTCGGCCGCGAACTTGGCCATGAACGTCACGCTCATTCCCAGCGATTCCGCGATCTCTTTGAGGCACTGTTTGTAGATCGTGTGGCGATCCGCCATTTCCAGTACATCGGTATAGCGGAGATTCAATTCGTGCTGGCCGAGGCCCCATTCTCCCTTGGTACATTCGACGGGGATTCCCGATTCGGTTAACGCGCGCCGCGCGGCAGCGTTCAGTGATTCGTTGCGAGTCCCTTGCAACAGATGGTAGTCTTCGAGGTACTGGCCGTTTGCTCGCAGTTGCTGAAATTGCTTACGGCTCGCCTGGCGATAACTCTCCCGGAAAATGTAGTACTCGAGTTCTGATCCCGCTTTTACGTCTAGACCGCGTTTTGCGGCCTCGCAAATCTGTTTGCGCAGAACGGATCGGGGGGCGACTTCGACTGCTGTGTGGGTCGATTCGTCTTGCAGATCGCAGAGTACCACCGCGGTTTGGTCCAACCATTGAGCGTGACGCAGTGTGGCGAGATCGGGGACGAGATGAAAATCGCCGTACCCGCGATCCCAGTTTGCAAACGCGTAACCGGGAACGGGCTCCATTTCCATATCGACCGTCAACAAGTAGTCACAACCGTGGGTACCATGTTCGGCGACCGTCTCTAGGAAAAAACGTGCGTCGAAGCGTTTGCCCATCAGACGCCCGTACAGATCGGGAAACGCAGTAATCACCGTGTGTATTGCCCCCGCATTCA
>PADE01000033.1 GCA_002702965.1 Planctomycetaceae bacterium
AAAACTCCTCCACAGGGGGAAGCGCGGTGGGCGTCCCAGGCAGCGTACCCGCCGGGGCGCTCGGCGCCGCTGCGTGGGGGACAGCGATCACCTCTGACGAAAACCGCTCCCCCGAAAACTCCTCCACAGGGGGAAGCGCGGTGGGCGTCCCAGGCAGCGTACCCGCCGGGGCGCTCGGCGCCGCTGCGTGGGGGACAGCGATTGACTCCGATGAAAACAGCTCGCCCGAAAATCCTTCCGCACGAGGGAGTGCCGGCCGAGTACCCGCCGGATCGCTCGGCGCCGCTGCGCGGGGGACAGCGATCGACTCCGACGAAAACAGCTCGCCGGAAAATCGCTCCGCACGAGGGAGCGCCGGTAAGTGGGTTGGCGCGATTTCTTCTGGGGGGTTGTGTTCGGAAAGTCCTCGCTGTGCAGTCTCCGCGGGAGAGGCTAAGTCAAGCGAGTCCTCGGTGAGCGCGCGGGGCGCCGGAATCGCCACAGGTTCCGCCGGCACAAGGGCTGAGAACGGCACTTCGGGCTGCGGCTCGGACGCCTCGGTCCGGCGGTCTGGACTCTGAAACGGGTGCGCTTCACCCGTGGTTTCGGGTCCCCGTTCGCGGGGAACCGTTTCCACTCGCTTAAACCGGTTTCTGGTGTACACATCGCCGTCATCCGTCTGTTGGGGGCCCGACTCCGTCGCCTTGAACGATCGCGTGCGGAAGTAGCTGCCATCAAAAGGATCGTTGGCGACGCAGACATAACCGGTCACCATGATCGCCAACGCCAACACCGCAAGCAGTGGAAACTGCAACCGGCCCGCGCGGCGGACCAACTTGCGGTACGAGTTTTTCAAGGCTTGTTTCGTCATTGCCGCCTCGTACACGGTCATTACCGATCGAAGACCGACCGGACTAAACAAGGCAAGATAGGGTGCCTGGGTGCCCTGTTAGTGCGCATTGTTGCGGTGGGGTCAACGACGGGTCCGCCCCCCCGACACGTAGATTCCTTCATGTATTCGGTTTAGCGGTTGTGGGGACTGCATGAATTGTCCGGAAAAAAGCGGCGCCTCGCAGGAACGCAGCGCGTGCGATCGGCTCGCGGCACTGCCGCGAGCCCCGTGTGATCCAAACTCGCGGGCAGTTCGACAACTCGCCAGGCCGCGGAGGGAATACCGTGCTGAGAAAATCGAGCTGTCGCCGCGGCGCCGTGCGCCGGTCGATCGCGCGTCAGGATCGGGGAGGTGACGGCGTCGTCGAACGGCGCAACTGGCCACAGGCCGCGTCGATTCGGTCCCCTTTGCGACGGCGAAAGTGGACGTTCAGACCGGCCGTTTCTAGAATCGCGCGAAACCGTTTGATCGCTGCCGCGCTGGGCGTCTGGAACGTTAAACCGGCGACCGGGTTGTAGGGAATCACATTCAACAGCGCAGGTCGGTTCTTCAACATGCCGACCAGGCCGTGGGCATGACTATCTCGATCATTGACCCCCGCCAGCAGCACGTATTCGAACGTCAGCCGGCGACCGGAAACATCGAAGTACTGATCCGCAGCCGCCAGCAAATCCTCCAACCCGATGTTGCGATTCACGGGAACCAGCTGGGTTCGCAGCGCATCATCGGGCGCGTGCAGGGATACAGCCAGATGGAAGTGGGAAGGTCTCGCCGCCAAACGCCGAATGGCTCGCGGAATCCCCACGGTCGATATCGTAATTCGACGCGAACTGATCCCCAAACCACTCTTTCGATTCGCGAACTCCAGCGCCGGCATCAGATTGTCCAGATTCGCCAATGGTTCCCCCATCCCCATCACCACGAGGTGACTGAGACGTTCCCGCTCAGGAAGCAGATGCTGCAATCGCAACATCTGCTCGACAATCTCACCCGTGGTCAGGTTCCGGTCGACACCATCCAAGCCACTTGCGCAAAAGACGCAACCCATCGCACACCCAACTTGGGTGCTGATGCAGATCGAACGGCGGATCCCGTCTCGTAACAGCACACATTCGATGCGACCGCCATCGAGCCATTGCAATAGGAGTTTTTCTGTTCCATCACTCGCCCGCTGTTGACAAACCACCTCGGAGGTCCAAAGTCGAAACTGCTCGGCCAATTCCTCTCGCAACACCGCCGGCAGATTGGACATCTCGTCGAAACACGTCGCCCGTTTGCGAAAGATCCATGTCGCAAGTTGCCGATTCCGGTAGGCCGGGTAGCCTCGGCGCTTAAGCCAATCCGCCAAGACCTGTTCCCCGGACAACAGATGTCGCATCGCCACCTCTCCCCACAACCAACCGTACGCGCGCCACCCAGGACGGGCCTCACTCGCCAGGTGTGAGCGCCACCGGAGAATTCACTCCTGCCCGGCGCCGCGTTTTGCGGATCGCAGCGCTTTCGCTAGGATAGGCATCGAACCTGACCGTGTACAAGAGACCGTGTACAAGAGTCCTGCGCCACGATCGCTGAACCTGTTCGGAACACGATAGGATTGAACATGGTAAAATCCCGGACCACCGCCAGAGGCACCAGCCGCAACGGGTCCCCCGAGCCCGATCTGGAAAAGGCGACCGAGCTGGTAATCAAGCTGATGGCCATTCCGGGTAAAAGTGGCAACGAGGCGGGCGTCGCGGATTTGATCACGCGCGAATTGATCAAAGCCGGGGCACCGGCGACCGCCATCCAGACCGATCGCGCCTGTCATAAGACGGTCATCCAAGGTAATGTCGGGAATCTGGTTTTCAAGCTGCCGGGCAACCAGCGTGGTCCTCGTCGCCTCTTGGCCGCACACATGGATACGGTTCCGATTTGCGTCGGTTGCCAACCGCGCAAGCGCGGGGGATGGATACGTTCGTCCGACCCGAACACCGGATTGGGCGCGGACGATCGCGCCGGTGTGGCGGTGACGCTCACCGCCGCCCTCGAAGTCTTACGACGCCAGCTGCGACACCCGCCACTGACGTTCTGCTGGTTTGTCCAGGAAGAGGTCGGTCTGCAGGGTGCGCGATACCTGAAAAAGAGCCTGTTGGGAAAGCCGCGCCTGGCCTTCAATTGGGACGGCGGCTCCGCAACCAAGCTGACGGTCGGCGCAACGGGCGGCTACCGGTTGACGATTGAAATCGAAGGGCTCGCCAGCCACGCCGGAGGGGCGCCCGAACGTGGCATTAGCGCGATCGCGATCGCCGCTTTGGCAATCGGCGATCTGCAGCGAAATGGCTGGCACGGACTGATTCGCAAAGGCCGCCAAACAGGAACCAGCAACGTCGGTTTCATCCACGGGGGTGAGGCCACCAACGTGGTGACAGACCGTGTTTCCATCCGGGCCGAGGCACGCAGCCATGACCCGGTCTTTCGGAAACGCATTGTGCGAGAAATCGAACGCGCCTTTGACAAAGCGGTGAAGGAACTCAAGAACGATCAACGGCAACAGGGCCGCGTCCGATTCAACGGTCAATTAGATTACGAGTCCTTTCTGCTGCCCGCAGACGATATCAGTGTGCTCACGGCTGAGGCGGCTATCCGCTCGATCGATTCCGAGCCGATGCGCGCGGTCGCCAATGGCGGTGTGGATGCGAACTGGCTCACAGCGCAAGGGCTCCCGACCGTCACGATCGGTTGCGGCCAGACCAATCCTCACACGGTCAACGAAGCGCTCGAGTTATCGAACTTTCACAAAGCCTGCCGCATCGGATTGCGTCTGGCAACGGCAACGGAGTCTTAAGCGTGGAACTCGACGACGAACTCTGCCTCTGTTTCCACGTCAGCCGCCGCAAGATCGTGAACTTCATACGGGTCACGAAACCACAACGTGAAAGCCAATTGAGTGAGTGTTTTGGCGCCGGGACCGGTTGCGGTTGGTGCCGCCCATTCCTCAAGGCGCTGTTTCGGCAAGCGGCGTCTGGCGAGCAGGGCGACGACACCTTGCCCCCCGCGGTGGAGTACGCTCGTCAACGTTCACGGTATGTGGCCGATGGCAAGGGCACGCCCCCGCCCGGCGCGGCGCCTGTCGACCCGCGCTAACCTTGCCCGCGGTCGCGACAAAACACCGCGGCGATACGAGCCCATCGCGTGAGCGTGGACCGCCCGCTGTTCGATGCTTTGCCAATGCGTTATTATGGGAAATCATCTGGCACCCTCTCTTCTGCACCATCGATGGCAGGTCTGAAATGGCACGCAAAGTCGTAAGTCGCATGAAATTACGTGACGAGGCCGAAGCTGCGGCCGCCCGGAAAACAACTGCCAAGAAAAAGACGGCCAAGACCAAAACCGCTAAAACCAAAACCGCGGAGACCAAGACCGCCAAAAAGACCGTCAAACGGAAAACGCGCACCAAGAAAGCGGCTGTTGACGAACGAAAGAAGATCTTCTGGGGCATTTTCAGCCAGTCGCTGAAGCGAGTCGCACTATACGAATATCACCAGAAGAAACAGGCGGAGAAAAAGGCGGTCGACTTGTCGAAGGGGGGCAAAGCACCTCACTTCGTTCAAAAGGTCAAAGAGGTGATCGAGGAAAACTAAGCCCGGCCGGCGCGAACTCTGTTGCGAACCGGCACCGTTTCCGCTGCCCATCGGGTTCGCCCACCCGATCGACTGCTCAATTCCGCAGCTGGCATCTTCGCTTTCCACGAACTCGCAGGCGACCTGTAGTCGCTGGGCCGAGCAAAACGTCTCGCCACGGTAGAGCATGGCCGGTCAGGAGTTGGACTCTGCCAGATCCTGCTCGGGAGTAGCATCGTGTTCCGCGTCAAACCACTCGGGGCGGAATGTAACGAAACCACCTCGACCCGTTTGCGATCGCTTGATTGCCAGTTTGGACGTCAACGCAATCACCGCATCAGCCAGGGCGACTTCCCCATGGCAACGCGGTTGGTTCTCCGGCGCCGCGTTGCGGACACACCATGCGAAGTGTTCCATTTCCTCCGTGTAACCACGGCTGACGGGGCCCGTATCGGCCGCTTTGGCCACCGCCGCCAGTTCTCCGCTGGCCTGGGTGTCCAGCACTGCCCCGCCCGAACCTTCGTTCCGCACCCGGATCTTCGACGAGGTGCTAGATCCCCGGTAGAGCATGACCTCCTGCTCCTTGTCCAGGACCAGCGTGCCTTTCGAACCCATCACGACTTCTCCGTATCCACCGAATCCGTTCCCCATGATTGACGAATAGGTCACGATGATCCGTTTGTTGGGATCGACTTCGTAGGATGGGATGTTCTTCTCGGGGCTCGGGTAGTTCGCGACCTGGTCGTAGTAGCCAAACTTATCGCGTGCCAACTGCGCGCGTTCCGCTGGACTCAGGTCATCGGGAGCCTCAAAATCGTAACCGGGCCCGGGAAACTCAAAGGTGCAATAGACGTGATCATCGGCATCGCGATTATAGGGAAACGTATGACGCCCTCCGACGGCGTGCACCGTCAACGGTTGCGCTTTCTTGCCGTCTTTCCGCAACGCGCTAATGAAGATACTCGCTGCATCTAACTGATGGCTCCCTAGTTCGGCCATCAGTCCACCACCCGTGCGATCCCACAGCCGCCATCGTACTAGCTCCTCCAAGGCGCTGCGCTGGTACCCGTTGTCCAGGGTGATCGACTCGTAACCGTGATCCTCGGCGCTAACCGTTTGGTCACGATCCCACTCGGTCCACTGAGCAATTTGTCGTTGCAACAACGCGTAGCGATCCTGATCGATCCCGCGGCCGCGTTCAACCGTTTTGTCGAGTTTGGCGAGATCACCTTGAAAACGTTTCAGTCGATCGGCGATGGGGTCCTTGAGAGCTCCCCCGGGGCTCTGCAAACCGCCAGGAACCGGCTGCTCCCAACTATCCCGTCCAGGTAAGTTGCCACGGTGCCACTGCGCGCGAATGAACTGAATCTCCCCAAGCAACCCCCACCTCAGCAGATTCACGGCGTTGTCATAGAGGATGCTGTAATGGCGTTGATGCCCCGTAGCTAGCAGAGTGTGCTGACGGCGGGAAACCTGGACCATCTGCTTGCACTGGCTCACATTGTGGGCCATCAGTTTTTCGGTGAGCACATGCTTACCAGCCTGCATCGCGGCGATCGAAACGGGCGCGTGGAGATGCAACGGCAACGCAATGATCACCGCCTCGACATCTGAGTTCTTCAGTAGTTCGTCGTACCCGCCGTTATCCTCATCGTACACTTTGACGTTTTTGCGGGCCTCGGACTCGCTGACCCATCCGTATTTTTCAATGAGGCCCGGACGAATGGAATGCGTAAATTCGGGTCGACCGCCACCCCAATCTCCGTGGAATGCTCGGTGAATGCTGGAAGGTCGTACATCCGCGATCGCCACAACCTGCATGTAATCCGGATTCAGCGCGCCGATCAGGACACCGCCTTCATCACCCGTGCCAATGATCCCAACTCGCAGCGGATCACCAACCTTGCCGTAACCGAAATACATGGCTCCCAGGCCGGCACCCGTAACCGCCCCCGAGGCGATAACGCCTTTGAGGAAGTCTCGCCGGTCGAACCGCCCCGCCACGTCTGCAGCCGCCACGGCTTCGTAGTAGTTGTCTCGGCCGACGGCTCTTTCTTCAGGTGTCAAATTGTTCATCGATCACTTTCCGGTTGACGGAGCGACAGCCGCTAAGGAAAAAGTCCAGGCCTGCGATTCGACCGGCTCCCGCAGCCGCCACGACCAGCAGAGCCAACATCAGATTCAGATGGTAGTACGTGGACATCGGGCCGGTGGCTGGCGGCCATTGGGAGACTACCACGCTCGCCAAAAAACCGGCTGCGGCGAGCGACGCAATCCGGGTCAGTAAACCCAGAATCAAGAATGCTCCCACGGTTAGATCGAACCAGGGGATCACACGATCGATGGTCAGGCTATCAAACCAGCTCCGATCGAGACGTCGCAGCGCCAAATGTCGAACGTTGTCCTGGGACACNGATTCTCGCCCCGCACCCAGNGCGTTGATGTCTCGCTCCAAACCTAGCCACAGACCATCGATGACCGATAACCAGGGCCGCACCGTTCCCGCTAATTCGGACCGTCGTTTCTGAATCTGTCGATTCAGCGAAGCAACTTCTCGCCAGACGAGGGAGTCACTATCCGCTCGCTGCGTATCGCGTTGCAGGCGCTCCAGTTGCAACCGGTACTCCTCGATTTCTACCTGGAAATCACCAAAAAAACCTTCCAACTGGGAGACGTAACGCTGGTAAATATGATCGGCCGCTGTCCCTTGCTTCTCGTCGAATCGAAAATGTTGCTGCGCCCTGGCGACGTAGTCCTTCCAGCGGTCGCGGGTGGCACTTCGGTCCAAGCGAGCCAACCCGTCTGAGTCCCAGACCCTACCTTGAAACCAGTCCGCCCACGGTCCCCGTGCATTTCCCAGAAACCCCGCCGAGAAGGGGCGCGGTTGCTGAATCTTGCTCACGCCTTCCTGGAAAAACTGCCATCCGAGTCCACAACGCAGGAACACAAGCATCCACGCGGCAAACTGGAAATTTCGAACAGTCAGTGTAAGCCTCCTCGAGTGAAACACCGCCGGGTGAGTCGAGGGAACAGTTCCATCAGAACTGAAAAAAATCTCCCCGCCTGCCGACCTAATTATGTTCAAACCCAACCGGTCCGCCAAGCGCCAGGAAGGTCGTCGAGACCAGGAAAATAGGCTTTCTGACTTCGTGGTAGCGCCATGTGAGGCCGCCGGCCCGGTCGAGAAACGGCGGCGGGGAACCCTGTTACATCGGTTCTAGCCACGCTGCCGGTTGTCTTTTCCCACCCGCTGACGCGATAATAGACAGGTCGAATCCCAACCGCCGTTTTCACCGAACGACCCGTATACCGCGATCGAGCGCTGGCAACCAACGAGGCCAAACGGTCGCCAACGTGACAAGGGCAGCGACCTGGGGAAGCGGCCGTTTGGGTCCTCACCGGTCAGTCCATGCAACGCCAACGGGTCCGGCAGGTGACGCGCCACGCGACCGGTTCGACGTAAGGCGCAGCGCCGTTTTGATATGAGATCTTCCTCTGGAGCAATCGAAATCATGCTTCCACGCCGCGAAGCTTCTCCACCTGCCCTCGCTGCGATCCGCGCGGGTCGCCCCGTCGCGCCCCGCAAACGCAATACCGCGGCCCACCTCCGGCGGTGGTCTGCTGTGGGGATCTTGGTTAGTTACGGGTTGCTCGCTGGCGCTCCGCACGCGGCCGAGGAATCGCCAACACCGCCAGCTGCCGAAACCGAACCGAGTCCGCGCGCGACCGCGACCCAATGGCCGCTGTTTCGCGGCGACCCACTGTCGAGCGGCGTGGCGCATTGTGAGCTACCCGACAAACCGTCTCTGTTGTGGAAGCACAAAGTCAAGGATGGCGCCTTCGAAGCGACCGCGGCGATCGTCGACAACACGGTTTTTGTGGGCGACCTGGATGGGGTGTTCTACGCTCTGGATCTCAATTCTGGCAAGAGAAAATGGACCTTCCAGACAAAGGAGCAGGACGGTTTTATCGCCTCGCCAGCGGTCTACAACCAGCGCGTCTACATTGGCGACCTGTTCGGCCGGTTTTACTGTTTGCATGCTGAGACCGGAAAGAAACTCTGGGAATACGAAACCAAGGCTGAGATCGATTCCAGCGCAAATTTTTATCGCGGCAACGTACTCGTCGGGTCACAAGATGCCACTCTCTATTGCCTCGGAGCCAAGACGGGAAAGCTGATCTGGAAATACACCATCGAAGACCAGATACGCTGCACACCGACGGTGGTGAAAACTCGTTGCTTTGTAGCTGGATGCGACGGCAAGTTGCATATCATTGATTTGGAGAAAGGGGCTTCGGTAGCAAACGTTGACATCGGCGGACCCACCATGGCGACGCCGGCGGTCCGTGGTGACCTGGCCTATTTTGGGTCCGAAGCTGGCGTCTTCTTTTGCGTGAATTGGAAGCAAGCCAGCGTGGTCTGGCGCTACGAACCGAAACGGGGTAGAGGGGTCCGCAGTTCGGCTGCGGCCAGCGGGGAGATTGTTGTCTACGGGAACCAAAATCGCCAGGTCCGGGGCTTGGATCCCGCCAGTGGCAAACAGCTGTGGACTTTTACCGCCAAGCAGCGGGTCGACTCCTCTCCCGTGATCGTGGGCAGGCGGGCGTTTGTCGGCTCCAGCGATGGTCGCTTGTACGGCCTCAACTTGAAGAGCGGCAAAAAGGAGTGGGAGTACGAAGCGGGCGGGGGGTTTGCCGCGTCTCCAGCAGTCGCCGCCGGCAAACTAGTTATCGCCACAGATGACGGTGTTGTGTATTGTTTTGGGAAACAGCCTTGAGTGAGTGCAATACAGCCATGTGCACGAGACACAGCGGCTGCCCGACCAATCGATTCCCATAACTGAGCAGTTCAGCCATGGCTACAGATTCTACGAAGACCGAAGTCGGCAGCTATTTCATATCCAACTACCCACCGTTTTCCCAATGGTCCGATGACGGCCTGGAGGAGTTTAGGTCGGTCGTTCAACAACCATCGGCTCCGGTTCCCTTGGGCCTCTATTTGCACATCCCATTTTGCCGCAAACGGTGCAAGTTCTGTTACTTCAAGGTCTTCACCGACAACAAGGCCTCTGACATCGACCTCTATGTGCGGGCCCTGTCACACGAAATCGAGCTGGTCAGCGAACTTCCGGTCGTCGGAGATCGCGCTTTTCGCTTCGTCTATTTCGGCGGTGGTACACCCTCGTTTCTGAGTTCGCGACAACTTGAATCGCTCGTCGAGCAACTACGCCGCAGTGTCCACTGGGACCAGGCCGAGGAAGTCACCTTCGAATGCGAACCGGGCACACTCTCCGAACCGAAGTTGCGAACGATTGCCGAAATGGGTGTGACGCGGTTGAGCTTGGGAGTGGAGAACTTCAGCGACGAGCTTCTCAAAGAAAACGGTCGAGCCCATCTATCGGGCGAAATTTATCGCTGTTGGGATTGGATCGTGTCAACCGGCTTTCCCAACGTCAACATTGACCTCATCTCCGGAATGGTCGGTGAAACCTGGGACAACTGGAAAGACAATGTGCGCCGCACCGTTGAACTGTCCCCCGAGAGTATCACCATTTACCAGATGGAGCTGCCCTTCAACACGGTCTACTCCAAGGACATCCTCGGAAACCAGGTCGAGGTCGAGGTGGCCGACTGGGCCACCAAACGCGCCTGGGTCGACTATGCGTTTAACGCCTTCCTGGAAGAAGGCTACCACGTTTCCAGCGCCTACACGGTGGTCAAAGATCCCCAAAAAGTGAATTTCAGTTATCGTGACAATCTCTGGACAGGATCCGATTTGCTGGCCACAGGGATTGCCAGTTTCGGTCACGTTTCGTCCGTCCACTACCAGAACTGCCCTGAGTGGAGTGACTATGTGGAAACCGTGTTGGATGAAAACCGGTTGCCGCTCGGAAGGGCCTTGCGTCCCACCAACCGGCAGCTACTGATCCGAGAGATGATCCTACAGCTCAAGCGCGGCTATCTCGACGCAGGCTATTTTCGTGACAAGTTCAACACCGAGATCCTCAGCGAATGGCGCGACCAGTGGCAGGCCCATCAGGATGACCAGATGCTGACCATCGACGGTGACCGGGTGACATTGACACGCCAGGGGCTGTTGCGTGTCGATGCACTGCTCCCGGTGTTCTTTGAAGCCCAGCATCTCGGGGTCCGCTATACCTAAAGGTGGGTCGAGCGGAATCGGTCAGGGATTCGCCGCGGCGGCTGCCAGCACATCACTCTTTGGGGCACGCAACCGCCCGAACCGTCAATCGGTTTGGAAGTTCTCGACGACACCCACCGCGGAAAGCCCCGCGGCATGGAGACGATCGGCCGCAGTGTGAACATCATCCAAGTTCGTCGCGCGACAATTCCGGACTAGGATCGCGGCGTCAAAATCGGTGCAATCGACGGGTAACTGGGCGCAGCAATCTAACGGTGGAAGATCCACGGCCACCAGATCGTAATTGCGTACAAGCGTCCGAATGAGCGCCGCCAGCCGGTCGGCGGATCGGGGGCGTTCGATCAGACGTCTCGGATCGCGAAGAAACAAATCCACCATCTCACCTGGTATGCCGACGGTGTCAGCAGTCGGCGCGCGATCCGACGACAACCAATCGTGCGGATCGAGCAGCTTCAATTGCGCGGCCAAATCCGGATCGAGGAAATCGCCCTCGACCAATGCCACGCGCCCGCCGAGCCGAGCCGCAGCGCGACTCAGACACATCGCCACGGTAGAACGACCTTCTCCACGCACCTGACCCGTAATCGCCAGCGCGCGGAGACCTTTTCGGCTAGCTGCCAACAAACTCTTCCCGGCAACTTCGAACTGCGCCGCGGACCCGTTCACAAGACGGGTACAAATATCCGGCCACAACGCGGGTGAGGAACTCGCCGATTCAGACGGTCGGTCATCGATGGCGGCAACCGGCGTTGCCCGTTCCTCTGCGGCTTCCTCTCCACGTCTCCGAATCCCCGCGCCCAACGGGGCTGTGTGCGCCAGCAATGGCCGTTGCGGGCCCGCCAGGGTAGAGTGCAGCGCGTGCCCCACATGGATCGTCCCGGCCGCTGCGCCGACGGTCGAGGTCTCGCATGAAGCGGACTGTAGAACAAACAGCTCCTGGGTCAACGAACCATTGGAAAAAACAGACGCAGCAGGCACCCGGTCACAGCGCGGACCCGCCGGAGCCTGTGCGCCGCGGTCCCCGAATGACGGGCTCCACGTTTGCGCCGCACGGCGGATACGGTGCCGAAATCGCTGGAAGCCAAGTTGCATCGTTCGGTCCCGTGGCTGAAGAAAAACAGGAAATGGCAAACATTCCCAGGGCGTCGTCGAGCGGGTCAACGCGGCAGCCGCGTTGGCGGGCTCACATCAACTGCGGGCGTGCGCGCGGCATCGATATAATCACCGATCGGGTCTTCGATTTCGGCTGCCCGATCGCGGTGATGGGATAGTTCGTCCGCGGTATCCCTCCTCGGAATACCCAGTACTGCTGGCTTCTCGTCGAACGCGCTCGGAGCCGGTACCTGGGGAGGATCGGTAGCCACCCGAGGTGTCGACGGCGCTGCATCTGGAGCGATGGGAAGGCGCGCCTGCCGAACGCGATCCTGCGATTCGACGCGGTGTTCTGCGGCGCGTGGGCCGGGCTCGAACTGTGGGGGCGCGAAGATGCGGGCCGGCTGCGCAGGTGGATTGGCCGCTCCCAATGGGTCGAGCGATGACGGACGGGCAGATACGCTGCGCTGCGCACCGCCAGCGGGCCGTCTGTTGCGGGACCACCGGATCGGCGCCGAATCCGCCGCCCCCGGTTGATAAATCGACCCCGCCGCGACCACTGGTGGCCGCCGTGTGTGGCGATCGCCCGGTATGACTGGCCACCGCTGGAACGTGCTTTCGGCAAGCGGTGGCGCCTCGTGGGTCCGATCTTTCCAGACCAACGAGATCACGCAAAGACCAACACCAACGATCAGGAGCAGCGCCGATCTTCGCGGCGCAACGCGGCCACCATCCCGGTGAGGCTTCCGGGTGGAACGCAGTAACGCCGCATCCGGTGCATCAACCGATCGAGGCAACCCTGGAGCCTCTTGGTCGGGGGGCGCGGCGCGGCCCGGCGCTGCCAACTCGGGGAGGGTGAGTAGCAGGGGCGGCATTTTCATCGAACAAGTCCCCTGGAGACCGCATTACAATCGCGGCCGATTCCATCCGCCGCGACGCGCACCGCCACCAGAACCCTCGCTCGGACTCGCATTGGCATGCGTCGTAAAGACGGTCAGGCCGCCGTGACCTTCTCCGCTGAGTCGACCCGTCGGATCAGCGACGAAATCTGTCCACACGACCGGGTGACCGCGGAATTCCTCGACAAGACCGCGCACGTCTGTTATCGGTTGTGATTATTCGGATCTTGAGCAATATAACGGTTGGGTCAGAGAGTAAAGTCGGGCAACCTGCGAGAGGCCGCTTGCTGGCCTACGACTGCGTGCCAAAATATTCTACGATTGTCCGGAGCTTTTCCGCGCAAACCCGTACCCAGACGCCTCGCCCATGTCCACTGCCGTCGTATCACCAGGGACCCAGCGTCTGGAACAGCTACTGGAAGAACGCATCCTGATTCTCGACGGGGCGATGGGAACCCAAGTCCAGACGTTAGATCTGGACGAAGCCCAGACGCGGGGCGCACGGTTTGCCGAGCATCCCAAAGACCTGGTGCGGTTCGTCGATCTGCTCTGCCTGACCCATCCCGATTCGGTCACCGGGATTCATCAACAGTTTCTGGCAGCTGGCGCCGACATCATCGAGACCAACACCTTCGGATCCAGTGCGGTCGCCATGAAAGAGTTCGCGTTGGCGGCCGACTTGGTCGCTGAAATCAACTTTGCCGCCGTCCGCTGCGCGCGTACAGCGGTCGATCAATTCAATCAACGAACGCCCCACAAGCCGCGATTCGTCGCCGGGTCGATTGGGCCCACGACAAAGCAAATGGCCATTTCCACCAGTGTCGACGACCCCGCCCACCGCGGCGTCAGCTACGATCAAATGGTCGATTCCTATTACGGGCAGGTGGCGGCTCTGGTCGAGGCTGGTGTCGACCTGTTGTTTCCAGAAACGGTTATCGACACGCTCAATCTGAAGGCCTGCCTGTTTGCCATTCAGAAGTACTTCGACGATTCGGGCCGGAGCTGCCCGGTAATGCTATCGGCGGCGTTGAATGAAGCTGGCGTGACCTTTGTCTCGAGCCAGCGATTGGAGGCTTTCTGGAACGCCATTTCACACATGCCCGTGTTGAGCGTGGGAATCAACTGCGCTCTGGGCCCAGAGCCGATGCGTCCCCACATCCAAGAACTCGCCCAAATCTGCCCGTGTTATATCAGTTGCCACCCCAACGCCGGACTGCCGAACGAGATGGGTCAGTACGTTCTGGAACCGGATAAGATGGCACGGTTGCTCGGTGACTTTGCCGCCAACGGCTGGCTCAACATCGTCGGTGGTTGTTGCGGCACAACTCCCGCGCATATCGGCGCGATTGCCCGGGCGATGGAGGGAATCGCGCCGCATCGCAAAACGACTCCAGAGGCGTTGACTCGTCTCAGCGGCACCGAGCTGTTGACACTGCGCCCCGACAGCAACTTCACGATGATCGGCGAGCGGACAAATGTCACGGGTTCGCGGAAGTTCTCCCGCTTGATTCAATCGGAGAACTACGATGCAGCGCTCACCGTAGCGCGTCAGCAGGTCGAGGGCGGCGCCAGCATTCTGGACGTCAACATGGATGCCGATCTACTGGACTCCGTTGACGCGATGACCACATTCCTAAACCTGATCGCTGGTGAACCGGACATCAATCGAGTCCCCATCATGATCGATAGTTCACGATGGGAGGTCCTCGAAGCGGGCCTAAAATGCGTTCAGGGCAAGGCGATCGTTAACTCGATCAGTCTCAAAGACGGCGAAGCGGAATTTCTACGGCGGGCCCGCCTGGTCCGCCGCTACGGCGCGGCGGCGGTCGTCATGGCCTTCGACGAGAACGGACAGGCAACCGATATCGAAGATAAGGCGACGATCTGTCAGCGCGCCTACCGATTGCTTACCGAGGACGCCGGATTTACACCGCAAGATATCATCTTCGATCCCAACATTCTGACAGTGGCTACCGGCATTTCCGAACACGATGACTACGCGGTGAATTTTATTCAGGCCACCCGCATCATCAAACGGACGTGCCCGGGCGCGAAGATCTCGGGTGGGGTGAGTAACATCTCCTTTTCCTTTCGCGGAAATGACACCGTCCGCGAGGCCATGCACGCCGCGTTCCTCTACCACGCGATCCGCGCCGGACTCGACATGGGCATCGTCAACGCTGGGCAGCTGGCGGTTTACGAAGACGTCCCGGCCGAGTTGCTCGAACGCGTCGAGGACGCGCTGCTCAACCGGCGGCCCGACGCCACCGACCGCCTCGTGGAGTTTGCCGCCACCGTGCAAAACAGCGGCAGGCAAGCGCCAGCTGAAGACCTGGCCTGGCGACACGAGACCGTCGACACGCGTTTGACACATGCGTTGGTCAAAGGCATCGATCAATTCATCGAAGAGGACGTCGAAGAAGCGCGACAGGCGTCCGATCGTAGCCTCAAGATCATCGAAGGTCCCTTGATGAAGGGCATGAACGTCGTCGGTGATTTGTTCGGATCGGGCAAGATGTTCCTTCCGCAGGTCGTCAAATCAGCGCGGGTGATGAAAAAAGCGGTGGCCCATCTGCTGCCGTATATCAACGCAGAATCGCAAGCTGACGGTGAGTCCGTAAAGCAGACGCGGGGCACTATCCTGCTGGCCACCGTCAAGGGTGACGTGCACGACATCGGCAAAAATATTGTCGGCGTCGTGCTGGGCTGCAACAACTACGAAATCATCGACTTGGGAGTCATGGTGTCGTGTGAACAGATCCTCGAAACGGCGCGCCAGGAGGGCGTGGATGTCATTGGTCTGTCCGGGCTGATCACCCCCAGCTTGGATGAGATGGTGCACGTGGCAAAGGAAATGGCGCGGCTCCATTTCGAGCTGCCACTGTTGATTGGGGGAGCAACCACCAGTGCCAAGCACACCGCCGTGCGGATCGCCCCTCGCTACGAGCAGCCAGTCTTACACGTGCTGGACGCCTCGCGTAGCGTGGGCGTCGTCGAACGGCTGTTGAACGATGAACATCGTGACCAATTAGTAGACGACAACCGGGAACAACAAAAACAACTCGTCGCTTCGTATCGTCAGAAGTCGACCAAGCTGGTGTCGCTAGAGGAAGCCCGCCGCAATCGACTCAACGTCGACTGGTCGACGAACTCGATCGAGGTGCCCGATTTTTTCGGGTTCCAAAATCTTCCCGATGTCGAACTCTCCGAGATCATCCCGTACATCGACTGGTCACCGTTCTTCCTCAGTTGGGAACTGAAAGGAAAATACCCGGCGATCCTAGATGATCCCCGGTTTGGTTCGGCGGCCCGAGAGCTGTTCGCCAATGCGCAGGATTTGCTCGAGACGATCCGGCGCGATGCGCAACTCTCCGCGCGCGCCGTGTACGGGTTCTGGCCCGCCGCCAGCGACGGCGACGATATCGTGTTGTTTCGCGACGAATCGCGCCGGCACGAGCTGACCCGCGTACACACCTTGCGCCAGCAGTGGAAACGTCAGGGACAAACGGAATTCCGTGCATTGGCGGATTACATTGCGCCTCGAGATGTGGACCGCTCGGATCACTTAGGGGCGTTTGCCGTGACCGCGGGAATCGGCGCCGACAAGCTGGCCAGCAGCTTCACCGCCGAACACGATGAATACAATTCCATAATGGTCAAGGCGCTAGCAGACCGACTGGTGGAAGCGCTGGCGGAAATGCTACACCAGCGAGCACGTCTTGACTGGGGCTTTGGCGCTGGCGAGCACCTCGACAACAAACAGTTGATCGATGAGCGCTATCAAGGGATCCGGCCCGCACCCGGGTACTCCGCGCAGCCCGATCACACCGAAAAGCGCACGCTGTTCGATCTGTTGGACGTGGAAGCCAACGTCGGTATTCAACTGACCGAGTCGTTCGCCATGCTACCTGCCGCCAGTGTCTGTGGATGGTACTTTGCCCATCCGCAGGCTCGCTACTTTGCCGTCGACCGAATCGACCGCGACCAAATCTCCGACTACGCTCGCCGCAAAGGCATGACGACCTCGGATGTCGAACGTTGGCTCGCACCAAATCTGGCCTACGAACCGGATGTCTGACTGCCACACCCACTCGAACGTGGATCATCGCCGGAAACAATTTGATGGCACGCTGGCCACGCACCACATGGACAACTCTGTTCACCTACGGTTCAGTCTTCGTGCTGTTTCCTGTCCTCAGTTGGCTGGCGTATGCCTGGGTGCGCGGCTGGCTATTCTAAGTACGGGTGACCAGCCGCTCGAACGCACAGCAAGCGTCCACGACTCAACTCTCGCGACGACATAATGGCGGATGCGCTGTACACAAAACTCCGCGAGGTCGTTCGAAACGCTGGCCAGGACCATCTTCTCGCTCATTGGGAGACACTCGCGCCGACGCGCCAACAGCACCTCGCAGACCAGATCTTCGCCATCGATTTCCCGCTGTTGACTGAATTGACGCGCACACCTAACGCGTCCCAGATGCGTCGTCCACCCGCCGCTCACCCCAGTCCGCCGCCCGCCGTCCCGATCGAGTCGGCGGGTGTTGCTGATGCGCAACGGACCCGCGCGACCGGAGCGACGGCGCTGCGATCGGGGCAATTGGGAGTGATTCTCGTCGCTGGTGGACAAGGTTCACGGCTCGGGTTTGATCATCCCAAGGGGATGTTTCCCATCGGCCCGGTTTCCAATCGCCCTCTGTTCCAAGTGCTGATCGACTACTTGCTGGCGATCCGTGGAAGATACCAGGCATCGATTCCGCTGTTTCTGATGACGAGCCCGGCCACACACGATGAGACAATCGACTTTCTGGCATCCCATCAACGCTTCGGTCTACCGAGCGAAGACCTGTACGTGTTCTGCCAGGGAACGATGCCGGTAGTGGATGCCGATAGCGGCCGTGTACTGCTGGATGATCGGGATTCCGTTTGTCTCAGTCCCGACGGACACGGTGGCGTCCTGGCGGCGCTCAAACGGGAGGGTTGCCTGGCGGCCGCCGCGGACCGCGGAATTGACCACCTGTTCTACGCACAAGTCGACAACCCACTGGCGCAGATCTGCGACCCCTGGCTGATCGGCTGTCACCTCCAAGCCGACTCCGAGATGACAACCCAAGTGATCCGGAAACGCGATCCCCAGGAGCGGGTCGGAAACGTGGTGTCGATCGATGAACAGCTGCGCATTATTGAATACAGCGATCTGTCACCCGACGAGGCGGGTCGCCGCAACCCGGATGGAAGACTGACGTTGTGGGCCGGAAACATGGGAGTGCATGTCTTTCAGCGCCAATTCCTGGAACGCATGGTAACGAGTGACGAAGGTCTTGCGTTCCATCGGGCGCTGAAGCGAACACCTTTCCTGGGCGCGGACGGCCAGAGAGTCACACCGCCGCTGCCAAATTCCATCAAGTTCGAGCGATTCATTTTTGACCTCCTCCCTGCGGCCCGTAACGCCATCGTGGTGGAAGGTGATCCGGTCTCCTGCTTCGCCCCCGTCAAGAACGCAGACACCGCAGCCACCGATACTCCAACGACCGCGAAGCGGCTCATGCTCGACCTGTACGCGACGTGGCTCGCGGCGGCCGGCGCAACCATCGCCGAGGGCACTCGTGTCGAAATCAATCCCCGGTTTGCACTCGATGCCGGGGAGTTGGCAACGAGGATCCCAGCCGGACACGTTTTTGCTGCCGACAGCTACCTGGGCCCGGATCAGCATCTCTAGCTACCCCCAGAGCCGATCCACAAGCGATGTTCGCCGCGCAGCGTCGGTCCACCGACGGCGCACCGGGTAATGCCCATTTTGCGAACCGGCTTCCGCGCCGTGTCATCTGGGTCGGTCGCCGTCTCAAGTCCGCTGCGCAGTGCGAGGCGGTGGGAATGCTATTGGGCAGGACTACCAACTCGCACTAAACTCAGCGACATCGACTGGGGCCCAGCGGCTGGGGCCACCGTGAATTTTCTTGCGAGCGGACTGCGAACGTGCCTCTCCCGACTGCCTGTGTCATCCATCTGGTCCGAGCTGCCAACGGCGCCGCGCCCTTCCTACGTTTTGCGCGCCGGTACCAGGACCGGGCGCCCGGCATCGAGCACGGACTCGTACTGGTGTTGAAGGGCTTCTCCAATCCCGCGGCTTTCCACCGGTGGCAGGCCGTGGCAAACCTGAACGCCCACTGCCTATACCTGCCGGATGAAGGCTGTGACCTAGCAACTTATCGAGCGGCCGCCGCGGCGTTATCGTGCGATGTCTGTGTGTTTCTGAATTCGTTCAGCGCCCCGCTGGCAGCGGATTGGCTGCGGCACCTGGCCCAGCCACTTCTGGAAGACTCGCACGTCGGTGTGGTCGGAGCAACCGGCTCCTACGAGTCGCTGCGGACACCGCTGTCTGCGATCCCTCTCAGCCGTCGGTACCGATTTCTCTCCAGCCTGCGGCGCTGGTTGTATCGGCGCCGCGTGAAGCAACTGTGGAAACCGTTTCCGCCATTCCCCAATCCGCATCTACGCACCAACGGATTCGCGATCCGCCGCCGGGATTGGCTCGATCTGTCCCCCCGCTTCCTGGCCGACAAGTGGAGCGGCTGGAGGCTGGAAAGCGGACGTTGCAGCATGACCCGGCAGATGTTGCGCCGAGACTTGCAGGTCCTGGTGGTCGACCGAAACGGAAAGACGTATCAACCGGCCGACTGGTGGCATAGTCGCACGTTTCGTGCAGGAAATCAGAGCCACCTACTCATCGCCGACAACCAGACACGTCAATTCGCAACTGCCACCGGCGGTCAACGAGCGGCTTTGACCGAAATGACCTGGGGGCGGGACGTAGCACAACAAGAGCTCGAGAGCGCCTCCGGTGAACGCCCGCCGGCGCGCACGGCTCGACCTTCTGGGGTGGGAGTGCTGGCGTGAAAACAGCGCACCGCAAAAACGGCGCGGCGCCGCCCCTGGTGACCATCGGTGTCCCGGTTTACAACGGCGAACCTCATCTCTTGCTAGCGCTCGAATCGCTGCTCGAGCAGGACTACCCGAATCTGGAAATCATCATTCGGGACAATGCCTCGACCGATAATACGCAGTCGATCTGTCTGGCAGCCGCGGCGCGCGATCCGCGGATCCGCTACCTGCGCAACGCACGCGACATCGGTCCGCTAGCGAATTTCTGCCGCCTGGTCAACGATGCCAACGGTGATTACTTCATGTGGGCCGCCGATGACGACCTTCGCAACCGGTGCTTCGTGCGCGAACTGGCTGCCTGCCTGCAAGACCATCCACAGGTCGTGTTGGCAACGCCGCAAACCGTCGCGATCGACGGTACCGGGAAGCGACTGCCGTGGCCGGTACAACCACTAGCTTGTGTCGGATCACATCTGGAAAATGTCCGCCGCTTCTTCAATCCACAAAACCCAGGGTGGGCGTGCGATGGCTGGTTTTACGGTCTCTTTCGGCGGGACTGGCTCAGTCGACACACCACCGAGCAGTTGGCGTATCCGCCGTGGGGTGGTGACCTGCTGTGGCTGTTCTCGATACTGATCGGCGAAGCCGTAACCGGCAGTCGCCGGGCAACACTTTGCAAACGCGTTCAACCGAGTGGGTTCCAACCGCAAACATGGTTCCAGCGCAGCATGTTTCGCCTCGAAATGCTCCTCGGATTTACGCATCTCTGCGCGCGCTCAAAGGCCCCCTGGCGCGACAAGGTCCGGCTGCAACAATTGGCGTGGTCCTGGTACTGCCGCAGCTTCTTCCATCGTGACCGCAAGCTGCAAACTTGGATGCGGGGGGCGCGGTTGATGCTGCTCGACTCGTTGTTGAGCAGCTGCTTCCTGCTGCGCCGTCTGGTCAGGTCACGTCCGCGGGTGCCGGTCGGCTAGCGCGCCACCGATTGCTCAGGGCCGCTCTAGCAACAGCTCTGCGGGGGCGATATTGACAGATAGCCCGTTGGCGGGAATCGCCATCTGCAACGTCCATAAGACGGCCTGGGCCACCAGGCGACGATACTCGACAAGCTTCCAGTTCTCATGGAAATGAAGCCCGGAGAACCCGAACGAGCGGCCCCCATCGGAACGTTGCCAGGACCACGCGACCATCTCTCGGCGACCGTCGATTTCAACTGTCAGTTGCGGGATCGGTGGCGACGCGGAGCGGACCCGCTTGAGGCGGTAGTAAAACTCATCTGTGACATCAAAGTCATCAATTCCGGACATTATTTGGTGCCCAGGCAGCGCCACCCGAGCCCGCGTTTGGACCACCTTGTACTTGCGGTCTTGACCGCCATGGCAAGCGCCGAACAACTGCAAGAACTGGTCAATGTAATTTGCCGGACGGGTCCCCATGCCCCAATGCAAGACCACCAGCCCTCCTTTGTTTTGGGCCAGCTGGGTCAGCGCCTGCAGTCGCCGCGGCTCTCGTTGGATCCACTTGGCACCCTCGGCGAGAAACAGGACAATCCCGTCAGCTTGGCGAATCAAGTCCGGTCCCTGGGGCCACGCTCCGTCCGCGCTGACCACCCGCAACTGGAGTCCCGGGTGATCTTCGAGGCAGCGCGAAATCACACGCACTCCTGCCTGGTACTCGTGCGTCAAACGGGGATGACCATCGGGGCCTTGCGCGAGTAACAGCAGCCGCTTGTCGGCCGCCACCGCAGACATCCCCAGTGCCAAATAAATGACACCCATTTCGACCCAGAGACTCGTCCGCTGCATCACTTTCGCCCTCACAATACGTCATGGAGGCGGACGGCGAGCCCACCATTTCCCGCCGAGTTTCCACCGCTCGCCTATTCCTCGATCACACCCTATCCCCCCCACTGCCAGGGCACCAGCCAGGGCGAAACAATTCTGCACTGAAAAGAAAGACGCCTGCCGAGCCCGCCGTAGACCGCACCTGGCTGCGGCGAACAGAGAAATTGCCAGCCGCCTCTGTTGTCGCCCGCCGAGGCTGGTATTCTGATGGGCCGAGCAACTCGGATCGCGCCACATGGCGCGCAGCGGGTGACCCACATCCGCGAACGGAACCGCGGTTCGACAACGGTCCACGGCGGAATGGATTTCCAGGAG
>PADE01000034.1 GCA_002702965.1 Planctomycetaceae bacterium
CCGTGGCGCATGAAAACTCCGATCACCTGGTGGCCGGCTTCGAGCAACAGGTGAGCTGCGACGCTGCTATCAACACCTCCGGACATCGCTAACACCACGCGTGGCATGAGTGATCTCGCTTGAGGAGAGAGGGCTACACTACGGAAAACGCGGGTCCGGCAAGTCTAGTATCGGGCCGAACAAACGGCAAGCTGATCGCCCGCGAGTGGCTGGGGGTCTGTACCGACCCGCGCCGCGGTGCGGGTCACCACACAACGGATCGCTGTCGGGCGCCAGACAGCAGCTGCTCTTCACCGACCGGCGCACCGGACATGTCAATGGAACGGCGGTCTTTTCCGGGTGCGTAAAATAGGAGGGTTGTTGCGTCTGAGACATTTCCAGGCGGTGTTGTACCGATCCTGACAGCAATACCAATTTGTTGAATTTCTCCGGTTGTGGTGGCCGATGACTTTTTGTGGGTAATCGGGTCGCGACCCGTTCTCGCACGGCGATTTCCCAATCGGTGGCCAGTGACGACGGGCGTACGCCTTTCCGCATTGCACCGATCGTGCCTCCACAGAGATGACCCGGCTCTATGCAAGAAGGATGGACAGGACATGAAATTCATCGGTTTGGCTTTCGCCATCTTGTTGTCGTCGATTGCCTTGACCGGTTGCCAGCACAATCTGACGCCCCACAAGGGCTCTGACGTCAAAGGTCAGGGATTGGGAGGCGGCGGTCTATTGGGAGGCGGCGGTCTGTTGGGTGACCTAAAACGCTATCAGGAGGGGCACGTGCCGCGACTTCCGCGTGGAGAGTACCACCGGATGGGGCCCGCCGGTCCCGCGACGGGTAGCTACGCTTACCCCTATTACACGAATCGTTCGCCGCGTGATTTTCTCACACCCAATCCACCCAGCATTGGGTATTGACGAGCAAACCAAGCGTTTGAGCGGCGCGGTTGCCGCCGTTGCAGCGGCCCACACAAACCTCCGCGGCGGTCTTTGACGGCTGCGGAGGTTTTTTGTTGGCGTAGCGCCGTTCAGAGCGGAATCGTGGAAACTAGGTCACCCGGAGAAAAATCATGATCTCCCGCTGGGAACATCGCCAGTCCGTTCGCGGCGACGAGAGATCGTTGATCGGCGGAACCCTGCCAGTCGATGGGCTCGACCGTGAGGTTGCCTGCCTGTTCCGAGAGGATCGAAGGAAAATAGGTTGGCCGATTACCGCGTTGCACGTGAGCGCGCGTGAGAGCTCCCTCGCGGCGCGGTGGATGGATCTCTGAGCGCCCTGACATTTTGGCGATCGCCGGTCTCACGAACAGCTCGAAGCAGACGAGACTGCTGACGGGGTTTCCCGGGAGTCCGAAAACCAAGCGGCTGCAGGACTCGTCAATCAGACAGCCAAACCAGAGCGGCTTTCCCGGCTTGAGTTGTACCTTGTGGAACACTTGTTGTACGCCGGCGGCGGCGAGCGCGGCGGGAACCAGGTCGAGAACTCCGGCGGAGACGCCTCCGGAGAGCAACAAGACCTCCCCTGACAGGCCGGCTTCGATGCGTTCTCCCAGCGCGTCCGAGCGGTCGGGAGCAATCCCGAGGTCGAGCGGAATCCCGCCGGCACGGGCTACGAGCGCCTGGAGCAGTGGTCCGTTGCTGTTGCGGATCTGTCCTGCGGCGGGCACGTCGGCGGCGGGGACGAGTTCGTTTCCGGTCGCCAGCACGGCCACTCGCGGAGGAGGCAGCACCGCGACCTCAGCGCGACCCACCTCCGCGAGGAGACCGACTTCGATCGGGCGGATCAGGTGGCCCGCTGAGAGCACGACGTCGTGGCGCCGCAGCGAGGTGGCACGGGGGAGGATATTGGCACCCGCATGCAGGGCCACCGTGTCGAGCGTGACCGATTCGATGTTGTCTCGGGTCATCGAACGTGTCTGCTCCACCATCACCACGGCATCCGCACCGGCGGGAATGGGGGCGCCCGTCATGATGCGGGTCGCGGTTCCGGAGACGACCGTTAGGGTAGGGACGTCTCCCGCGGTGACTTCTTCTAGAACGCGAAGCGTAGTCGTGTGCGGTAGATCGGAGGTGGTCAGCGCGTAACCATCGACCATCGCCTTGTCGTGGGGAGGAGAATCGACGTCGCTGGTGATGTCCTCGGCGAGGATTAAACCACACGCATCGACTGCCGAGACGCGGGACGAACTGCGGGTCTCGGCCCGGCGTAGTACACAGTCATTCGCTTCTGCGACACTGAGCATGATCAATGCAACCCGGGCCAGTCAGGGGTCGGACGCGGTGGTCTGCCTGAGTTGAAGGAAACGCCGCAACAGCTGGTGCCCGCACTCAGTCAGGAAGCTCTCGGGGTGAAACTGCCAACCCTCGAGCAGATACTCACGGTGTCGGATTCCCATGATTTCCCGCGAGCCGTCGGGCGCCGTGCACCAGGCGGAAGTATCGAACTGGTGGTCGGTCGAACCCGGTTCGACCGCCAGGCTGTGGTAGCGAGTGGCGATAAACGGATTGGGGAGTCCCGCGAAGAGTCCACGGTTGTCGTGGTGGACCTCGTCGGTCTTTCCGTGCATCAATCGCTGGGCCCTGATGATTCTTGCGCCGCAGGCCTGGGCGACCGACTGGTGGCCCAAGCAGACACCCAGGATGGGCAACCTGCCTGCCAGCTGCGTCACGCACTCCATCGAAACCCCTGCCTGATCGGGACTACAGGGCCCCGGCGAAATGATCAAGTGGGTTGGTCTTTTTGCCAGGATCTGGTCAGGTGTGATTTGATTGTTGCGGAACACCTGGAGGTCTAGATTGGCGTCAATTTCACCCAGACGCTGGACCAGGTTGTAGGTGAAGGAGTCGAAATTGTCGATGATGAGGATCATGGGGGGCTCGCAGGAACCGCCATCTTATCCGGTGAGGATCGAGGTGGGCAGAGTCCAGCCTAGCAGGAATCGGTCGCGCCGGCTGTAGCGCCGTATCGTCGCACGGGGGTTGAGGATTCACCCGCCAAACCCGCTGTAACGTCTGATCCCGCGCTGCAACAGCAGCCGCGATACCCCGATAAAGATGCACAGCCAGACCGCCTCGATCCACATCCCGCGGATCAGGTCGTCTCCCGTCACCTTTCCCAGGAAGATGGCGGCCGGGAAATAGGCGAGGTATTTCAACGGCAGCAGGTCGACCAGTTGAGTCCAGGGCGGACCTAGTAGATCGAGCGGGAACATGTGGCCGGAGAGAAAGAACGTCAGCAGCATGTATACAAACAACAGAGAGCTGATTTCGAGCCACCAGAAACCAATCAGCCCGATCGACATTTCCAGAAAGAAACCGAGCAGAAACCCCATGATCAGCGCTGCCAGGAAACAGACCAGCTCGGGGAGCCCGGGCCAACCGTTCACGAAATACCCGCGGCAGAGAAAGAAGACCAGGGCGAACGGCGCCGCTGCGACGACGTAGTACACGAGTTTGTGGGCGATCCGAGTGATCAATAGGAACTCCACCAAATCGACCGGTTGAATCAGAAATTTCTTGATTTCGCCATCACGAATCTGTAGGGCAACACCCGATGCCAGCCCAGGCATGCTGGAAAAAGCGCGACTGAGCATCGTGAGCAGGTAGTAGGCGACAAGATCCTGGTACCGGTAGCCGGCGATTTCGATCTGNTCCAGGTCTAGTCCAGAGGTGACCCGCTGGCCGTCAAAAATGGCGTACCACAGGAAAATTTGGGTGATGATTGGCAGGAATCGCATCAGCGTTCCCAATGCGAAATCGCCGCGGTAGACAAGGCGCTCTTCGANCGCGATGCGCAGGATGGTCCACCAGGTCAGCGTACGAGTCAGCATTTCGGCGTCGCGGGTTGGGAGATTCGAGTGAGTACCAAGGGGTTAACAGCGGTCGCAGCGGCGCCCGAGAGACTCCGATCTCGCCGGAAACCGCTTACGGTGTACGTCGCATCGCGTCGGGTTCGGTATCAGTTGCGTCGTCGGAGCTGGCTGAGTCCGGGGCGAGCACATCCTGTGCGAAGACATCTGCAATCACTTTCTCTAAGGGCGGTTCTTCGACAACCATATCTTCGATGACGTGGCGGGAGAGGATCGAAGACAGAATCTCGGTAACCCGGGCGCGGGGAATTTGCCACTGCACGCGGGGCGCCTCGATGTGCAGGACTTCTCCGAACGCTGCGAGGTCCTCGGGTAGCTTTCCTGCGGCGAATTGGAGGGTCACGATTTTGTGCCCACTGAAGCGATCGAGGATGCCGCTTAAGGATCCATCGTATTGAATGTGACCGCGATTGATGATGACCACGCGTTTACAAAGTACGCCGACATCCTTCATATAGTGGCTCGTCAACAGAATGGTAATGTCTCGTTCTTCCTGATAGTACCGCAGGAATTGTTGGATGTTGTGTTGTGCGATGACGTCCAACCCGATCGTCGGTTCGTCGAGAAACAGAACTTCGGGCGAGTGTAGGAGGGCCGCGGTGAGCTCCATCTTCATGCGTTCGCCCAGCGACAGCTCTCGTACCGGTTGTTTGAGCAGATCGCGCAGTTCGAGTAGCCCGGTCAGTTCGTCGAGCGTTTGCCGAAACGAGTCCGGATCGATACGGTAGATCTGTTGGTGGAGGCGAAAAGATTCCTGCGCTGGGAGGTCCCACCAAAGCTGATTCTTTTGCCCCATCACTAAGGCGAACCTGCGACGGTAAGCGTTCTCGCGTTGCCAGGGAACATGGCCCATGACGAGCGCCGATCCGCTGCTGGGGGTAATCACTCCTGAGAGCAGCTTCAGCGTGGTCGTCTTGCCGGCGCCGTTAGGCCCTAGAAAAGCGACGAATTCTCCTTTCTCGACTTCCAGATCGATCCCGCGGACCGCTAGGACATCCCGAAACTGGCGTCGAAACAGGCCCCGCATTGAAGCCCCCAAGCCCTCCTGCTTCTGGTATACCCGGTAGTGTTTGGCGAGTCGTTCGATCTGGATGATGGGCATGGTGCAAAGATTATAGAGCGACGTATTTTTTCGGAAAAGGGACGAGCCGCCTGCTGGATCGGCTACGGCGAGGTTTCAATACTCGTAGATATCACGACGGCCGGTCCTCGAGTCGTACGGGCAAACGATGAGACCGCGGCCTGCCGAACAACGTTAGGGAGTCACCCGACGCGCGGGAATCGCAGTTTGTTAACACTTTAGAATGAGGGAGCTCAGGCATGTTTTCGCATTCGGATCGACTGACACGACGGGCCTTCACGCGGTCGCTCGCGGCGAGCATTTCCACGGTGGCGGGAGCCGGAGCAATGGCGCCGGCACTGACGGCTGCCCGAGAAGCGACCGATGGCCTGAAGATTACAGGAATGCAGACGTACATGTTCAATGTCGCGACAGGTCCGGTCCGAAAAGACCCGCTGACCGGTGGCGCAATCTCGAGTCCGTTCAAGACTTGGTTGTTCTTGAAATTGAAAACCAACGCCGGCGTCGTCGGATGGGGGGAGGGTGGAGGCGAGTGGATTTCGCCGATTGTACGGACCACCCTACACCAATGGGACGAATTGCTGATCGGGCGTCACCCGTTGGACGTGGTCGCGATCTCCGATGATATTACCGATCGGTTGCCATGGAAAGGTGGGCCGATCCTCGGTTCGGCGATCGCCGCGGTTAACATGGCGCTGTATGACATTGCGGGGCGCGTGCTGCGGATCCCGACGTACCAGTTGCTGGGAGGGAAGAAACGCGATCGTATCAAGATCTATCACGGTGGCATCAACTTCAATTCCGTCGAGCAGGGTGTGGCCAGTGCGCAGGCGGAGGTGGCCGCCGGCGCTCGCGGCTTGAAGGGGAATCCGTTGGAGGGACGCAGTTGGCCGATGGATCATCGCGAACTGGACCACTGCACACAGGTTGTCCAGGCGGTCCGGCAGGCGGTTGGCCCCGATGTGGAATTGATGTTGGACACGCACGGTAGCCCGACTCCGACACTCGCGCTTGCCTTCGCCAAACGCGTGGCACCGTACCGCCCGCTGTTTTTGGAGGAACCGTGCAAAGTGGGTTCGGTCGCGGCGCTCAAGGAAATCACACGCCAAAGTCCGGTGCCGATCGCGACCGGCGAGAAGTTGTTTAGCTATCGCGACTACCGCGAGGTCATCGATGCCCGCGCATGTGCATTCTTGCAGCCCGATGTCAGTCACAGTTTCGGATTACAGAACTTTCTGTCCATTGCGCGCCTGGCCGACCACGCGCAGATGTTGATGGCACCGCATAATGCGAGCGGCCCGATTCACTTTGCGGCCCTGGTCCAAGGAGACGCAGTCATCAGTAATCTGCTAATCCAGGAGGTATCGGGAACCTGGTTTCGTCGGTTCGGTGAATTCATGGACCATGAATTCAGACAGATCGACGGTCATGTTCCGCTGCCGCAGCGGCCCGGCTTGGGAATCGATGTCAAAGAGGCGGATATCGCCCGGTTACCCTACGACCGAAAAATGTCGTACCGCCAATACCGCCATTCCGACGGCAGCTGGAAAGGGTGGTAGCCGAACACGGGGTGCGGACTATCTACCGGGTTTTTTCTCGATCCGTTATGATCGTTCACATGACCGAAAGAAACGGCCACGATGCCGATAACTTGAATGCCTCGATCCGCGTGCTCGTGGTCGACAATGATCCGGCTCACGCCAAGGCGATGATGGAGAGTCTGGAACGCGTGGGATACGCGTGTCAGCTGGCAACGTCGGGACCGGATGGCGCTCGTCATATTGCCCAGGAGATGTTCGATGTCGTGATCACCGACCTGGTCATGAATGATGTCGACGGGATGGAACTGTTGGGGCGATCCAAGGAGGCGCTGCCGGACGCCGAAGTGATTGTCGTTACGGGGCACGCATCCGTTCCCAAAGCCGTGGAGGCGATGCAACAGGGAGCGTTCAGTTTCCTGGAAAAGCCGATCACGCCTAAACGTCTTCGCGCCGTGACGGAAAAAGCCGCCGAAGCGGTGGCTTTGCGGCGAGATAATCTGCAGCTCAATCAGCGGCTCGATGAACGCTTCGGTTTCGAAGGGATTGTCAACAACAGCGAGAAAATGAAAGCGGTTATCGATCGCCTGAAGCGGATCTCCCCAACCGACGCCACGGTGTTGATTACCGGTGAGAATGGAACCGGTAAGGAGCTCATTGCCCAGGCGATCCACCAGAACAGTCCCCGCAAGGGTAAACGGATGGTTGCCCTGAACGTGGCGGCGGTGGCGGAAAATCTAGTCGAAAGCGAGCTGTTTGGACACGTCAAGGGTGCCTTCACCGATGCGGTTACCGATCGTGTGGGCGCCTTCGAGTACGCCAACGGTGGAACGCTGTTTTTTGATGAAGTTGGCGATATGCCAATGGCCACGCAGATCAAGCTGCTGCGGGTACTCGAGGAGCGGGAGATCACTCCCGTCGGTGACAACAAGTTCCGAAGTGTCAATGTCCGCGTCATCTCCGCGACGAATCGCAGTTTGGAGCAGGCGGTCGAGGAGGGAAAGTTCCGCAGCGACCTCTATTTTCGTCTCAAAGTCGTAACGGTGGCGCTACCTCCGTTGCGGCAGCGCCGCGAAGACATCGTTCCCCTGACCGATCACTTTCGCAAACAGTTTGCCAAACGTCATCACAAGACCATCAAGAGTATTTCGCCCGCGGTGACTCGCGCCCTGTTCTCGTTTGATTGGCCCGGTAATGTCCGTCAATTGCGGAATGCGGTCGAGAACATGGTCGTACTCGATCAGGATGGTGTACTCGATTCTGACGACTTGCCACCCGAGGTGCTCTCCCTCGAAGATCGCCCACAGACGGTCGCAGACGGCCCTGTGGAACTGATGGGTCGGCCGTTGAAGGAAGTCGAGCGATGGGCGATCGAGGAGACCTTGAAAATGACGAACGGTGCTCGGGAAGAGGCCGCTCGCATTCTCGGTATCGGTGTGCGGACTCTTTATCGGCGCCTCGACGAATACGCGGGGCAACCCACGGAGTGATCTGGACCAGGAGTCACGGATGAATAGGATTCAGAAGCTCCCGACCGGGGTCATCAATAAGATCGCCGCCGGTGAGGTGATTGAGCGCCCGGCCAGTGTGGTCAAAGAACTGATGGAGAACGCGGTTGATGCCGGGGCGACGCGCATCGATGTCAACGTCGAAAAGGGGGGGGCGGATCTGATCCGGGTTTCCGACAACGGTTGTGGGATTCCGGCCGATCAGGTGCGATTGGCGGTCGACAGTCACGCCACGAGCAAGATCTACGACGCGGACGATCTTTTCCGTGTCACCACGTTGGGGTTTCGTGGGGAGGCGCTGGCTTCGATCGCCGAAATTAGTCACCTTGTGCTGCGCAGTCGAATCACCGACTCCGACGCGGGCGTGGAATTGGAGGTCAACGGTGGTCAGATCACCGATCCCGTTCCGAGCGGCTGTCCTGTCGGAACGACGCTTCAGGTACGCAACTTGTTTTTCAATACTCCGGTTCGCCGGAAGTTCATGAAAACCACGCAGACCGAGATGGGCCATATTTCTGAGACGTTCAATCGGATTGCCTTGGCGCATCCGGAGTTACACTTTTCCCTACACCACAATCAACGCCTCGTGCACGACCTGGCGCCCGTGTCGCAATGGCGTGATCGGATTGCGAGTCTCTTCGGTCGTGAGTTGAGCGATAGCCTGATCGATGTCGAGAACCGCGACCACGACATACGACTCGCAGGGTACGTCGCCGATCCCAGTGTCAATCGCGGCAACAACCGACTCCAGTATCTGCTGCTCAATGGCCGTTACATCCGCGATCGATCGCTGCAGGTCGCGTTGGGAGAGGCCTACCGCGGCCTGTTGTTGAGCGGTCGCTTTGCCGTGGCGTTTCTGCGTTTGGAATTGCCCCCCGAGATCGTCGATGTCAATGTCCATCCCACCAAGTTGGAAGTCCGGTTTCAAGACGGAGCCCGTCTGTTTCGACAATTGCTCAGTACGGTACGCAGCCGGTTCTTAGAACTCGATTTGACGGCTCGTGTTCCACCGGATGAGAACGGTGGCGGCGCCCACGACGCCCACGACGCAGTGCAGACCGAACGGCATCAGCAGCAGTTGCGGGACTGGGCGACGGGGCAGTCGGAGCTTTCGCGAGACGCTTCGTTTTCCGAGTTACCCACCGCGTCGCTGGGATCTGGTGGTTCGGTGGTATCCCCGTTTCAGCCCTTTGGAGATGATCGAACCCGCAGCTGTAGTGAAGTGTTAGATCTCCCACAGCCTTCGGATCAGCTCGCTACACCGGATTCGCCCTCGACACCCAGTCCCGCGTTGGGACCCCAATCGCGTTGCTCGGGTTTTCAAATACACAACCGTTATCTGGTCACCGAGAGCCCGGAGGGAATGATCGTAATCGACCAGCACGCGTTGCACGAACGGGTGCTCTACGAGCAACTCCGGGAGCGCGTGTTGGCCGGTCAACTCGAAGTCCAACAGCTGCTGATCCCCCAGACGGTGGTGTTTTCGCCGGCAGAGGCTGCAGCGGTCCTTGAACAACGTGCCACGCTCGAGCGCCTGGGAATGCGCATCGAGCCGTTCGGTGGTGACACGGTACTGCTGTCTTCTCACCCCGCGATGATCGCGCGGCAAACGCCCGAGACATTGCTCCGCCAGGTCGCCGAAGAACTGGTCGAGGGGCACCGGGACCCGCAACCGCGCGATCTACTGGATGAGCTGCTTCATATGATTTCCTGTAAAGCGGCGATCAAGGCAGGGGACCCGCTGGCAGCTGAGGAAATTGCCGCCTTGCTCGAGCAGCGTCATCTGTTCCAAGATACTCACCATTGCCCGCACGGTAGACCGACGGCGCTCGTCTTCACGTGCGAAGAACTCGACCGTCGGTTCTTGCGGACCTGACGGCCGAACGCCTGATGGTGGATTGGCCATTTCGGGTCACCGGCGGGAGGTCGCTGTCAGCCCACCGGTCGTTGACGGTGGTCAGCGGATGCGCTCCTGGGTGCCGGCGACCTTCCCAGGAATACCTCCCTCGTGAATGCTGAATTCTGCCCATACCGGCAAGTGCGTGGAGACTTCGAGGGCCTCTTGCAGCGAGAGATTGTATTCGCGAAGAAAATCAAAGCACCCACCCTGTCCGGTAAACTCACGAGTTGCCTGCCGCTCGAACAGCAAGTTGTCCAGTTGCCGGGTCCGTTCGGTGTCGGAGGGAATCTGCGAAAGCACAGCGTACAGATCCGCCATCGCTCCGAGTTGGCCGAGATGCTTGTCGTCGGTACCGAAATCTCCCAGCAATAGTACGTCGTCTTCCCCACGTCCGTCCTGCAGCACGGCGCGATAGACATCGTCGAGTTTGTCCAATTCGGGTTGCAGGCGGTCGGGGTCGACTCGCGTATTGACCAGGCTGAACGTGAAGGCCTGATCAGCGGAGGGACCGCGGACACGGAACCAGGCGACCAGCGGCTCATGACGTAGCAGGTCATCTGGATCGTTGACGACGTACAGCTGGTGACGGTCGACTTCCACGGCATCGCGATCAAACAGAAAGGCGAATTGTTGCAGATCGGGCGCGCGTCCCACGCGGGGGCCGATCACGTAGTCAAAGTTGCGGTTGTCCAGATTGACGAGTTCGACCAGCCGTGGGATGACGTCGTCGGTGCGGGCGCGTATGTCCTGAATCGCAATGATGTCGTAACGGCGGATGATCCGGCAGAGTACATTGATCGCCTGCGATTTTTCTAACTTGGAACGGCCCAACACATGCGCATTCCAAGAGGCGATCCGGATCGTCTGGTGGGTCGCCGCCTGAGGTGCCGTGTGGGAGCCTGGGCCGGCGGGGGCGAGCGGCCGACGGATGATCTGCAAGCCACCGTCGAAGCGGGCGATCTGGTAGTTTTGGTGAAACAGCCAGCCACCTCCGACGAGGATGACTGCGATCAACCAAAATCGGGTGTGGCCCACAATGACCCTCCCTGGACAGCGGACACGAACAAACGGCAGAATATCGCGTCACGGACAACCCTGCCAGATCAATTAGGACCGCTGGCGTCTGCAGACGGATCCATGCGGAGGCTGGCAGGTCGGGCCGTCGTTTTCGCCCCCGCGGGATTTTCTGGGCGGGTTCGAATCGCTTTACGATCATCGAGAATCGGGCATGAAACGCCAGCGCTACCTCTGGATACTGCTAGGATTTGTGCTGGGTGCGCCGTTGGGCGTTACATTTGGTAAGGGTGACTGGACGGCGCCGCTGATCGTGGGAGCGGTCGGCGCCCTGTTGGGGCTGGCCGGATTTGCCGTGGTCCGTGTTGCCCAGCCCGCGGCAGCGGCGGGAACCGCCAAAACGGACTATGCGGCCATCCTCGGCCTCCTGTCGGGGGCACTGATCGGCGGCGTGGCCGGGGCGCTTGGTGGCTTTGGCCGGGTGATGATTCGGGTGTTCAATCCAGATTTGCCGGAACAGGATTTCGGCGTTTTCTTCGGAGCCACGGGAGGCGTGTTGGTCGGCGCGTTTGTGGGGGCGGTGCTCGCGAGCTCGATCGCCCGGGTGTGCGGTTGTCGAGCGGCCCGAAATCCTGAAAACCCGCCCGATCGATCGTCCGACTGAGGCGACCTCTGGGCCCCTGGCGGTACTCAACCGCGCCGCGCTGGGTCGATGCGGTTCGCCGCGTGGGCCGGTGGGCTTGGGAAGCTTAGCCGGACATTGGCGGCCGGTCTCTTTGAAAACCGAAGGCGCGGCGGCTCAAGCGCGCTACGGATTCAGGGCGGGCAGTCCCTCGGCCGCCAGTGGGGCGGGTACGTCGAGGGTGAGCTGTGCCGCGGTTTCGCTACCCACGTCAGAAATCTCCAGCGGGACCGTAAACACCACACTGCCGACGCGACAAAGTCCCTCGCCACCCGACTGGCAATAAAAGAAGTGCATCGACAACGATAGCTGGTCCTTGCCGTTGCCACCGGTCGGGAGCGTCACATCGAATGACGCGGACGGTTTTTCGACCTGGTGTTTGCCGAGCGCACTGCGCTCGATTGGGCCCTGGTCAGCGTTCGCCTTCAGATAGTAGACGAGTGGGGCCTGCTCGTTGATTTTCCAACCCTCGGGGAGCTTGAGCGTCACGCGCAAGGCAACCGCGCCGCCCTCGGGTTTGAGTGTGGCCGCTTGCAGGGTGACCTGTTTGGCGGTCGAGAAATCGGGTTCCTGTTGCGTGGCGGGCGCTTGCGGAGGTGCCAGGCCAGCGATCTGTAGGGTGCTGACTTAGCCACTGGCGAGCTCGATCACACGGATGGTGTGATTATTCGTGTCGGCGACGAAGAGCTTGCCGGCGGCGTAAGCGATTCCCGCCGGTTCATCGAACTGGGCGGGCTCGTCGGCCGAGCCTGGTTCGCCGGTTCCTACGAGTGTTTTGAGGGTGGCCGTTTCAACGTCGAGCGACTTGATCTTGTTGTTGTAGGTGTCGGTCAGAAAGAGCGTGCCGTCNTGGTAGGTGACTCCCAGCGGATGTTGCAGCATTGGGCCATCCAGTTCGGGGTCCGAGTTGACTGCGGCCAACGGATCGTCCTTTTGCTCCTCGGTCGCGGCAAACCGCAGCAGTCCGGTCCCGTCCCGATCGCCGAACTTGAACAGGCGGCCGTACGGGAGTTTCGGCGTGCCGACGAGCGTGCGGACCTCATCTTGAAGATCAAACGGCATGGCGCGAATCGAGCTGCCCTCGCTGTCGGCGATGAACAGCGCCTTCCCGTCGGATGTCAAACCACTCGGTTGGGCGAACGATGAAACCGGCCTCAGTACCGGTTTGCCATCTACATCGACCGGCCGTTCGGTGTCGTAGGGACGCTGCGGCATGTGCAGACCGTCGACGATGTCTTCTCGACCGTTCCCGGCAAAGGGCCCGATCTCCGACTCGTCGAGCGTCATTTTCCAGATCTGGTGGGGGCCTGCCATGGCGATGTACAACGATTCACCATGGACCCACAGCGCCCAAGGGCTGTTGAGCGGCGTCTCCGCAGGTTGCGCAACGTAACGCTCCGGGATGCCCTGTCCGGGAGCGACCCCTGCGACCCCGGGCCACGGGCCACGGGCTTGCGAGCCAACTCCGGCGATGGTGGAGACCTGCTCGGCTTTCAAGTCGATCTTGCGTAGGAGGTGGTTCTCGGTATCCGCCACGTACAGCACATCACCGCTTAACGCGACGCCCTGCGGATGATCGAAGCTGGCCTCTTGGTAACCGCCGTCGTTTCGTCCGATGGCGCCCGAGCCGATCGTCGCCAGTAGCTTTCCCGCCAGATCGGTCACCACGAGGCGGTTGTGGTTGCTGTCGGTGATGAACAGTCGGCCGCCGGATTCATCCGCCAGGACTTTGCCGGGAAAGCGGAGTGGGGTTTTTTCCTGGTGCAACGCCGCGAGTTCGAATCGGACCGGAGATGGGTCGAGGAGCCCGTGTTTCTTGTAGTAGGGGAGCGCTCGCTTAAAGAACCCCTCGAGTTGCTCGAAGACAAACTCTCCACTGGACCGACCGATAAACGCTCCCTCCGGATCGATCACGGCAATCGTGGGCCAGGACCGAGCCCCGAAACTATTCCAGATTCGATGGTTCGGATCGTTCACAACCGGGTGCTCGATTTCGTATCGGAGAATGGCCTCTTCGATGTTCTTGCTGTTTTTTTCGGTTTCAAACTTGGCCGCATGGACGCCGATCACGACAAGCTCATTCGGCAACGCGTGTTCGAGCTTCTTGAGCTCGGGCAGGATGTGCATGCAGTTGATGCAACAGTAGGTCCAGAAATCGAGTAACACAAATTTCCCCCGCAGGTCCTGCAATCGCAACGGTCCGGCGGTGTTGAGCCACTCGGCATCGTTGGGGAAGTCGGGCGCGGGCAGGCGTTCGGGAAAGGGGTGGTCGTCTTGTGCGGCGTTACCGGCNGCCACGCGATCGTCCGCCGGTGGTTCATCGGGACTCGGATCGGGTTCGTTTGTTTGGGGCGTTTGTGTGTCGGTGGTCTCTGGCGGATCGGCGGTGTCAGCCGGGGGCGGCGCGCTGGTTGACGCTGGCGTGGGAGTGTCTTGCGGTTCCGTTTTGCGATTTGGATCGTCTCCGTCGGGGTTCGGCTCGGACGTCTGCGGCGCGGGTTCACGGTCGGGCGTCTGCGGCGCGGGTTCACGGTCGGACGTCTGCGGCGCGGGTTCACGGTCGGGCGTCTGCGGCGCGGGTTCACGGTCGGGCGTCTGCGGCGGGCTGGCGGGCGGATCGGAGCCGGTTTTGGGAACCGCCGGATCAACGGGTTCCGATGCGGGTTGCGGTTGGTCGACCTCTTCGGCCGGTTCGAAGACGACCCGTGAGGAATCGGCTTGGGGATCGGCGCACCCGCTGAGGCCCGCAGAGATCAGAAGAGAGGCCAAACAAAGAGCCACCAGGGAAATACGCGAAGCCATCATTGAATTCTCCAGACCGGCAATGAGTACTTACTCGCCTGCGTCACATCGTAGCTGAGATTCACGCGCGCGCGAACGACCAAAACAGAATCGAGCGCCGGCGAGAGAGGTGGCGACTGCGGGGGTACTGCCGTTCGCGCCACGCCGGTGAGTGCCAACGGCAGCCGCCGCGGTTTCGCTCTCGCCGCCGCCGACAAAAAAAGTGTTGGCCAGGTAGCTGTCACTGGCCGAAAGAAGATCCAAGGAAGAGAGAGGCCGACTCACGCAAAATACCACCCATAGCCCGCAAGATCTATATGTATCGCAAAGTACGCATCATTCCATATCGTTTGTGCGGCGGTTTCTTGCTCACCGCGGTGGCGCTACTGTCGTCCGGTGATCCGGCGTACGGACAGGCCTGGGCGCGCAACATGTTCGCGACGGAGACGCATGACTTTGGTGTCGTGGCCCGGGGCGCCAAAGCGGAATTTGCCTTTGTGTTGACCAATCACTATCAGGAGGAGGTCCGCATTGCGGGTGTGCGGACGACCTGCGGGTGCACCACGCCGCGGGTTGAAACCAAGACGCTGAAATCGCTGGAGCAGAGTGCCATCGTTGCCAGCTACAACACGCGGAGTTTTTCGGGTGCCCGGTCGGCCACCATTACCGTCCTCATCGATCGACCGTACCGAGCTGAGGTACGGCTGCAAGTCTCGGGGTTCATCCGCACCGATGTCGTGGTGCAACCGGGGCTCGTCGATTTTGGCGAACTCGAACAGGGCGCNTCAGCGCGGCGCTCTGTCGAAGTTCTTTACGCTGGCCGCGACGATTGGAGAATTGTCAACGTGGGGACGGACAGTCCACACTTGCAGGTCGNGGTGAACGAAACACTGCGCCGCTCGGGTCGCGTTTCCTACGAGTTGGCGGTGACGCTCAGCCCCTCGGCCCCTTCCGGATACCTGCGCAGTTCGGTTTGGCTGGAGACCAATGATCAGCAGCAACGCGAAATCCATGTGGTGGTTGCGGGGCGGGTGATGTCACCTCTTACGGTTAGCCCGGGTACGCTCTTTCTAGGTGATATTCAACCGCGTCGCGCGACCACCGGGAAACTGGTCGTGCGCGGCAAGGAGCCTTTTGTCATCAAAGGGATTCACTGCCCGCACGACGGATTCACTTTTGCGTATTCCAACCAGAAGAAACGGTTACATCTGGTGCGGGTCACGTTCGAGGCCCAACAGCAACTGGGAAAAGTGATTGAGCAGATTCGGGTCGACTCAGATTTGTTGGGCGGTGCCAGCGCGGTTTGCCGGGCACTGGCGACGGTAGCGGCCGAGCCCGCCACCGGTGAACAACGGGCGTCCCGATTTCCTTGAGAAGGGTCCCTGTAACGGCCCACGCCCTCCGACGGTGAGGGCGACATCTCCGCGCAAAACTCCTCGTAGCGAGGGGGGGTCGGTTGACGGCGTGCGCCGGCGGGGTAAAAGAACGGTTGCCAAAGTNCCCGATTGGGCTGCCAGACCCGTTGCTGGCGATTGCTCGTCGTATCGCGATGAAGGTGACATGCAGCCGCACCCGTTACGTACCACCGTCATTGGCAGTTACCCCATGCCCGGCTGGCTCGAGTTTGCCAGCCGGCATCTCGATCAATTTGGGGACGCGGACATTGCCGAACTTCAAGAGGACGCGGTGATCGCGGCGGTACACGATCAACGGGCGGCCGGTCTGGATGTGATGACCGACGGCGAACAAACTCGGCTTGACTTCAATCTCTCGTTCTATGGTTTTCTGGAGGGGCTCTCTCTAGAGGGGTCGCCGCCCCGTCGTTTTGGCCCGCCAGCGCATGATCAACGGGGACGTCATCGAGTGGTTGCCGAGTTGTTAGCGCCCCGCGGATTGGGCGCGGTGGCGGAGTTTCAGCGGTTGTCCCGATTGGCCCCACCGGGGACTGCGTTGAAGGCCAGTGTGCCCGGACCGTTTACCCTCAGCGGCCGTTTGATTCCCAGCGAACAGTACCCTGACCGGTATGCGTTAACCGAGGCTCTTCTCCCGATCGTACGCCGGGAACTCGAACTCCTGGTAGCAGCGGGTTGTCCCGAGATCGCGGTCGACGAACCGTCGATGAGTTGTTACGGCGCCAACGAGGACGTTTCCAGACTGGTCGATATCTTCAATCGAACCGTGGAGTCGGTAAACGGTCGATGTCGAGTTACGACGCATCTCTGTTTCGGCAACTACAAGGGACACGCGGTCGGTCGGCGCTCTTACGCGGCGTTGTTTCCAGCGTTTACACAGCTCGATGTGGATGAGATTCATGTGGAAATGGCCAACCGCGAATTTGCCGAATTGGAGATCATCGAGACGATTGCACACCACAAAGATGTGGCCGTGGGAATTGTGGACGTAAAGAGTTACTACATCGAAACCGTTGGGGATATTGTCGAACGTACCCAGCGCTGTTTAGAGTACGTTCCAGCGGAAAAACTAGCCTTGGCACCTGATTGCGGCCTCGGGCAGACGGCGCGTTGGGCCGCGCGGGAAAAGCTGGCCAATCTGGTTCAAGGGGTTCAGCAAGTACGTCGTCGCTAACACCGATCGTGGTTTGGCGGTTCGCGCCATGNTCGCAACGTGTTCAGCGCGATCGGGGAAGAGAATCGACGTAACGATGCGTGAAGTCTGGTTGGCCTCGAATCGCCGAGCTCTGTTGATCGCCATGCTGCCGGCGCTGTTGTTGTTGGGTTGTGTGCTGTTGCTGTCGGTGTGGTTCGGGGCCCAGTCCTCCGGCGGTGCATCGTTCTGGCTGGCCGGCACCATTGCCTGTTTGACGCTCTCGGGTGGACTGATGCTGCTGGTTATCCTGCGACATCCCAGATTGGCGTACCAGCGCGGAGAACTACTTGTTTTTCTCACGCCGAGAGGGCCCTCTCGAGTGCCTGTGGAGTTGGTCGAGTGCTTTTTTCTCGGCCAGGGTCCAAGCCATTTATCTCGGCGAAACGAAGAGCCGGCGGCGGCGAACATCGTTGTGCGTCTGGCGGAATCCTCCCATCGTTGGAAGGAAGCCGCCGTGCAACCGCAGCTCGGGCAGTGGAGTGACGGGTATATCACGATCCGCGGCGCGTGGTGCGAGCCGATCGACGCGTCAGTAGTCAAGCGGTTAAACCACCGTTTGGTAGAAGTGCACCGGATTGCCAAGGCCGTGGCGCCGGGAGGAGATCGATGACAGGACTGTTGGTGAGTGTGCGATCGAGCACCGAGGCCCATCTGGCGTGTCGGGGAGGGGCCGACATCATCGACGTTAAGGAACCGCGTTTAGGTTCTTTGGGGGCCGCCAGTCCTNTGGTTTGGAGAGAGGTGTACGATGAGGTCAAGCACCGTGTTCCGGTCAGCGTAGCGCTCGGTGAATTGTGTGACGAGCAGATTCTTCGACCACCCGGTCGATTTGCCTTCGCCAAAATCGGGCTGGCGAGGTGTCTGGAGCGTTCCGACTGGCAGGCGGAATGGGCGAGCCAGATGGAGTCGCTCGATCCGGCGACCGGTCGGGTGGCGGTTGCTTACGCGGATTGGCAACACGCCGGCGCGCCGCACCCTACCGAGGTCTTGGAGCGAGGTTGGGATCTGGGATGTTCAACGCTATTGCTCGACACGCACCAAAAGTCCACAGGTGGTCTGTTTTGCTTTCTGACGGACCGAGTGGTTCAGCGGCTAATGGANCAGGCCCATCGGCAGCAGATGATGACCGTTCTCGCGGGCTCTTTGCGCGGGCCTTCGTTTGACGCCGCGGTGGACCTCGGGCCCGACTACGTCGCGGTTCGCGGTGCCGCCTGTACGGGTGAGCGAACGGGGCAGGTTGACGTCCATCTGGTGCGCAGGTTGAAGGAGCGAATCGAGGGTCGGGGCGCTTCAACGCGACCCTCTAAAGGCCCTCTTTCCGGGCGACACGGGAAGCCGAGCTGACCGGTCAGCAGCGCCCCTTTAACATTCTCAATGCCATTGTCAATAGCGCTGCACCGAACTGTCTCACCACGCTGCGAGCCTTTCGCTGCGTGCTCCTTGACATCGCCTTTTGGCGCTTCAATACTGATGTCTTACCGTCGATGTCGCTGCGCTTTCGTTCGCAGCGCGTCGGCTTGGGGGCGGCCGTTACCGAACGGTGCGTGGGCTCAGGAGGCTCTCCTCTGCTACCGACTTGCCACTTCTTTTGCACACCATTTGACCGGAGCGAACCGTGCTGAATTCAGTGCTCGATGCCATCAAGAGCGGGATCTGGGATTTTGAACCCGAGCACCAACAGTCCGATGCCTATGATCCAACTGACGCGCTGCCAGGGACGGACGAAAAGTTGACGATTTTGGCCGAACGTGTTCGCCAGGGACTGCCGCTGTGGCATCCTTCGGACCGGATTACTTTTAACGATCGCCTCCGGGACTGATGCTCGCTACGCGACCCATTGGCAAGACGGCTTAAGCGACGCTCTGGGATGCCGTGCCAGCCCGTTTTCGCCCTCCAGCCGCGACTGGGGATGGGTCCTCAATCCGCGCAGTCGCGCGCCGCGCTGGGCGGGCAAACGTTCGAGTGGACAAGGGGTCCACCGCAGCCCGCCGAAGGCGCGGTCTCTGTTGTTGGGTTGGTCGCTTCCTGGTCTCATTATCCCGGGGCGCACGAGAGCGCACGAGAGATCCCGGGGCGCACGAGAGCGCACGAGAGATCCCGGGGCGCACGAGAGATCTCGGGGCGCACGAGAGCGGCAGGTACGGGCGAACGGGTTGGGCAGGCCATGGATCCACGGTGGGCTGTGTGCGGTAGCGCGCGGTCGGCGCGAAAAGACATGGTGCACAGGCGGCGGTTTGTCGGGGCAGCCGCGTGAGGTAACGTTCAGGTTGCCGGCTTGCGGCCGGCGAAGACCGCCCACATCTCCTGGTACCAGAGTGCCTCGACCTCGATGAACCCACTGGATTGCAGAGACCCGAGCTGCGCGGCGACCGTTTCGTGGCAGTCGTCGCCGCTTGTCTTGGATTCACCAAATCGTTCGACGTTGCGCTCGATCCAACCGTTCAGTGTGGGTTGCATCGTTGTGGGAACGCGTCCTGCGGACATCACCTGTTGCATGTGTTCAGCCCACCGCTGCAGACGGTCGAGGTAGTCCCGATCGCTCTCAGGTCGCACCTCGTCTCCATTGATCAGCATCCCGTCGCTTTCCAGGGCCACAAAGCAACGGCGGTAGAACGCTTGTTTTTCAGCTCGGTCCAGATGATGGATAGCTGACATGCTGACCACATAGCGCGGACGCTCGTCAAGGAAACGGTCCCAGTTGTCCTGGAGTCTCACCAAGTGACAGCGAGCCCGGTCACCAAATCGCGTCAGGCGGCGCTCCGCCAGACCGAGGAAGGCGGGCGATTGGTCGAGATTGATGACATCGGATTGGGGATACTGTTCCAGGATGCGTTCCAGCAGGCGGCCCGAACCGCCACCGGCGTCGACTAGGGAAAAGGCCTCCTCGCGTGCCACCGGCAGCCGTGCGAGAATGCGGTCCTGAATCTCTCGGTAGTGGGGGTGAATGACCGAGGCGACCTGATCGTATCCGGTTGCGGCGGCGGTGAGGTTCCAGCGATAGTCGGTCATCGGGGTTTACGGGGTTTGTCAGCCCATCAGTTGTTGGCCGATCGCGTACACCTCTTCAGCGTCCAGGACTCGGTCGTTGGCCTGAAACAAACCCGTCAGAGCGGCCTTGTGGATTTTCATCTTGGTCCCGCCGACACCGATGGCACCGTAACATGCAATTTGATTTGTCTCAACGTTCCGGGCGGTGGCTTCGATCCCTTCGATGCCGACCGGTGGCACAGCGTTGAGGTCGATGGCGACGCGCAGTCGCGAGCTGTCGGACCACTCGCGGGCTGCGATCAGTTGAATCCCAGCAGCGCCAGCGGCGATCAGCAGGTTGGATTGCGCGAGGGCTTCTGAAACCGTCTCCTCGGCAGTTGTTGCCACCGGATCGAGTCGTGCCCCGGCCACGCGCTGCGACGCGTCGCG
>PADE01000035.1 GCA_002702965.1 Planctomycetaceae bacterium
CGTCCGGCAGGCAGCCGGCCGGAAAGGCTAACATCAACGAATTAGAATCGATCAGACCACGGCCGGCCAGTTGTCGGGCACCCGCCAGCGCACCAGTTCCCCCGTATCCGCCTGGTTGTGGTGGGGAGGCGGGGCATTGCGGCCCGGATCGACCGGCCCGTCTCCCGGGTTGTCGATCCGATGTGTGTAGTAGCCCGTCAGGATCGATCCGTCCTGCAACTGCACGCTCCGCGGATGACCGCAATAGCCGGACCAGCTGTGCCAGGAGAGTACGATCGGCTGGTCCAGGGCCCAGGTCTTGCCGTGGTCGTGACTCCCCACCACCTGCGTCCCGTAGGGAAACTGCCGGTTCCCGTAGAGGAGCAGCAACCGGCCATCGCGCAGCTGCAGCGGGTAGGCGCCAGCCGCCTGCAACACACCCAACCCCGTCGGAATCGGATCGGTCCAGGTGCGGCCCCCGTCGTCGGAGTGAAACTGGAAGGCGGCGTCGCCCGCCTCCGAACCGAGCGGCGCATTGCGTCCTCCCGGAACGAGGTCGGCAAACTCCTTGACGCGACGGATCTGCGCCGCGCTCGATCGGGTCACTCCATAGATCCGGTTGAGGGGAGCAATGTACTCGTAGCTCACCTCATCCGAGTCGGTCCGCGTGGGGACCCGCGTGACATCTCCCCAGGTGCGACCGTCATCGGTCGAACGAAGCACGTAGGCGGCCCACTGGTACCCACCCACCACGCGACAGATGTGCATCATCAGCGTCCCGTCGGCCAGCTCGATCGGCCCGTGACATTCGCCCAGCACCAGATCCCCCTTCTCTCCGGGCAGCACATCGGGAGGCAAGCGGAAAGTCTGCCAGGTTTTGCCGCGGTCGGTCGAGCGACTGATCCCACCGGTGTGTCCCAGAATCAGCGTTCCATGCTTCAAAGCCCGGAAACCGCTGGTCCTCCCCGGCATCGGCAGCACCACCGGTTTGGAGAAAGTACGGCCGTTGTCTTTCGAGGTTTGCAAAGTACAGCGGGATTCCTTATGGACCGGTGGCTCGATGAACCCGGCGGCGAGAACCGTACCGTCATCGAGCTGCGCGGCCTGCGGTTTGCCGGCGTCTTCCAGCTTGACGCGCACCGCCGGCTGCTGCTGGACCATCCACACCTCGTGCATGTCGACACTGTCAAACCCGTTACGTTGGCCGGTCGGCTTGGAGTAGGCGACTGCCCGTCGCTTGTCAGCAAGCATCTGCGCGGCGGTGATTCCCGGCGGTGAAGCCGCCCCGCCACGCCGTGTCGCGGGGAGCACAGCCAAGGCGCCGGCGGCGCCCGCCAAGTGTCGGTGAAAATGACGTCGATGCATCGCAGAGTCCTCCAGGAAAGGGTTGGGCGTCTGTGCTTGGCTGCGCACGATTCCCTGCATCGAACCCACAGCCAACCCGCGCTCGTCCAGGAAAGTCGCAGTGACTGATACCATAACGGACCGCGACCGGACGCGACAGCAAACCGACCGGGAGCGGCCCAACCGGTCGCGGCGCCGCTCCCGGTCGGGTAGATTCCCGATGGGGGTTTTCGCAGCCGGTACGATCACCTCCCAGGCGCCCGATGGCCGCCGTCGTCAACCGAGGCCCCGGTTGCACCCCAGGTGTTTAAATGCCCGCGCAGCAAGAGGGGAAGGCGCCATGACGCTCCATCGACAACCGGGTGACCCGTCCAAGCGGGTGGCCCGCCACCACACAACAACGCGGTCGGTGCCGTCCCACCAACGGGCCCAGCGGTCGCGATGCGGCGCACTCCTGTGGGTCGCTCTGCTGACGCTGCACCTGCCGGCAGCCGACGTCGCGCCCCGCCTACTGCTGGAATCGATGCGGCATCTCCGCTCGGGCCCGACCCGCGAGTGGAGTGATTTTCCCGAGCTCGCCCAGAGTGACCACCTGGAACTCCATTTTGCTGCGTCACCGGGCGGCACCAGCTCGACGCTCTCGGTGCGGCAGCAGGATGTCAAACAGAACTGGTCGGTTCGGCTCAACGGGAAACCGCTGGGGAAACTGCGTCAAAATGAAAACGCGATGCGGGTTTACTTTGAAGTGCCCGCCGGCAGGCTTCGCCGCGGGGACAATACGCTGCACATTGCATCCACCTCGCGGCGCGGCTCCGACGATATTCGTGTGGGCGCCATTGCGCTCTACGAGCGGTCCCTCGATCGGGTGTTAAACGAAACCACGCTGCAGGTCGACGTGGTAGACACCACACGCGGCGAGCCGACTCCCTGTCGGTTGACTATCGTCAACGCAGCCGGAGCACTGCAGTCACTGGGCGCCGCTGCCGGGCCTCAACGGGCGGTCCGCCCCGGCATCGTCTACACGGCGACCGGTCGCGCCCAGTTCGGACTGCCGGCCGGGAAATACACCATCTACGCCGGCCGTGGATTTGAGTACTCCCTGGCGACCGCCCAGCTATCGCTGCGGCGTGGGGAACAACGCCAACTGACACTCAACATCCGGCGGGAAGTGGACACCACCGGTTATGTGGCCTGCGACCCGCATGTGCACTCTCGCACGCACTCCGGTCACGGCGATGCGACGGTCCAGGAGCGGATGATCACACTCGCCGGTGAAGGGATCGAATTGCCGATCGCGACCGACCACAATCGGCACGTCGATCACGCACCTCTCGCCCGCCAGCTCAACGTGCAATCCTATTTCACGCCCGTGATCGGCAACGAAGTGACAACCGCCGTCGGCCATTTCAATATCTTCCCGGTGGCGGCGGGGAGCCCGCCCCCCGACCATCGGGGCACCCACTGGCCCGACGTGTTCCGGGCCATCCGCCGCGTTCCTGGTCTGCAGGTAATCATTCTCAATCACGGCCGGGATCTGCACAGCGGTGTGCGGCCACTCGGTCCGGCGTGGCACAACGCCCTGGTCGGCGAGAATCTGCGCGGCTGGGAGATCGGCTTTAACGCCATGGAAATTGTCAACTCGGCGGCTACCCAGAGTGATCCGCTGCAGCTGTTCCACGACTGGCTGGGCCTGCTCAATCGCGGCTGGCGGGTCGCCCCGATTGGCAGCAGCGACTCGCATGACGTAGGGCGCCATTTTGTCGGACAGGGGCGAACCTACATCCGCTGCCCGGACGGAGCAGCGGGAAAGATCGACATCACCGCCGCCGCCCGCCAACTGACCGCCGGCCGCGTGCTGATGAGCTACGGGTTGCTGACCGAACTGACGGTGGCCCAAAAGTACCTTCCAGGCGATCGCGCCTCCCTCGACACTCCCACCATCCGCGTCGATGTCCGAGTGCGCGGCCCCCACTGGGTGCGCGCCGACCGGGTCGCCCTGTTCGCCAACGGACAGCTCTGTCGCGAACACCAGATCGCAGCAGATGAGACGATGCCGGGCGCTGGGATCCTGTGCCAGCAGACCTGGGAGATCCCTCGGCCGGGTCACGATGTCCACCTGGTCGCACTGGCCACCGGACCGGGCATCCGCCCCCTCTACTGGCCAACCGCCAAACCGTACCAGCCGACCTCGAACGACCCGACCACCACCCTAGTCGGCTGCTCCGGCGCGATTTGGCTGGATGTCGATGGCGACGGTCAATCGACGAGCGCGTACAGCATCGCCCAAAAGCTGGTCGCCGCAGCCGACGGCGACCTGCAGCGACTATTGGCGACACTGGCCGACTACGACGCTGCGGTGGTCGCGCAGGCCGCGCACCAGCTGCACCGTGCAGACGAACTGCTGCTGACTACCGACGCCCAGCGCGCCATCCGGGCCGCCGCACCTGCCACGCGCGACGCGATCGGACGGTACCTGCAGGCCTGGCGCGAGACCGAGCTGGCCCGTCGCGACCGCTAGCACCCCCTGGGCCACGAGACCTTCCAGTGTTGCCGGAGGAGGGCCCCNGAGCCACAAACCACTGAGCTTTGCCCCGCGAACCCGCGCGGTCTAGAAATCAAGCATGAACCGTGTACCGATGATGCTGTAGTCGCCGGTGAGTGCATCCCCATCCGCGAGTTCACCGGAAACCACTTTCGAGTCGCTGATCGAACCGTGGATGTAATTGAACTGCACGCGGGCACGCGAGTTCCACCACCAGTTGACCCCCGCGGTGACCGAGTTGCCGACACCCCCGAATATATCGTCGTCGGTGAAATCACCATGTGAGTAGCGAACGGCCAACTGCCAGGCGCCGCCGCTCCATCCCGAGCCGGGCTTCCAGGGGTTGAACGGCTTGACCCGTCCCAGGACCCCGTTCGTACGGGACCAGGGCGTGTGCTCACCGGTCAAAAAGTAAGAGGCGTAAACGTAGCCACCGGAAAAATCGAGATCGTCGTCGCCGTCACGCAGCACGCGGGTGCTCATGTACTCGCCGACGAACTGCAGCGCGCCGAGGTTGACCGCGCCCTCTACGCCAAACAGAAAGTACTCGTCGACATTCGCAATGCGGCCCGTGTTCAGCCAGCGGTTGCTAGTACGGGCTTCCGGGCGTGTGTAGAAGCGTCCTTCGTTCGTGCCGTGACCGACACCGCCATCGGGATCCGCAACGCTTCCCGAAATGGCCCAGTGGGCGTAGGTGCGGCCCTCATTTTCCCACACAAAAGTGTTCGCCAATCGTCCGGCCAGTTCCGCCTGGTGGTGGGTGTAGGCGTCCCCATCGATCTCGTTTTCAATCGACGCATACTTGCCGTCGTTGGCAACGTCCTTCAGCAGGAACGCACCCCAGCGCCAGTTGAACGCCAAGTCGTCCGAGACCCCGTAGGAGAGTAGGCCAAATCGACGGGCATCCTGGTTGAAGGCCTCCACCACGAAGGGACGCTCGGTGAAGACGTTGTAGCGGCTGCTGTTAAGGTGATCCAACCCGTACGGCCGTTTCTGGTTTCCNAGCACCAGCGTCTGCAGCAGGGGCAAGTCCTGCCAGCCCAGATAGGCGTCCTTGAACGCCATTTTGTTCGGAGCGGCAAACTCCATCTCAATCTTGTAGAGCATGTTGTCGCCGATGTCGCCGGCGGGGCCGAACCGTAAGCGTCGAAAGCTCCAGTGATCTTGAGGCCGTTCACCAGCGGAGCCGGTTTCCATCGTGTCCGCACCGGCATCGGTCTGCGGGTAACCCCAGAAGTCAAAATGGACCCGACCGGTCCATTGCTGAGTCGCCTTGGCGCTGATCCCGCCGAAACCGTCGTCAGCCCCCTTGCCGGGCTTCGAATCCTCGCCGTCGGCCTCCATATCGGGCAGCGCAGCGGCGCTCTGTTTTCCACCTTTGGTGCTCGTGGGGCTGTCGGCCTTTGCTTCCAGGGCCTCCAGACGGTTGACGAACTCATTCAGGGTCGAAGTGATTTGGACCTCCTCGTGCGGTGCCAAACCCCTCGACTTTGCAAAGTGCTCCTGTGCCACCAACGCGCCAGGAACCGCGAACAGGATCGTTGCCAGACTTCTGGTGAAGCTCCGGACATTCATTCCACGCTCTCCGATTCCATTCTCTGCAGGGTGGCATTTCCGACTGCTGACACGCGCATTCAGCGTGCTCATTCCTTGAGTCGAGCAGGGGTCTGGCCCTGAGAATAAATTTCGACCAGGCTCCCACGCTTTCCACAACTCCAAATNCCGACTGGTGACTACGAACGCGATTTCTTCACCTTGGAATTGCGGAAGGATGCTCAAAATCGACACAACCAGACCCGTGTTCAAAACGACACGTCCAGGCGGTTGTTCTCGGCGGGCAGCGCCGGCTATGGAACCTCCAGTCCGCGGCGNGCACAGGTCGCCGCGGGAACCGCCGAGATCGACCGCAGCGAAGAGGTACCCACGCCGCAGCCAGCATCTGGAGTGTGCGGCCCCTGGGGCGGGCGCTACGAACAGCGGCGACAAGCGACTTCCCCACACCCAATCGCGTTAGCTGGCTGGCAATTTCCAGATTCGGGCCGCATTGAGGCCCAGGATCTTGCGTTTGTCCTCTCCCGTCAGAAACGGAATCCGCTCGCGCACCAGCGCTAATTCGGCGGCCAGCGTGGGCCGCTGGTAAACGCCGCGCACGCTGCCCGGATAACCGGTACCCCACAACAGCTTGTCAGGGCCAAAGGCCTCGTAGACCTGTTTGACCCAGGGGAGCGCATCGGCGAAGGGGTACTTTCCGGAGGCCGAGACCGACGTCAACTCCGAAACCTTGACCGCCGCATTGGGGTATTTTCCGAGCGCCAGCAGTTTGTCGAGGTTCTGCTGCACGTTCTCCCCTCCCAGGTCGATCTGACTGAGGTGGTCGACGACCACCTGCACACCCGGGTAACGACGGATCATCGTCTCCAGCCGCGGCAACTGGTCGGTGGCGATGAACAGGTTGAAGACGGCCCCCAGTTTCTGGGCGCGCTGCCAGAGCCGGTGATGCGCCGGCGAGGTCATCCAGGCGTCCCCTCCGTGGCCACCCGCGCGGTAGTAGATGGCGCTAAACCGCATCCCGGCCAGTCCATGCTGTTTCATCCAGTATTCGAGTTTGTCCGCCACCTGGGGGTCGGTGGGATCGATCAATCCATGGCCACGGAAACGGTGGGGATGCTGTTTCACACAATAGACGGTGTAGGTGTTATCCCAACCGTGGTAAATCGTCTGCACCAGAATGCAGTGGGTGACCCCGTTCTGGTCCATATCCTTGACCAGTTCCTCCACCGTGGCGCCGACCTGCGGCCCTTTGAACGCGCGGTCGTACGGATGATCGAAAGGAAACTTCTTGACGTCGCCCGACCAGGTGTGCATATGCGTATCGACGATCGGATCCTTCGCTTTGGCCTCAGCCAGTCGTGGCGCCACCGTCAGCAGTGCCGCCGAGCCACCGATCCACGTTCGCCGTGTCACTTCACCTCGGGCTGTCGGTCTCACCGGTGCGGTTCCTTCTGGGAAAACGAAAAGGGGCGATCCAGAGCCCGCGACGGGGCCCACTGCTGGAAAATTGTAAACCCCGTTATCGGCCGAGCCAATCAGGGCGATCCCTTTCGTGCTATAACTCAAAAACTTAAACGCAAGCCATCTCCTTCACACCTCCCCACCGATACGCTCCGCCAGTGACAGCTGCAAAGCGAACGCCATGAAAAGTCGAGACGCACACCGAACCGGCTCGGAGTCTTGCACGGCCCCGTACCGCCGGGCGTCAACCCTGATCTGCCTGTGGGCAACCGCANCCGGANCGCTGCACGCCNCAACCAGAGACCCCGGCGNGGTCAACCGCCAAGCCCGCNANCGACCCAATATTGTGGTGATCGTCAGCGACGACGCCGGCTACGCCGATTTTTCTTTTCAAGGCAGCCGGCAGATCGCCACACCGCAACTCGACGCGATCCGNCGCGGCGGGGTCCTCTGCCAAAGCGGGTACGTGTCCGCGTCGGTCTGCAGCCCCTCGCGTGCCGGGCTGTTGACCGGACGCTATCAGCAGCGGTTCGGCCATGAATTCAACATTCCCCCCGCCTACAGCGAAACCAATGGTCTGCCCCTCTCCGAAGTCCTGCTGCCGGCCGCACTGCGCGACCAGGGTTATCGAACGATTGGACTGGGAAAATGGCACTTGGGATACGCGCCGAAATTCCACCCACAGAGCCGCGGCTTTGATGATTTCTTTGGATTCCTGCAAGGGGCGCGAAGCTACTTTCCGCTCCCCCGACCGACTCGTCTCAACCGGCTGTTGCGAGACCGACAACCGGTCCCCGAACGTTTCGACTATCTCAGCGAGGAGCTGGGGAAGCAAGCGGCCGATTACATCGCGGCGCACCGCGAGCGGCCTTTCTTCCTGTACCTGTCCTTCAACGCGGTCCACACGCCGATGCATGCCACTCCCGAACTGCTGGACCGCGTCCCACAGCAAATTCAAGATCCGCGCCGCCGCAAACTGGTCGCGATGACGTTGGCGCTGGACGACGCCATCGGTGCCGTCGACGCCGCGTTGCGCGAACACCATCTCGACAAGAAGACTCTGCTGTTCTTCCTCAACGACAATGGGGGAGCGCGCACCAACGCCTCCTCGAACCGGCCGCTGCGAGGCCGCAAAGGTTCTCCCTTCGAAGGTGGCATCCGGGTCCCCTTCCTGGTCCGCTGGCCGGACCGTCTGCCCGCGGACAGCACCTACGCACTGCCCGTCAGCGCGCTCGACATCTTTGCCACCTCTCTGGCCGCTGCCGGCCACCAGGGACCCCGTGAGAACCCGTTGGATGGGGTCGATCTGATCCCTTACCTGGATGGCACCAAAGCCGGCCGACCCCACCAGCAACTCTACTGGCGCCGAGGGCAGAACCNCGCCATTCGCGATGGTGACTGGAAACTGCTGCACTACCGCGGCGGCCCGCCACGCCTATTCGACCTGGCGCACGATCCGGGCGAGAAGCAGGAACTCTCGGCACAACACCCTCAGCGCGTGGCGCAGTTGTCAGCACAGCTTCAGACCTGGAATCAGACACTGGTCGAACCGCGCTGGCGAGGCCTACGGAAACGCCGCAACGCCCAGGGCAACTGATGCTCCGATGCCACCGTCTGTGCGCTTCGTGCCCCCATGTTTTTGAGGCAGGTGGACAGTCACGAATCGATGTTCGAAAATCTCTCCCGAGGGGAACATCTCGAGCGTATTCCCCGTCCCGACGTGCCTGTTGCCGCCAACCGAGGAGTCGCCCAAATGGCNAAGTTCCTGTTCGACCAAGACGTTTCTCTNGACCCTTTGCGCAACCGCACGATCGGTGTCATCGGTTACGGAAACCAGGGCCGCGCCCAGGCGCTCAACTTGCGCGATAGCGGTTGCCAGGTTGTGGTCGGCAACCGTCGCGACCGCTACGCGCGCGCAGCGCAGGGGGATGGTTTCGAAGTGCTCTCGATCCGCCGCGCCGTCGCCGCTGCCGAGATCCTGGTCATCGCCATCCCGGATGAAATCCAGGAGGAACTCTATCAGCGCCACATCCAACCGGTGCTGGGTAGCCACCAGGTCCTCGATTTCGCCAGCAGCTACAGCATACGCTTTGCCTGCATCGTCCCTCCCGAGGATGTGGACGTGGTGATGATGTCCCCCCGCGCCATGGGCGTCACCGTCCGCGAGTCCTATCTAGAAGGCAAGGGAGTNCCCGGCTTTGTGGCGGTCGATCAGGATGCCTCAGGGCAGGCTCGAGCGACCGCGCTGGCGCTCGCCAAAGGAGTCGGCTGCACGCGCGCCGGCGTGGTCGAGTGCAGCTTTGCCGATGAAACCGACGTCAATCTGCTGGGCGAACAGGCGCTCTGGCCGCTGCTGACACAGGCGATCCTGCTGACCTACGAAGTCGCGGTCGAGGCNGGTGTTTCNCCCGAAGTGGCGCTGATCGAGTTTTACGCCTCCGGGGAAGCTTCAGAAGTGCTGCGGCAGATGGCACTGGAAGGCATGTTCAAACAAGCCCGTTACCACTCCCCCACCTCNCGTTACGGAACACTCTCGCGTGCCGCGCAGCTCCCCAACAAGCAACTCAAAGCGGATATCCGGAAGACACTCAAAGGAATCCGGGACGGTTCGTTCGCGCGCGAGTGGGCCCGCGAACAGTCGCGCGGNTATGCCAAACTTCAGAAGCTGAAGCGGATCGCCGAACAGCATCCGATCAACCAAACCGAACAACGCGTCCGACCCCTGTCCAGCTCTCCGGGCAACTTCACGATGCAGTAACCGCGAATCGGACCGCCACCGACAGCGGCGGTTCGGTAGCGAGTTGGTGGGGCCCCAACTCCACCCGCAGCGAGCCAGCGGATACGATAGAATCCAGTTCGCGCCGCTGCCGTACAAGCCGCGTCCTGCGCCGAGAGCCCGCTTCGAACAGGAGACCGCGATGCGANTGCCAAAATCCCCACTATTTCTTGCNGCACTGTTGCTGATCCCCAGCTCAGCGATCGCCCAATTGACTCCCGGAGTGCGGGGGGTGGCGACACGGGCGGAACAAGAAATGGTGATCGACGGCGACCTGTCTGAGTTCGACCAGGCCTTTTGCACGCCGATCAACTACTTTCACCCCAACCAAAAGAACCGCCCCGCGCAATTCTTCTACCTCTGGGACGACGAAGCCTTTTACGCCGGACTGCGTACTCTGGACGAACAGCCGGCGAATCCGGCCCCGGATGATCGCCTCTGGTTGGGCGANGGAGTGGAGTGGTATTTCGATACCCGGCGGGGGGCCGCGTTTCGCTCGACCCGCTGGACCAACGACGGCTCGCTCCACTGCTATTGGGTCGGGCTGACAGGGACCGAAGTCAAGCCCCGCTTCTGCTTGCGACCCGGCTACCTGGAGGCAATTCCCAAACTGGGCATCCAAGTCGGCGCGCGGCGCACAGAGCACGGCATGGAAGTCGAGTTCAAACTTCCCTGGAAAAATTTCCCCAACTTTGCCCCCCGTCGCGACGAGGTGATCGGGGTCGATGCCGAGTTGTGTTACTCCGACGGCGCATCCCGCGTCGACCGCTTCTTCGCCTACGGCTCCCCGCTGTCGGTTCAACAACCGGCCAGTCTGGCGCGGGTTCAGCTGGTCGATCGCCTGCGGCGTGAAGACTGGGGCGTCTGCGGTCCGGTGCTGATGCCGATGCGCTGCGACACCGCCTGGGGCCAGGCGGTGAGAGCGCGCGCCCATGGACTGATCTCGCTCCCCCCGAACCACGGGCAGCTGATCGGTAAAATCGTCTTTCGGTTAACCGATCTGGACGGTCGCGAGCTGGGCGTCTTCCCCGCCACCAAAGAGATCATCCAGAAGCAGGGACATTTCGGCCGCGCCGTTGCCAGCTGGCCCAACGACCTGGCACCTCCCGGTGGCCACCATGTCACAGCCATTGTCTATCACCCGGACGGAAAAGTGCTGACGCGCGTCGCTCCTCGACTGGTGAGTACGTCGGTTCAGCAGGGTTACTGACGACCCGATTTCAAGCAGCCACGAGCCAGCCGTCCCCGACCAAACTGCTCGCTCGTTCCACTTCTCAGGAAATTCGACCGATGAACCCGAAAAAACTGCACGGTGTTCTGTTTGCCCTGCTGATTAGTGGGCTGTTATTCGCGGACGGATCGCGCAGCGCGGCGGTTGTTGCCCAGGACCCGCCCGCCGATGTCGAAGGCGTTCATCAGCTGCGCATTCCGTCTCCTTTGCTAACCGCTTTCTGGGGACGACCNATGTACCTGGAGGCNGGCGTGGTTCTCCCACCCGAGGAAAAACGCGATGCCAGTGGNACCCCGGTCTGCTACAGCATCCACGGATTTGGCGGTTCCCACCGTATCGCCTGGCGGGCCGGCCCCAGNCTCCGGGAACAGATCACCGCCGGCCAGCGGCCGCCGATGATCTACGCCTTCCTCAACGCGCAGTTCCCGCTGGGACACCATGAGTTCGCCGATTCGGTTAACAACGGACCCTGGGGCCAGGCGCTGCTCGAAGAGCTCGTCCCGGCGCTGGAAAGAAAATTCCAGGCCGCCGCGGTACCGACCGGCCGGTTTCTCACCGGACACTCCAGCGGCGGTTGGAGCAGTCTCTGGCTGCAAATCACCTACCCCGACTTTTTCGGCGGCACCTGGTCGACCGCCCCAGACCCGGTCGACTTTCGCGACTTTACGGGTGTCGATGTCTATCGCTTCGACAACGCCTACCACGATCCAGACGGGAACCAGATCCAGCTGATGCGGCGGAGAGGCAAGTTCGTCCTCTCGATCCAGGATTACGTCAAGACGGAAATCGCTAAAAGCGATTACGGTGGACAGTTCGCCAGCTTCGACGCAGTGTTCAGCCCGCGCGGCGAATCGGGGCGGCCCCAGGAGCTGTTCGATCGCAAAACGGGGAAGATCGACCCGGTGGTCGCCAAGGCCTGGGAAAAGTACGACATCCGGCTGGTTCTCAAACGGAACTGGAAACGGCTGGAACCCAAGCTGCGCGGCAAGCTGCAGATCTATATGGGTACGCTCGACACCTTCCGGCTGGAGGGCGCCTTGAAACTGCTTCACGCCGAGCTGATGGAACTGGAAAGCGACGCGCAGGTCGTATTCGTGGAAGGGCGAGACCACGGCACACTCCTACAGCCGCACCCGGAATTATGGCCACAGGGACTGCGCAACAAGATCCACCAGCTGATGTGGAAAAGCTGGAAACANAGCCGTTGACCGGGTGCNCACGACGAACCGACTTGGACTAGAATCGGCGGTTCGCCCGCGCTCGCGCCGTACGAAATCGCCCCCCACCCATTGATGGAACCGCAGCCGTGGCACAACCACTGATCGTCGATTTGCACCTGGACCTGGCCTGGGACGCGTTGTTCTGGAACCGCGACCTGACACAGACCGCTGCCGAGGTCCGCCAGCAGGAAGAGCAAGACATCCCGCAGGTCGCAGCGGGATTCGATACCGGATTTTGTACGGTGACCTTTCCAGAGATGCGACGCGGCAGTGTGGGACTGATGCTGAGCACGATCATGTCGCGCATCGAACCTCGCTATCTCGAGAGCCGCCGCGACGGTATGCGGACCCAGGAACAGGCGATGGCGATTGGCCGCGGGCACCTGGCCTACTACCAGGCGATGACCCGGCGCGGTGACATCAAGCCGGTCCACGGCGTGGCGGATCTCGACGAAGCGGTCGAGGCTTGGCAGAACCCCACCGATCGCACCCCGATCTACCACATCCTCTCAATGGAAAGCGCCGACCCGATCATCGACGCAAATGACGTCGGCTGGTGGTGGGATGCTGGGCTGCGCGTCGTGGGACCCGCCCATTTCGGTCACAACACCTACATCCATGGAACCTTTACCGAGGGGGGTCTGAAACCTCCCGCCAAACCGCTCTACGAGGCGATGCGACAAGCCGGGATGATCCTCGACATCACCCATATGGCGGACCAGGCGGTCTGGGAATCGTTCGACTTGTGGGACGGTCCGATCATGGCGTCGCATTGTACCTGCCGGTCGATCGTGCCCGGCCAACGCCACTTGACCGACGACATGATCCGCGAACTGATCCGCCGTGGCGGGATCATCGGGTTGGTCTTTTGCCAGTTCTTCATCGATCCTGACATCCAGTGGGAAACGCGTCCGGCGCGCCATTCGTGGGATTCAAAATACGGCATGGAAGGTCTCCTGCCCCATGTCGAACGCATCGCGGACCTGGCGGGCGGGTCGCTCGACAACATCGCCATCGGCACCGACATGGACGGGGGATTCGGCGCCGAGGTGACCCCCACCGACGTCGACACGATCGCCGACCTGCAGGGATTTCCTGCGGTCCTCGAGCGAGGAGGCGTATCCACCTCCGACATCGACGGGATCCTCCACGGTAACGCGCTGCGGTTCTTTCGCCGCGCCTGGAGTTGACGCAGCNCGCCGANCCGATGACGAAACCCCACCATGTCGACCTGAGTCGCTCGATCCAACTCGACGCTCAACCGAGTGTCTGGAGCGACTGCAGCAGGGCTTTGATGTAGCCGTAACTGTGGGCGAATGCCTGCCAGCCGCCGGGGTCGTCCGGGTGCTGCGGCACGTGATCAGGCATCACCATGTAAGGGTAGTCCACTTCGTAGAGTGTCCTGGCGACCTCGACCATGTTCATGTCACCGTTGTCGAGATAGACCTCCTGAAAATCGTCGCGCCGTCCGCGAATATTGCGAAAGTGAATATTGAAGATCTTTTGACGCTGGCCGAAGTAGCGAATCACTTCGTGGATTTCGCGAGCCGGATCCTGCAACATCTCAGCGGTCGTTCCCAGGCAGAGATTCAAACCGTGGTAGGGACTCTCGGCGATCGAGACGAATCTCTTTAACCCAGCAAACGTTCCCAATACACGGTTGATGCCCTGGAAACCGTCGGCCGGCATTCCCGGATCGTGGGGATGGCAAGCTGCCCGAATCTTGTATTCATTGCAGACTGGAATCACGCGTTCTAAGAAATACGTGATCCGTTCCCAGGCGATGTCCGCGGTCACCCGCCCGGCGCGAGTCAACGGTGGATCGGCCACTGCCTGAGACAACTTCCAGGTGCTGTAGCTGGAACCACCGCGACCGGGAGTTCGCGGCACGCGGGGGACNCCCANCAGGCTCATGTTGTACTTCCAGGCGGGGATCCCCGCCTGCGCGCAGTTCGCGGTCATCCGTTGGATGTGCTCAATGTCACGATCGCGCTCGGGGCTCTTACCGAGCACGATCGCTCCGCGACGCTCGCGGTCGATGTGCGACGAAGTCAAGAAAGGGAGCGCCACCATATCGAGCGTGATCTTGTATTGTTCGCAAAGATCACGCGTTTTTTCCAGATCTTCAACCGTCCAATAGCCGCGTTCTCCCGGGTTGGGTGGATAACCGCAAATATGATCGACACCGTGCCGCTTGAAGTACTGCAGCCTCTCGGGCGTGGTTGGTCCCCGTTGAGTACCGACGTACATCTTGACCGCCCGCTTCGGCTCCGCCGCCTCAGCGGTGGCCTGCAACCGAGCGGTCCCGGCAACTCCGGCCAGCGCCGTGGTGGTTCCGGTCAACGACAAGAACTGTCGACGTTTCATGATGACTCCTTCTCGGTAAGTCGTGTTTGCGAAGTCCTCTATGCAATTCACTGCGGCGCCCGCTGTCAATTCCTCCATCCGACGGACCGCGCCCGCCTGGCGAACATTCTAACAGCTTGTCCCATCACCAACTCGTCCGACGGGCGCTGCAACCCGGCGCCGCGCGGTTGATTTTTCCCTGGAGAAAACCTAAGAGTAAGGCCTTGGCGGAGTTTCCCCTGCCCGGTTCGCAAAGGGCTCCCCGCAGCGATCCGCAGGGGCTTCCTGCCCTGCCCTGTCCCACGCCCGCTCCCCCCGTTGTTCCGATGACCCCCGAACCGGCTCCACCCCGACAATCCGGCATCTCGCTATGGGCCCGCATCCGGGTCGCCACGCGGCTGCTGATCGAGCTGCGCAAACCGGATTTTCAAGCGGCCGGGACGTTTGTCCGCATGCGCTACGGAGGTCAGGCCTGGCCGCTTCGGTGGTGTCGTTTTATCGGTTGGGCGCTGCGGCAAATCTGGGTGGTCATCCCCGACGCACTGCGCGATCTGCACATTCCAAGGGGTGTCTCTCGGACACCGATGTGGCTGTTGGCCGACAACCCACTCGCCAATCATCCCTGGCGTGAACATCCGCAACAGACGCTGCCCGCGCGCGCAGACACGGTCGTCATTGGGGCGGGTTTCACGGGGGCCGCTCTGGCCTACCACTGGGGACAACACCGTCCCGACGGTCGCTCTCTGGTGATCCTGGAAATGGACGACCCAGCCAGCGGCAGTTCCGGCCGTAACGAGGGACTGGTCGTAATGGGCCGTTATTTCATGATGGTCCGGGAAACGGTCCGGCAAAACCTCGACCGAGTTCGCCCCGATCTAACCGGCCCTGAGCGACTGCGACTGGCGGAGCAATTTGCCGACCGCTACTGTCGGGCCGCCTACCGCAACGCCGACTTGATCGAAGAGACCATCCGCCGGGAGTCCTTTGAGTGCGACTACGCGCGCGCCGGCTGGGTCCAGAGACGGGGAGCCGCTGAACAGGAGGCGCTCTCCGAATCGGTTCGACTGGCCACCACCAGCGGGCACGCCGACTGGACAAGCATCGCTCCAGAAGAGGTGCTTACCCGAACCGGCATGCGGGTACAGCACAACGCCGGGTTTTCGGTCGCGGCCGCATCCTGGCATCCGGCCAAGTGGGTCTGGTGCCTGTTGGAAAACGCGCTCCAAAACGGGGGTGTGCAGCTCTTCACCCGCACGCGGGTGAAGGGCCTCACAGACACGGGTGACGACTACCGGGTCGAAACCAGCCGTGGGACCGTCGCCGCCCGGCATGTCGTGCTGGCGACAGAGTCGTACACCCCAGCGCTGCAAGGAGCTTTTCACGACGCGATCCTGCCGATCCAGGAGCAAGCCGCCAGCGGTGAGGGCGGCCCTGCGGCGATGCGTCCCCACGTCGGGATCAGCGGGGCGTGGTGGTTCGCCGGTCGTTACGGTCAGCGGGTCCTGTTCGGATCGGGCGGTTCACGGGTCCGCGACAACGAGGCCGGCCGCAATCGGCCCTCGCGGTTCTTGACCAAATTTATCGGCGGCGAAATGAAAGCCAGCTACGGACCGTACCAACTGGAACTTCAGAACGAGTGGAGCGGCACCGTCGGCTACACTCCCGACGAGTTCCCGATCGTCGGAAGGTGCGACGAGAAAAGACGTTACATCATCGCCGGAATGTGCGGATCGGGAAGCGGGGTCTCCTTTAACGCGGCCCGCTGCGTCGTCAATCGCATTCTCGGCCGAGACGATGAAATCGACGACTACCCGGCCGAGTACTTCTCGCCGCGGCGACTACTCGACCCCAGCAACCACCGCTGGCCCGATCTCGAACTGGAATCGGAGGACCAAACGAACGCCTGACCCGCCCCGCTTACCCTACACGCAAGGAAATCCCCCGCGCGGGACCACGAAAACGACCATGGCCGATCAAGTCGAGCGGAGTGAAATAGGCGCCAGCGTTCTGGAGAACCTCGCAGACCTCCTGAGAGAAGTGAGTCCGCGGAGTTCCGGAGACGCACCGCCGCGGATTCAACAGGCGCTCGCAGTCGCTCGGCATCTACAGGAACAGGCCCGGCAGTTTCAGACCCCGCAAGAACGGCGCCAGCAGGTAGAACTGAACCGTTTGATTAGCAATCCCCAGGACCGTGCGACACTGGTCAAATTGACCGACCAGGCGTTTCGCACGCTGCTGCCCGAGAGAACGGTTGACCAGTTGATCTACATCCTCGATGCGCAGGGCATCCCCCGTTTTTTCAGCCCCCTGGAGCGGACGTTGCTGAAGGGCTTTCAGTCCTTCGGCGCTTACCTCCCTGGCGTGGCGGCTCCCCTGTTCAAGGAGAAGATGCAGCAGGAAACCGCGAACGTGGTGCTACCGGCTGAGCACGAGATGCTGACCGACCATCTGCAACGCAGACGTCAGCAGGGGATCCGCATGAATGTCAATTACCTCGGCGAATCGCTGCTGGGCGAGCAGGAGGCAGAACGCCGCTTGAACCTCTACCTCCAAGCCCTTCAGTTGGACGATCTCGAGTGCATCTCGGTGAAAATCTCGACCATCTATTCGCAGATCTCTTCGCTCGCTCGGGAACACACCATCGCCGAATTGTGCGAACGGATGGAACTCCTGTACCGCGCCGCGACCCGCGGAACGTTTACGCGCGGTGATGGAACAGCGGTCCCTAAATTTGTCTACCTGGACATGGAAGAATACCGAGACATGTCGCTCACCGCGGAGGTCTTTATGCAGACACTGGACCGCGATGGGTTGGCATCGTCAGCGGCGGGCATGGTCCTGCAATCCTACCTACCCGATTCCTTCCTCATCCAACAGCAACTCACCGAGTGGGCCCAGCAGCGCGTCGCGCAGGGGGGGCAACCGATCACTCTAAGGATCGTCAAAGGCGCCAATCTGGAAATGGAACGGGTCGAGGCATCACTCCGCGGCTGGCCCCAAGCACCGTTTACACGAAAGATCGAGACCGATGCCAACTTCAAGCGAATGCTCGAATTCGGCCTGACCGCCGACCGCCACCGAGCGGTCCGTCTAGGCGTGGCCTCGCACAACCTGTTCGACGTCGGCTATGCCCTGGTGCTGGCAGCAGAAAACCAGGCACTCGAAAATGTGCAGTTTGAAATGCTCGAGGGAATGGCGAACCCGCAGCGGCGAGCGCTCTTCGCTTTGACGAACAATGTCCTGCTCTACGCGCCAGCCTGTAACCAACGGGACTTTATCCACGCGATCGGCTACCTGGTCCGTCGACTCGACGAAAACACCGGCGCCGAGAACTTTCTGCGTTACGCCTTTGCGCTCACTCCGGGAAGCGAAGATTGGGAGCGGTTGGCAGCCGCTTTCGTGGCCTCTTTCCAGGAAGTCCCTCGGCTACCAGCGCAGTCACGGCGCACACAAAACCGTCAACTCCCTCCCGAACAACCGGTGGCGGTCGACGTGCCCACCGCGCCGAGCGTTACCTTCGCTGAGGTACTGGACCGTTTTGTCAACGAACCGGATACCGATTTCTCGCTGGGAGCGAACGTCGACTGGGCCATCGAGATCACCCGCGACTGGCGTGAGAAACAGGGGTCGGCGGCAGCCCCGACCCCGCTCGTAATCGCAGGCGAGACAATCCTCACCGGGCGCCCCCAGCTGCGGCGCTGCGACCCCTCGCGACCGGATGTCGTGGTCACCAGCTGTGCGCAAGCCACTCGCGACGACCTCGACCGCGCCGTCGCCTGCGCGGTCGAGGACACCGATCACTGGCGGACCAAGTCCTACCGACAGCGCCGCGCAATCCTACGCGCCGCGGCTCAGGAAATCCGNCGATCACGAGCGGCGCTGATCGGGGCCGCGCTCGCCGAAGCGGGAAAGACGATCGCCGAATCCGATCCCGAGGTGAGTGAAGCGATTGATTTTGCGGAGTTCTACTCACTCGTCTCCGAGTGTTTTGCTCAGTTGCCGGGATTGGAGGCGACCGGACAAGGAGTGATTGTCGTTATCCCTCCCTGGAATTTTCCGATTGCGATCCCCTGTGGCGGCGTGACGGCGGCGCTGGCGTCAGGCAACACCGTGGTCCTCAAACCCGCACCGGAAACCGCGCACGTCTGTTACCTGCTGTGTGAGTGTTTCTGGCGGGCAGGCGTCTCTCAGCAATCGCTGCAATTTGCACCCTGCACCAACGAGAACGCGCAACAACTAGCGACCCACCCCGACGTCGACGCCGTGATCTTCACCGGCAGTACCGCCACGGCGCGGAAGCTGTTGGCAGTTCCAGGATCACTTTCGTTGTTCGCAGAAACGGGTGGGAAAAACGCGACCATCGTCACCGCCTTGGCCGACCGCGACCAGGCGATCAAGAACGTCGTGCATTCGGCCTTCGGCCACAGTGGCCAGAAGTGCTCGGCGACCTCGTTGTTNCTACTCGAGGAAGAGGTGTTTGATGATCCAGAATTCCGCGCNGCGCTCTGCGACGCAATCCAAAGCCTGCCGGTTGGCTCCGCCTGGCAGCGGACCACTCGCATCGGACCGCTGATCCGACCACCCGGAGAAATCCTACAGCGCGGTCTTAAGGAGCTCGAACCTGACGAATCCTGGGCGCTGCTCCCCCGGCAGCATCACGCCAACCCCCAATTGGTGTCGCCCGGGGTCAAATGGAACGTCTCACCTGGAAGCGTCACCCACACCACAGAGTTCTTCGGACCCCTGCTGGGCGTGATGAAGTTCCGCAGACTCGAAGAGGCGATCGCGCTTGTGAACGCCACCGGTTACGGCCTCACGGCGGGCCTGGAGAGCCTCGATCACCGCGAGGTGGAACAATGGCAGGACCACGTCCGAGCCGGCAACCTGTATATCAATCGCAGCACCACCGGTGCGGTGGTGCTGCGGCAACCATTCGGCGGCATGGGAAACAGCGCCGTCGGTCCGGGAATCAAAGCGGGCGGCCCCAATTACCCCATGCAGTTCATGCACTTTCGTGAAACCCTTCCACGACCGACTTCGAGCGAGATCGCCAACGAGCGATTGCGCTGTCTGCGCGCAGATCTACTCGACCAACGGCGCGGACCAGTGGGTGCTGATCCCGCCGATCTCCAGCGATTGGCCGCGGCAATCAGCAGCTACGACGAGGCCGCTGGTGCGGAGTTTCTCACCACACACGATCATGCGCGGCGACTCGGCGAGGACAACATTCGCCGGTATCTGCCGATTCGAGAGCTAAGGATTCGTATCGCCCCCGGCGATACGCTTTTCGAACTGCTCGCCCGGGTGGCAGCCGCGGCGGCCGTCGGTTGTCGGATCACCGTCAGTCTGCCGCTGTCCACATCCCGGGCCGACGTCGACTGGCTCGACGAGCGGACCGAGCCATGGGGTGGCTCGATCGAGTTTGTGGACGAGTCCGACGAAACGCTGGTCGCCACGATCCGCCAACAGCAGACCGATCGAATCCGCTATGCGGCGCGCGACCGGGTCCCGGAAATCGTCCAGAGAACGGCCGCCGAGACGGGGTTTTTCGTCGCCGCGGCGCCTGTCTACCACACCGGACGGATCGAACTGCTGAACTACGTCCAGGAGCAGAGCATCTCCAACCAATACCACCGATACGGCAACCTGGGAGAACGGACGGGCGAAGTTCGTCACGAACCTCTTTGATTTCTCGGGGGGTCGCGACTCGCTGACCGCACCCCATTCCTGCGTGGCAGCGCGCGGCGTCTCCGTGGTTGGTATAATCCCGACCGCTCGGAAAGACACTCGGTTGACCCCATCAGACTGGACCGAACTAAAGACGCCTACCATGTTCTACCACCGTTTCACCACCTCTCTGTACATCGCCGGGCTGCTCGTCTGCGGTTGTAGTGAGCCAAACACCGAACCGACGGGACCTGGCTCGGCTTCCAGTCCGATCGTAGTCGCGCCGGGTGCCGTCACAACCAAATCGGACACGGCTGCACCCACCGAGACCACGCAAACGCCAACCGCCGAGCCCCAGACCACTGAGACCGAGACCGACGCAAATCCCTCCACCTCGGAGACCTTCGCGACGCCCACCAAAGCGGTGTCGACCATGCTCACCGCCGCCCAAGCGGGTGACGCTGTGTTGCTGGGTTCCTGTTTCGCCGAGGACGCTCCCAAGGAATTTCAGGCTTTTCGTTCCGGCGAGGCGACCGCAAAGCAGATCGACGAGTTCAAGGAATTCGCCCAGGACGCCACCGTCGGTGAAGAGACGATCGACGCAACCAAACAGACCGCGACTGTCAAAGTCCAATTCAAGCGACGTGCCGAAGAGCTCCGACTTGTGAAGACCGAGGCGGGCTGGAAAGTGCTCGACTTTTGACCCGCTGTTGAACAACCCCCAGCCCGGCAACTCGCGAACTGAACCGACCAACACCGACGTAGCGCACCTTTGACCGTGGAGACCACGCTGTGGAAATCCCCTTGACTCCCCTGGAATTCATGCGGCGTGCTCGGCGCCTTTATCCAGACCGCGAGGCGGTGGTCGACGGCGATCTGCGGCTGAGTTACGCGCAGTTCTTCGACCGCTGTGACCGCTGGTCGGCGGCCCTACAGCGTTGGGGGGTGCGCCCCGGTGACCGGGTCGCTTACATCGCTCCGAACACGCACGCCCAACTCGAGTCCTTTTATGCGATCCCACAAATCGGAGCCGTGGTCGTCCCTATCAACTACCGGTTAACCGGCGCAGATTTTGCCTACATCATTAACCACAGCGGCGCCTGCATCGTGTGCGCACACGAGGATTATCTCGCGTCCATCGACCAGGTCCGCGACGAACTGACCGGTGTTGAACACTTCGTTGCGCTAGAGGGTTCCGGCGAGGGGTGGATCGACTATGAACAGACATTAGCCGATCAGCGGCCCGAGTTCCAGCGACCTGAAATCGGTGAGCGGGATCTGCTGGCGATCAACTACACCAGCGGAACCACCGCTCAACCCAAAGGGGTTATGATCACCCACCGCAACGCCACCATGAACATCGTGGGAACGTTGATCCACCATCCGCTGACCTGCTCGGATCGCTACCTGTGGACGCTCCCCATGTTTCATGCCAACGGCTGGACCTATGTGTGGATCGTAACCGCCGTTGGTGCGACCCATGTCTGCCTCCGCAAGATCGACCCCGATGAGACCTTTGAAGTGATCGGCGAAGAGTCGATTTCGATGCTGTGCGCGGCCCCAACGGTACTGATCTCTCTGGCCAACGCCTCTCCCGAAGCGCGGCGCTCTGCCAGACGGGGTGTGCGACTCCTCACCGCCGGCGCGCCGCCAGCAGCCGCCACCATTCAGCGCGTCGAAGAGGAATTGGGCTGGGAACTGACGCAAGTCTACGGTCTGACCGAGACAGCGCCGTTCATCACGGTCTGCGAACCGAGACCGGACCACGCATCGCTCAGCCCGGCGGAGCGGGCAGTGATCAAAGCCAGACAAGGTGTCGAGCTGATCACCAGCGGAGAACTCCTGGTCGTCGACGAAGACCACCGCGAAGTACCCCATGACGGACAGAGCTTGGGAGAAATTGTGGTGCGCGGCAACGTGGTCATGGAGGGGTATTACCAGGACCCGGACGCGACCGCGGAAGCCATGCGGGGGGGCTGGTTTCATAGCGGCGACGCGGCTGTGGTCCATCCCGACGGATACGTCGAGATCCGCGATCGTTTCAAAGATGTCATCATCAGCGGCGGCGAGAACATCTCGTCGGTCGAAGTGGAGGGAACGCTAATGCGACATCCGGCGGTTCAGGAGGCGGCCGTGGTTGGCATCCCCGACCCACATTGGGGTGAGACACCTCAAGCCTTCGTCGTCGTCAGGCCCGGCGCCTCGGTCAGCGCGGAGGAGTTGATCCAGTTCGTGCGCGACCAGCTGGCGCACTTCAAAGCGCCGCGCGGCGTGTCATTTCTCGCCGAACTACCCAAGACGGCAACCGGTAAGATCCAAAAATACCTGCTGCGCGAAGGACGGTCCGCGATCTCGCCAGGGTAGCGCGGCGGCCGCCCGGCTTGTTGTGGAGCGGTGCCACATTTCCTTTAAGCTGTGAGCAGTGGCGGGGTCCGCCGCTGGTTGTTTCCCG